>JAZLMR010000065.1:0-25320 GCA_045598785.1 Kiritimatiellia bacterium
ACAGCGCTGCGTCGGAAAGAGTTAAATCGTGTGGGGTGGCGGCGGCGAAGCCGACGACGCCCCGTACAATTGGAATCTCTGGCAGCAAAACCGAGAATTTGACACTTTTGCGGGTTTGATGCTATAATGTAAAAAATTTTAGGGGGGGGAGTAAATAGTCCAAGTTATCTCCCGGTTCTAAAATAACAACCCTCTAAGGAGTCAGTTATGGCGTTGGTTGGAGCGAAGCGCGGTGTGGTGGCGGTGGTGGCCGTGGTGGCATTGGTTTCGGCGGCGTGGGCAGAAAAGACGCACAGCAAAACCGATTTTTGGCTTAAGCCCAACTTGACCGCGCCTATTGACTGGGGTTCCAAGTCTTCGTATCAGAAGAGCGCCAGCAATCCTTCGGAGTATGACTATGCGCCCGAAGAAGGAGATGTCATCGTGCTGTCGGCGGGCTTAAAGGCATCGATTGCCGCTGATGACAAGGATATTGACTTGGTGCGCAATATGGCGGCTTTCATCCTCTATGCCGATGCGGAGTTGGAAATTGTCGCCGATAATGATTTGGAATGGAATAGTGCGATCCGCGCCTATAATGAAAGTGCGTGCACCGCCAAGGTGACTAAGCGCGGCACCGGCAATCTGCAGCTGATGTCGCGCAGTTATGTCAAGGATTATACTGCGACCGTCGAATGGCAGGATTATCTGGTGAGCTGGGACGTGCAGGCGGGCACGCTCACCTTGGTCAACTGCCTGGAAAAGAAGCGCAATCGCTGGGTCTATTCGCTCAATGTCGCCGAAGGGGCGGTTTTGGATGTCGGCACCGGCACCGGCACGGGCTCAAAGGGCGAAATGTTGGGCGGCATGGTGGTTATTTACGGTGCGCTGACAGGCAAGGGGACAGTGTGCAAGGCGGATGACGGCCGACTTAATGTCCTCGAGTTCCGCGGCAATAGCATATTGGGTCATTATTCGCGGTTTGACGGTCGAATCACCGGATGCTTGAGTATGCGACTTTATGGCTATGAGCTTGACTTGACGGGCGTCAACAACGATTTTAACGGCGGTGAAGTAACTTTTTACGATGATTCCGACGGCGATCATTCCTGCTTGGGCTTTGTTTATCAGGGCGGCAGTTCAGGCTTGAGCTCGGCGGGTTATCAGGGCTTTTCGATCACCAGGCCGGCCACGCTCAAGCATATCGGCTACGCTGACGGTGCTTATACTTACGGCAGCAAAGGCTGCTACTTCATCGGCTGGAACCTGATTGTCGATGGCGGCGCCTACGGCAATTTTGACTGCAACAACACTTTTGGCATGCAGAGCAGCTATATCCAGAATACGGCGATGACCTTCACGGGCTCAAATCAGGTGGAGTGCGTTTACCGTGGCCAGTTCAATGAAAAGATTGATAGCGCCGGACATAAGCTCTCGGCGCGTTTCATCAAGGAAGGCACGGGCACTTGGCGCTTTGGCAACAATAACAATCGCTTGAACGGCGGCGTTATCGAGGTCAACGAGGGCACCTTGCGGTTTGATTCCATTGCCGAGGTGGGAACGGTTTGCTCGCTCGGGCGGGCCGACGCGCTTTTTGAAAGCTATGAAGGCGCTTATGACGAAACGAAGCTCGTGGAGCACGCCTTTGAGCTCGGCAGCACCAAGGCGACGGAGGCGATCGCGACCATGGAGTATACCGGCACCAGCGACGCGACGGTCACGACTCGCAAGTTCGCGCTGAAGGGCGAAGGGCGCCTGACGATGGCGGAAACGGCGGGCAAGCTCGACCTGACCGGCTTCGGGCTGCTCAAGGGTCAGACGGCGGCGACACTGCATTTGGGGGCGGACAATTTCGGCAAGGCCAATTTTGCGCGCGACTTTGATGCGGGCGAAGGCGCGATTGACATTGTCAAGGAAGGGGCCGGCGAATGGACGATGTCCGGCAAACTGGCGGGCATTCGCAGCCTGAAGGTCAAGGAGGGAACGCTCAACTATCAGAACCATACCCGCTATGAGTATTATCGCTGGATCATCAAGGAAGCCTCGGGCGAGAGTTTTGCCGAGACTCGGGAAGTGGGGCTTTTTGATAAGGACGGCTATCGGCAGAACCTTTATCTCAATTACAATAACGGTTATAAGATCGAGGAACTGAAGCGTGGCGAGTTCATGATGGTCAACTATGCGGGCACCAGGGCGCTGAACTATGACCGCGCACCGATGTCGATGTTTGACGATCAGACGACCAATTTGTTCAATAATGCGGGGAATAGCTGCGGCAATTCGGTGCAGATCAAATCGGGCAACGACAGTAAATACTCGGTGGACAATGATGCAACCTGGGGCTGCGTGGTGATGCGCCTGGACGTCCTTAAGTGCAATCCGGTCACGGCGGTGGATTTCGTGGCCTCTTGGGGCGCTAAGATCACTGAAGGTCAGTGGGCGGGGGGCTATAAGTATGCGCCGACGGTCTGGTCGCTGGAAGGGTCGGTGGACGGCCGGCATTGGACGGAAGTGTGCAATTCCGCCGATTGCGGTTTCGCCAAGCCGGCGAATGGCGGCTATTGGTATAAGTCCAACACTTCGCATACGGCCGGTAGCACGGCGCCGGGCAAGACCAAGACCGACAACTATGCGATTGCCGCGTATGCGGGAGAGGTCGTCACTTCGAGCGGGCTGGCGCTGCAGGTCGATTCGGCGGGAGCGCTCAGCCTGGGCGATGCGATTACCATCAGCAAGCTGACGGTGGATACGGGCATGGGAATTGGGATGATCGACGGGGTCTCGCTGGCGCCGACGGGGGTGCTGGCGCTGGAGAATGTGGAGGGCTTCTTTGAGGAGGTGTATTTGTGGGACATCAATGTCAACGCCAACCCGGTCTTTGCGGATCTCGTCAATTGGTCGGTATCGATTAACGGCCAGCCGACGGCGCGAGCAGTCGAGTTCGATGAGGATGGTTATGCGAGGATCCGCCCCCTTGGGACGATAATCTATTTGCGGTAAATATTTGATCGTGGCTCAGGTAGGAGGTGGGGACATTTGGTTATGAGCAGTCTGGGGCTAATAATGGCGGTAGCGGCAATGACGAGCGGCGCGGCGTCGCTGAACGATTTCCCGCGGCTGGCGGGTGACGTTGACGATACGGGGCGCCTTCAACGGGCGATTGACGCGGCGACTGCGGCCGGGGGCGGGGAAGTGTTCGTGCCGGCCGGCAATTATGAATGCGGCTCGATATGGCTTAAGGACAACGTGGACTTGCATCTCGGCGCGGGCGCGGTGCTCAAGGGGTCGGCGGATCCGTCGCGCTATTGCGCCCCAGACTGTTGCCCGCAGAACTATGCGTCGCCGCGTTCGGGCGACAACACCTCGGGCGGGCATTTGCTGCTGGCGGTCGGGGTACATAATGTCACCGTGCGCGGCCCGGGACGGATCGACGGCAATTCGGCGGCGTTTCTGCTGGATGCCGAGGGCAAGCTGCGGCCGCAGGCGGAGATACCGTTCCGGCCGGCGCAGATGCTGTGGTTTTGCGATTCCTCTGATATTCGGCTGGTGGATTTGGAAATCGCCGACGCGCCCTATTGGAGTTGTTTTTTCCTGAACTGCGACCGAGTGTGGGTGCGGGGGTGCTATGTGCATACGGAGCGCCGTCGGTATCATACTTACAACGGCGACGGGCTGGATTTTGACCGCTGCCGTTGGGTGACGGTGTCGGATTGTCGCATCGACACGGCCGATGATTGCATAACCTTGCGCGCATCGGGTGCGAATCGGCTTGCGGATCCGCACGATTGCGCGTATGTGACGGTAATGAACTGCAATTTGTCTTCGGCTTGCAATGCGATCCGTCCGGGCGTCGGCGAGGGCCGCATTCATGATGCGGTGTTTGGCAATCTCACCATCACCGATACCTGCAATGCCTTTAACCTGGTCGGCGCCTATTCGCGAACGAGTCGCGGCCCGGACCTTACGGACCTTAAGTTCCGCGATATTCAGATTGAGGCGCAGGCCTTCGGGCGGATTCATCACCTCTTTTCGAAGACGGCGCTTTTCCGCAACCTCGTCTTTGAGGGGATTTCCGGGCGGGTAAAGAATCCCCTGGTGCCGATCCTGGCGCATCCTGCGCGGCCGTTTGAGCATCTCGTGTTCCGTAATGTCGAGCTGGATTGCGAACTTCAGGTAGTCAATGCCGAGGTGAGGATTGAGGGCGGGAGGGTCCGCCGCCAGGAGTTGAGTGAGCGCGAGCGGGCCGAGTTGAACGAAGACATCGTCACCGCCCGCCGGCATTACTGGTGAGTGGAGAATTTGACACTTTTGCGGGTTTGATGCTATAATGTGGAAAATTTTAGGGGGGGGGGTAAATAGTATAAGTTATCTCCCGGTTCTAAAATAACAACCCTCTAAGGAGTCAGTTATGGCGTTGGTTGGAGCGAAGCGCGGCATGGTGGCGGCGTTGGTGGCGATTGCTTGGGTTTCGGCGGCGTGGGCCGAAAAGACGCATGAGAAAACGACCTTTTGGCTTAAGCCGAACTTGACCGCGCCCATCGACTGGACTTCCAAGTCCTCGTATCAGAAAGCCGAAAACAATCCGTCGGAGTTTTCCTTTGCACCGGAGGCCGGCGACATCATCGTGCTGAAAAAGGACATCAAGGCTTCGGTCACGGGCGGTACGCCTTCGGCGGAATTGATCCGGACGATGGCGCGGATTACCTTCTATGACGGCGCGGAGTTGGAAATCGTGGCCGACAGCGACATCGAGTGGGAAAGCTCGCTTTATAAGAGCAGCTCCGCCACCTTGGAGACGGCGAAGGTGGTGAAGCGCGGCGCGGGCAATTTGATCCTCAAGTCGATCAATGACACTCAGGTTTGGAATGGGACCAGCGAATGGCACGATTATGAAATCGGCTGGGACATCTACGGCGGCACGGTGACGCTGGTAAACTGCAAGGAAAAGTCGCGTAACCGCTGGCTGCGGTCGGTATATGTCGCCGAAGGCGCCACGCTTGATGTCGGCACCGGCGACGCTTCGGGCGGCGTTGCCGTCTTCTTCGGCACGCTTACCGGCTCGGGCACGGTTACCAAGGCCAATGACGGCAAGGTGACGATGCTGGAGTTCCGCGGCAATTCCGTGCAAGGGTTTCACGCCCAGTTTGACGGCACCATTACCGGGCCGTTGGCCATTCGGCTTTATGGCTACAGCCTGGATCTGACGGGCATCCACAACGACTTCAATGGCGGCCAGACGGTGTTCGACGATGCCAATGGCATACATTCGAGCTTGGGCTTTACCTTGTTGGGCTTTGAATCTGAGGGCGACACCTCGATCGGCTATAAGTCGTTTTCGATGACCAAGGCGGGCACGCTCAAGTATATCGGCTATCCCGATGCGCGGGCGACCAGCGGCAGCAAGAGCTCCTATTTTATCGGCCCCGGGATGACTTTGGACGGCGGCGCCTACGGTGGATTGGAAATGCGGACGACCTTGGGCCTGCAGAGCTCGTGGAAGAACAACACCTACATAACCCTGATCGGTTCCAATCAGACCGAGTGTGTGTTTAACGGGGCGATTGCCGGCGAATTGGACGGCTCGGGCAATCGGGTCTCGGAGCGAATCATCAAGAACGGCACCGGCATTTGGCGGATGGCCGCCAATAACAATCGCAGGAACGGCGGGGTCATCGAAGTCAACGAGGGCACCTTGCGCTTCGATTCGCTTGCCGAAAAGGGGTCGGTGTGTTCGCTCGGCTATGCCGATGCGCTCTTTGAAAGCTATGTCGGCGCTTATGACGAGTCCAAGAAGGTCGATTATGCGTTTGAGCTCGGCAGCACCGAGCCGACGGAGGCGATTGCGACGCTGGAGTATACCGGCGCCAGCGATGTGAAGGTCACGACTCGTCCGTTTGCGCTGAAGGGCGAAGGGTGCCTCAAGACGGCGGACGGGGCTGGCAAGCTCGATCTTACCGGCTTCGGGCTTTTGGCCGGGCAGACGTCGGCCACGCTGCACTTGGGCGCCGATGGTTTCGGCAAGGTCAGCAAGGCGAGCGACTTCGATGCCGGTTCGGGCACGATCAACATCGTCAAGGAGGGCATCGGCACCTGGTCGATGGCCGGGAAACTCGCAGGCATCGGCGGAATCACCGTCAAGGAAGGAACGCTGAATTATGCGAACCATGCCCAGTACGAGTTCTACCGGTTTGTCATCAAGGAATGCATTAACGAGCAGTATCATGTCACTAACAATGTTGTGCAGCTCAGTGAGGTGGCGCTTTTCGACAAGGACGGCAATCGTCAGAATCTTTATTTGACCTATGTTCCTGGCTTTGACATCGATAATTTGAATTGCGGCGAATGTCTGATGACTGATTATGGAATGACCAAAGGTCTGAGCTATGACCGGAATCCCAACGGTATGTTCGATGATGATCGGACTACTCAGTTGCCGCGTCCGAATGGAGGGCTGAGTGATAATTCGGTGCAGATCTATGCGCCCAGCGGCAAATACAATGCGGGTAATTCCGCTACCTGGGCCTGCGTGGTTATGCGTCTTGACACGCATAAGACGAATCCGGTCGCCGGGATAGACATGCTGGCCTCCTGGAGCGGCAACGGCAACTACTTCCTCAGCGCTTGGGCGCTTGAAGGTTCGACCGACGGTCATAGCTGGACGGAAATCTGCAATTCGACATCGGTAGGATTTGATGCGAGTAAGGCGGTTAATGGTCGCTGGTATAAGCAGAATACCAGTTTTAACAACGGGGATACGGCCGTAGGCAAGGTGAAGACCGATAACTTTGAGGTCGCGGCCTATTCGGGCCCGACGGTCACTTCGACCGGCTTGGCGCTGCGAGTGGATTCGGCCGGGGCGCTTAACTTGAGTGCGCCGATTACGGTGGACAAGCTGGAGGTCGATGTCGGTCAGGGCTTTGGCACGGCGGCAGGCGTCGAGTTGGCGGCGACGGGCGAGTTGGCGCTTGTGGAGGTCGCGGATCGCTTTGCCGAGATCGAAGTCTTTGGTATCAATGTCTTGGAGAATCCGGCTTTTGCGAATATCGCTAATTGGTCGGTTTCGATTAACGGTCGGCCGACGGCGCGAGCAGTCGAGGTCGATGAGGATGGCTATGTGACGGTGCGGCCGATTGGAACTGTTCTCTTTTTGCGGTAAGGGCGCAAAGCGGCGGCATGCAAGTGCCGCCGCTTTTCAGTAAGTGGGAAAACACAAGGGGCGGAATTTGGTATAATTTCGCCAGATGAGGCAGATGTCGCTATTGGAGGGAATGGACCCCGAGCTGAGTTCGCAGCCGCTCGCGTCGCGGATGCGGCCGCGCGACCTTTCCGAATTCGTCGGTCAGGAGCATCTCGTCGGCGAAGGCAAGCTCCTCCGGCAGATGATCGAGCGCGATCAGATTCCCTCGATGATCCTCTGGGGGCCGCCCGGCGTGGGCAAGACCACGCTGGCCAATGTGGTCGCGAATGTGACGAAGGCGGAGTTTGTCAATTTCTCGGCAGTGACGAGCGGGATCAAGGAAATCAAGGAAATCATGGCGCGGGCCGAGAAGGGCCGCCAGCTCGGCATTCGCACGGTCCTTTTCGTCGATGAGATCCATCGCTTCAACAAGGCGCAGCAAGACGCCTTCCTGCCGTTTGTCGAGCAGGGGTCGATCATTCTCATCGGCGCCACGACCGAGAATCCGTCGTTCGAAGTCAATTCGGCGCTGCTTTCGCGGTGCAAGGTGTTTGTCCTGAAGGGGCTGACCGAAGACAACCTCGTGGGGTTGCTGCGACATGCGCTCGCCGATGAGCGCGGCTTCGGCAAACTGGGGGTCGGCTGCACCGACGACATGCTGCGCAAGATCGCCATTTTCGCGAACGGCGACGCGCGCAATGCGCTCGGCACCCTGGAGACGGCGGTCGCGAATGCCGCGGTCGGCCCGGACGGCCGCCCGGTCATCGACGAGGAGACGCTGGCGCAGGTCGTGAGCCGCAAGGCGCTCATGTACGACAAGCACGGCGAGGAGCATTACAACATCATTTCCGCCTTGCACAAGTCGATGCGCAATTCCGACCCGGACGCGGCGGTCTATTGGCTGGCGCGAATGCTGGAGGGTGGCGAAGATCCGCTTTACATCGCCCGGCGCTGCATTCGGTTCGCGTCCGAGGACGTGGGGCTCGCCGATCCCAACGCGCTCTTGCTGGCGGATGCGGTCTGGAACGCCTGCCATAACCTGGGCGTGCCCGAATGCAACGTGCACCTGACGCAGATCGTGATCTATCTCGCGCTGGCGCCGAAGTCGAATGCGATGGAGGAGTCGTATCTACGGGCGGCCGCCGACGCGCAGAACATGATGGCCGAGCCGGTGCCGCTTAATATCCGCAACGCCCCGACGCGGCTGATGAAGAGTCTCGACTACGGCAAGGGCTATACTTATGCGCATGACACGGACGAGAAGATCGCCCGGATGTCGTGCTTGCCGGAGTCGCTGGCGGGCCGGCGCTACTATACGCCGGCGGGCCTGGGGCGCGAGGCGAACTTGAAGGCGCGGGCGGAAGCCGTGCGGGCCTGGCGCGAAGGTCGTACCGATACGCCGCCGTTTTCGTCGCCGGCCTATGGCGCCAAAAGCTAAGGAGAAACAAGGAGAAATGATGATGATTAAGGGACAGGATGCGTTGAAACTACTGGTGGTCGTTGGCGTGGCTTGGGCGTCAGTTCAGCTGGTTCCGCTCTTGGCGGCTTCGGATTATCGGGGGCCGCGGGCGAATCCCGAAGACCAGATCCGGGGCTTTTCGCTTTTCCCGTCGTGGTATTTCGACGAGCTGCTGGAGGCCGGGTTCAACACCTTTACGGGCTTCCAGGCGACGCCGGCGGATAAGGATCCGAAGGCGAAGAAACGCGAAATGCTCGACCGCATCCTCGCCGCCGACTGTGATTTCGTCGAACGCTGGGAGCTCGATCGTGACGCCAAGGTCATCGCGAAGTATCCGCGGATTAACAAGAACGGGAAGCCCGGGCCGCTTGACAATCCCGATGTTTCCAATCCTGCCGCGCGGGCAATCGTCTGTTCCAATGCCGTCCGGGCGGTGGCGGAGCTTGGCGGTCATCCGGCCTTGATCGGGGCGCAGGTCTGCAGCGAGAGCCGAGATGCCACGCGCCCGTCGTTCACGGCGATCTTTTCCAATGCCTGGGCGAAGGCTTCGGGCGGGCAGGCCATTCCTCCCGAAGTCGAGGAGAAGGTCGCCCCGCACTACCGAACGATCCGCGGCTTTCCCGTCGGGCGGGTGATTCCGGACGACTGGCCGCTGCTTGAATTCTACCGCTGGTTCTGGCGCGAGGGCGACGGCTGGGTGGCGTTCGAGAACGAGATGACCGAGGTGGTCGATGCCGGGCTCGGTTGCCGTGCGTTCACGTCCTACTCGCCCATCGTCCGCGTTCCTCCGCTTTGGGGCGCCGAGGGCGGCAAGACCTTGTGTCACGTGCACTGGACGTATGCGAATCCCCTCCCGTATGCCATCGACTATGTGATTTCCGAACAGCAGGAGGCCGCGCGCGGATCGGGGGCGATGATCGGCGCCAGCGTGCAGGGCATCTGCTATCGGAACCGGCTGGCGCCTGCCGACCAGACCGTGGCCAATCCGCCGGCTTGGCTGGCCGAGCGGCCGAACTCCGCCTATCTGACCACGCCGCCGGACATGCTCGTCGAGACTTTCTGGATGACGTTCGCGCGGCGGGTCGACAGCATCAGCTGCTATGGCTGGCGCTCGCTCTATGACGCCGATCCCTACGGTTTTCCCAAAGCCAGCCGCAACTACCAGTGGACGAATTCCGAGGCGGCGCTGGCGATGAAGGAGCTGTTCCAGCGCGTTGCCGTTCCGCTGGGTCCGCTCTTCCGGGCGCTGCCCGAGCGCCCGACCGACGTCGCCGTGTTCGAGAGCTTCGCGTCGGCGATCTTCGCCGGGCGCGGCAGCTGGGGGTGGGATGGCCCGGTCTTTCTCACTGGCCAAGTCGCGACGAAGGCGAACCTCATGCCGCGCAGCCTGTATGAGGATGACGTGGCGACGAACGGCGTTCCCCGGGAGATCAAGGTCGTGCTGGCGCCGGGGTGCGACGTGCTGACGGAGTCGGCGGTGCGGGCGCTGAAGGAATTTCAGGCGCGCGGCGGTCTGGTCATCGCGGATCGCTATATGGTGCCGGCGGTGCTTCCCGACGCAGACCTGGCGGAAGTCAAGTATTATGGCCGCGCCACGGCGACGGACATTGCCGACAGCTTCCAGGCTGCCGCCGACAAGCTCAATTCCGACATTGCGTCGGTCCGGACGCCATTTGCCCGCGCCGACCAGCGGGATCTCGTTCTGCATCTCCGCGCGTACGGCTCGGCGGATTATTTGTTTGTCATCAACGACCGTCGCGTGCCGGGTGATTATGTCGGCCAGTGGGGCAAGGTGTTCGAACGGGGGGCGCCCAATGCGGGCACGGTTACGCTGCGTCGTCCCGCCGGCGCCGTCTACGATCTGGTGGCGCACGCGGCCGTGCCGTTCACCTGTCGCGATGGCGAGACTTCCGTGCCGGTCAGTTTCAAGACGTCGGACGGGCGACTCCTGCTCTTTGCGGACCGGCCGTTGGCGCCGCTCGCGGCCGAGTATAGGGACGACGGGCTGCTGGTCCGTTCGCCGGATTCCGACGTGATGATCCCGATTGCGATCGAGCGGCCGGGCAAGAAGCCGTTCTATGCTGTGGTGCGTGACGGATTCTGGCGCAGCCCGGCCGGCTTTGGCAAGGCGACGGTCGTTCGCAGTCTGGCGGATGGCTCCGCCGCCGTCTGGAAAAAACCGGTGTGCCGTCCGGAGTCGGATGCGGCGGTCCGCCGCCATCGCGCCTGGGTGGAGCAGGGCGTCGATAAGCTGGTGCCGCTGCGCGTGTCGCGTCCCATCAAGCGCGCCCTCTCGCAGGATCCGACTAACGACCACGAGCTGCACCGGGTGGCGAGCGTCAAGGTGGCGGACGGCCGCTTTGCCGCGCCGAAGCGTCCGAAGGCGGCGGTGGCCGAACTTTGGTTTGGCAATCCGAAGTTCGATTTCACGATCGAGCTCAACGGCAAGGAGATCGGCGATTACGAACGGCTCATCAACGTGAATGGCTGGAGCTTCCGCCTGAACGTGACCGAGGAAGTGCGCTGGGAAGGCGAGAATCGCCTTGAACTGAAGGATTTCAACGGCCGGCCGGTCGCGCATCCCGTCACGCTGGAGGTCTTTGAGCTGTTGCATTAAGTCATAGGAGCAGTCAGGAAAGGCGGTTGGGAATGAAGGGCTTGCGGTTGCTTGTCTTGGGGGTGTCGGTTTGGTCGGCGCTGGTCGGGCTGGGCGCGGGCGGCCCCAAGGGCTCGCTGGTGCTGCATCTCGACTTCAATACGCTTCAGCACCGTCAGGATGAGATCGTGTCCGTCTTGAAACAGGCGGCTGCGGACGGGTATACGGCGGTGCTCTGGGAGATCGAGAACAAGGTCCGTTTGGACAGCTGCCCGGAAATTGCAGCGCCGGACGCCTTCTCCAAGGATGAGTTTCGAGAAATCTTGTGCACGGCCAAGCACCTGGGGTTGGAGCCGATACCGCTGATGCAGACGCTCGGGCATGCCGAATACGTGCTGACGCACGCGCGTTATCAGGCGTGGCGCGAACTGCCGACCTGCAACAGCTGCTACTGTCCGAAGAATCCCGAGGTCGTCGCGTTCCTGAAACGGGTTCTGGCCGAGTATCTTGACTTGTTCGGGCCGGAGGTCAAGCGCCTGCATCTGGGCGGCGACGAAGTTTGGCAAATGGGGAAATGCCCGAAATGCAGCCAGTGCGACCGCCTGACGCTTTATGTGGACCATCTCAAGATCTTCGCCGAGCTGCTGCGCCAGCGCGGCATCCGCCCCGGTTGCTGGCATGACATGGTGCTGCAACTGGGCGAGCGGCAGGGCGCGTCGGCGCTGGCGGCGTTTTCCGACTTCACGATCTGGTTCTGGGACTATGCCTATCCGGCTAACGGACACCCGTGGGGACAGTCCGACGAGCCGATTCGCAAGTTCCGCGAGGCGGGTTGCGAGACGATCATCTGCGGCTCCAGCCAGAGTTGGAAAGACGATCCGTTTTTGGTTCGGTATGGCTTTCACCGCCAGAATCTTGCCGCCTGCGCCGATTTGGCCCGCAAGGGCGGCGTGTCGGGATTCTGCGTGACTTCGTGGACGATTCATCAGGGCCCCAAGCGTCTGCAGCTGCCGCTCTATGGTTTTGCGGCCAAGCGTTATCTTAACCCCGCCGCCGATCCGGAACAGGACTGGCGGGAGCTGGTTCGCCGTCAGTTCGGGGCCTTGCCGACTGCGGCCCTGGACGAAACTTCGCGTTGGGAAATCCGCTATGGCCTGGCGGACGGTCGCGGCTGGAACGGCAGCAAGGACGGTTCGGTGCCGCCGCGTGACGGTTGTTTCGCGCGGTTTGAGGACGGGCGCGCGGGCATGGAGCGGCTGGCGACCGAGCTGGAAGCTGAAGCGCGGCGGACGGAGTCGGCGCTGGCGGCGCTGGCCGCAGTCGAGCCGGCGAAGCTGACGGCGGACGGACGGATGCTCCTGGAGGGCGTCAGACTGCGCTTGCAGCTGTTGCAGACGGAAGTGAAGGGGCTGCGCGGCGAGCCATATCCGGAAGTTCCCCATGAGCGGACGGTTGCTTTTTATCGTCAGGCGTATCCGCAGTGGTCGGCGACGCGCGCGGCGGACATCATCTGGGCCTATTGGCGATAAAGCGGATGCGAAGGCGGAAATGAAATATGGTATAATAATTTGATTAATTTGGCCGGGAGACCGGTAAGATAAGGATCGGGAAACAGCAACAATGTTCAAGCAGAAGGCAGAGACGGAAAAGCAGAGCGAGGAAACGCCGGCGGCGGAGCCGGAGGAGTCGTCGTCGTCGGCAGCCGAACCTCAGCCGGCGGCAGCGCCCAAGTCGGCCGAGGTGGACTGGAAGGATCAGTATGCGCGGCTCCTGGCCGACTTTGACAATTACAAGAAGCGGGCGATTCGTGACCGCGAGGATACCTACCGCTATGCCGAGAGCGATATTCTGAAGGATGTGCTGCCCACGGTGGATAATCTGGCGTTGGCGCTGGCGGCGGTGAAGGATCCCGAAGATTCGTTCGTGAAGGGCGTTCGGCTGGTCTATGATTCGCTGCTCAAGGCGCTTAAGGACCATGGCGCCGAGCCCTTTGATTCGGTCGGCAAGGACCTGGATACCGAAAAGATGGAGGCGATTGCGACTTTGCCCAACGCGGAGATCGCGGAAGGCAAGGTGGCGATCGAGTCCAAACGCGGCTGGATGCTGAAGGACAAGGTGCTGCGGGTCGCGCAGGTGGTGGTTTCCTCCGGCAAGCCGGCGTGAGGGATGATTGACAATGGCAGACAAGCGTGATTACTACGAGGTGCTGGGCGTCAGCAAGAACGCCACGGCTGACGAGATCAAGTCGGCTTACCGCAAGTTGGCGATGAAGTATCATCCCGACCGCAATCCGGGCGACAAGGTCGCGGAGGAGAAGTTCAAGGAGGCGGCCGAGGCCTACGACGTGCTGCATGACGCCGAGAAGAAGGCCCGTTACGACCAGTTCGGGCACGCCGCGTTCCAGAACGGCGGTGGCGGCGGCTTCGGTGGCGCGGGGTTCTCCAACATGGAGGACATCTTTGCGGCGTTCGGCGATCTTTTCGGCGGCCGCGGCGGTGGCGGCGGCTTCGGCGGCTTCGGCGATTTCTTCGGCGGTATGGGCGGCGGGCATTCGCGGCGGGCTGATCCGAATGCGCCGCGTGCCGGCGATGACATGACTTTCCGGCTCGACATTGACTTTGACGAGGCCCTGTTCGGCAGCGAACGCACCTTGGACCTGGATTTGCCGTCCGAATGCCCCGAATGCCATGGTAGCGGCGCGGCGGCGGGCTCCCAGCGCGTCACTTGCCATACTTGCGGCGGTCACGGCGTGGTGATCGGCGGCAGCGGCTTTTTCCAGGTGCGGCAGACTTGTCCCACTTGCGGCGGCGAAGGCTCGGTAATCGAAAGGCCCTGCCGGAAGTGCCGGGGTTCGGGCCATGTCACGGCTTCGCGGCACATTTCGCTTAAGATTCCCGCCGGCGTTGACAACGGTTCGCGGCTTCGGTTGGCGGGCAAGGGCGGCGGCGGGCTGCGCGGCGGCGCCAACGGCGACCTTTATGTGCATCTTAACGTGCGGGAGAGCGAGATTTTCGAGCGTGACGGACAGGAGCTGGGCGTGGACATTCCGGTTTCGCCGGTACTGGCGGCCCTGGGGGGCACGGTGGCGGTGCCGACGCCCGACGGCGAGGCGCAGCTCAAGATCCCGGCGGGCACGCCGAACGGCAAGCTCTTCCGCTTGCGCGGCAAGGGGGTGCCTTCGCTGCGCGGCGGTCCGGCGGGGGATCTGACGGTGCGGGTTGTCCTTGAAGTGCCGACCAATCTCGACCGCAGGCAGCGGGAGGCGCTGGAGGCGTTTCAGAAACTTGCGGGTTCGGGCACCTTCCCCGAGGCGCAGACTTTCGCCAATCGGGTTAGGGTGTTCTTTGCGCATCGCGACAAACTTCGGAAGTGACGGCAGTAATCGTATTTACGGCGCTATGTGCGTTGCTGGTGCTGGGCAAGGTCCTGCGCGTCCGGTTTGCGTTGCTGCAGCGGCTCTATCTGCCGTCATCGGTTATCGGCGGGCTCGTGGGGCTGCTGGTGCTGACCGTTTGCGGGGATCAGGTTCCGGCGGAGATCAAGGCGACGGCGACGAAGTGCCCGGGGTTCCTGATCAATGTCATTTTTGCGACGATCTTTCTCGGGGCCTCGGTTCCCAAGCTGGCCGAGATCGTGAAGTTCGCCTTGCCGCAGCTGACCATGGGGCAGATCCTGGCCTGGGGGCAGTATGTGGTGGGGCTGGGGCTTGCCGGCTTCTTTTTAACGCGCTGGTTTGGCGTTCCCGCCGCGTTCGGCAACCTGCTGGAAATCGGCTTTGAAGGCGGGCACGGCACGGTCGGCGGCATGAGCGAGTCGTTTGTCGCCTTTGGCTGGGAAGACGGCATCGCCCTCGGGTTTACCGTGGCGACGGTCGGCATGATCGTCGGCATCGTCTTCGGCATGCTCATCATCCAGTGGGCGCATCGGCGGGGCATCGTCAGGGAGGTCGCGGCTTTTGAGGACCGGGAGCAGCACGAGCGGCGGGGCATTCATCTCCGTGATGCCCGCCCGCCCGCCGGGGCGCAGACGGTCATGTGCGATTCCATCGATTCGCTGGCGTGGCATCTGGCGATCGTGGGGCTCGCGATGCTGATCGGCTGGGGCATTCACCGTCTGATTCCGATGAAGGGCTTTCCGCTGTTTCCGCTTTGCATGATCGGCGGCGTGCTGCTGTCGCTGGCGGCGAAGGTGATCCGGGTAGATCTGCTGGTCGATCGGGTTCAGATGGAGCGCATTTCCGGCGCGGCGCTGGACTTTCTGGTCGTGTCGGCGGTGGCCACGATTCGGCTGGAGGTGGTGGCGGCGCACTGGCAGCCGCTGCTGTTGCTCATTGTCGTCGGCACGGCCTGGACAATCGGGTGCGTGCTGTTGCTCGGGCCGCGGATTTTCAAGGAGGCCTGGCTGGAGCGGTCGCTGGCGGAGTTCGGGCAGGCATCGGGCGTGACGGCCACGGGGCTGATGCTGCTGCGGGTCGTCGATCCGGAGAACAAGACGCCGGCGGCGATGAGCTTCGGCTACAAGCAGCTCCTGCATGAGCCGTTCATGGGCGGCGGAATCTGGACGGCGCTGGCGTTTACGCTCGTTTATCAGATCGGCTGGCTTCGGGTGTTCTGGATCAGCTTGGCGTTTCTGGTCTTCTGGCTGGTGGTCGCCGCTTGGCTTTATCGTCGTAATCGCCTCGGGAGGTAACAATCATGCGCAGGATCTTGCTGGGAGTGACCGGCTCCATCGCGGCCTATAAGGCGGCGGAGCTCGTTCGCCTTTTCGTGAAGAACGGCGACGAGGTTTCGGTGGTCATGACCGAGGCGGCGACGAAATTCGTCGCGCCGCTGACTTTTCAGACCTTGTCGCGCAATCCCGTTAGCGTTGATCAGTTTGCGCCGCCGGTCAGTTGGAAGCCCGAGCATATTTCGCTGGCTGACGCCGCCGAGCTGGTGGTGGTAGCGCCGGCGACGGCGAATACGATCGCCAAGCTGAGGTACGGCATCGCCGACAATCTGCTGACCGCAACGCTGTTGGCTACCAAGGCGCCGATAGTCGTGGCGCCGGTCATGAATACTGGCATGTTGGAGAATCCGGTGACGCAGGAGAACCTGGCGGCGCTCGCCGCCCGCGGCGTCAAGATCGTCGAGCCCGATTCGGGCGAACTCGCCTGTGGCGCGAGCGGCCGGGGCCGGATGCCGGAAGCGGCGGAAATCTTTGCCGCCTGCCAGTGAAAATAATGGTATAATGAGGGTGCAAGGCCGATTGGAGCCTTGATTTGCGCACCTATGGTGGAATGGCAGACACGGTGGATTTAGGTTCCACTGCGAAAGCGTGGGGGTTCGAGTCCCTCTAGGTGCACCACTGCGGAAACGGGTGCGGATTTAATTCGTTGATGAACTGCAGGTTTTCGCGGCGCGATTAGGGCGCTTCGCGTTTCCCTCGCCCGCGGCCGTCGCTTGTCGGTCGTCGTCCGTCGCCCCATTTCCCGCGCGACCCTGGCGCTCCGCGCTTTAAAATCGCTAAGCCTTTCGCCGCGCGTCCGCTTTGGTGGGCGCGGAAATTGGGGGAAGATTCAACGGTTTGCGAGCGCACCCGGCCCTATAAGTCGACTTCGACTTCGACCGAAGGGGAGTCGTCGCGTGGCGGTGGGGTCGGGGCCGCCGTCCAGGCTTCATCGGAACAGGTCGGCAGGTAGCGGTAGTAGACCATCAGCTGGTGGGCGATATAGCAGGTCGGCCAAAAGGGCTGGTCGCCGATGTGCTGGTCCTGACAGCGCCAGTAGCCGAGTTCGCCTTCGACGATCTGGCTGTCGACATAGGCGTCGAGCATGCCGCGGTTCCACTGTTCCCACCAGGTTCCGCCGGCGTTGAAGAAGATCATGGTCGAAAAGTAATTGCTGCGCACGGGGCAGCAGGCGATGGCGGTCGGCCCCAGGGTCGCCGGCGGCCAGATTTCGTTGAGGCGTTTCATCATCCGCACGGTTTCGGGCTCGTTGCCGTGGTGAAGATATTGAAGACAGACGCCGGCGATCATATAGTGCCAGGTGCCGAGTCCCTTGATTTTGGTGAAGTCCGGGAGCTTGGCGTTGCGCATTTCCAGAAAGGCGTCGGCGTAGCTTTGGGCGACATTTTCCAGCCCGGGGACCTTTAGTCGGGCCAGTCGGGCGGAAGTGACGGCCATGACGGCCGAATAGCGGTGAAGCATACCGCCGCCGTTGGCCTTGATTTTCTGGCGCTGGCGTTGGCAGAATTCCGTGAGGATGGCTTCGACTTGTTCGCTTAGGACGGGAGTTCGGATGATCGCCGCCGCCTCCGCGAGCGCATAGGCGGCCATGTTGTTCTGATGATGGTCGAGAAGGTAGTCGAGCGCGGCCTTGACCGTGGCGCCGAATTCCGGCGAGGTGAGGCTTTCGCCGTGCGAAAGAAAGGCGAGCAGGGCGAAGGCGGTGGCGTCGCCTTCGCCCTTGGCGCGCCAGCGTCCGTCGGGCTGCTGCTGGGTCTTGAGCCAGCGCAAGGCCCTCAGGACGGTGGCTTCGGCGGCGCCGTTGCCGCCGAAGCGCTTTAGCGCCTTGATTCTGCCGGCGGCCCCGCGCGCGGCGCCGGCGACCGACTGCATGGTGACCGGTGAAGTGATGCGCGCGACGGTTTCCGGGCGGGGCAAGGTCGGCGCTTCGGTAGTGATGACGGCGGGGGCGAAGGCCGGCAGCTCGGCCAGCGCGGGGAGGTCGGCGATCTCCGAAGCCAGTTCGGATGGCTGGATTTCAATGGCGCTTTCTGGCGGTGGCGGTTCCGCCTGGGGCTCGCTTTCCATTTCCTCCAGCTCGTCATAGACTTCGTTGCGCGCCAGTTCCACTTCGACCGCGATCAGGTGTTCGCGCGTGGGCCAGGTCAGAATCATCAGCGAAACGGCAATCAGGAAGACGATGGAAAAGGCCATGACCGGGGCCATGGTGCGCCAGGGATCCAGGCGGGGACGGGGACGGCGTTTCGAGACCTTGTTCTTTTTGCTGCACATAGTTTTATTGTAGCAAAAATTCGCTTCCTCATCATCTCTGTCGCACCCTCCGCCGTGGTTTGCGGGGAAGAGTTTTTGTGTTATAATATCAACGTTGTGAATATGAGAAAAGCATTTGTATTCGTTGTGCTCGTGTTGGCGTCAGTGTCGGTGCTGGTTGCCGAGGAGCAGACGCCGGGCGTTTCGCCGGGAGCGGGGGTGCGTTACGCTACCGACGCCTATCCGGGCTTTGAAAACGAAAAGGATTCGATCAAGCCCGAGCGCAAGAGTCCGCGCTGGTTTGCCTTTATCTTCGGTCCGAACCGCGATGACGCGACCAGTCAGTTCGCGTATTGCCAGGATTTGCTGGCCAATCGCGACTACGGCAAGGCGGCGAAGCAGTTGGATGCGTTGGTGCGCGAATGGCCGACGGCGGTCGAGGCGCCGAAGGCGCAGCAGCTTCTGGCGGAGACCTTGTGGGAGCCGCTCAATGATTACGAGGAGGCCTTTGCCGCCTACCGCTATCTCTTGGATTTCTATTCGCTGCAGTGCGACTATAATGGCATTGTGGACCGGCTTTATCAGCTGGCGGGGGTCTTGCGCGAGGAGGGCAAGGAGGTGATGTTCGTCCGGTTTGAGAACCTGACGGACGTTCGCCGCGCGTATGAAGCCTGCGTGCTGCGGGCGCCGGGGGCCAAGTGGGCGCCCAAGGCGATGCTGACCATCGCCCGACTTCGCGTCGCCGAACAGTTCTATCTGGAGGCGATCAAGGTCTACGAGTCTTTGCGCAACCACTATTCCGGCACCGACGAGGCACAGGAGGCTCTCGTCCGGGAGGCGGAGGTGCGGGTGCGGTGCCTGCATGAGTGGTCTTACAACCGGGCGCGCTGTCAGGATTCGATCAACTTCTTCAAGTTGGCGCTCAAGAACTGCCGGGAGTCGGATCGGGAGAAGATCAGCGGTTATCTTGACGATGCTCTGGCGCAGCTGGAAACGGAGGACTATCGCGGGGCCAAGTTCTATGATTCGCCCACGCGTACCGTGCGCAGTGCCATTTCCGCCTACGAGCGGTTCCTGATGGATCATCCGAATGGGGTCTATTCCGAAGCGGTTCGGCAGCGGTTGTCGACATTGAAAGGCGAATGAGCGTGAGACGAGTGCTAGCGTTGGCCGCAGTGGCGGTGTTGGGGTTGTCCGGGTGCGGCACCGGCTATGTGTGGCGGGCGTCGGTGCCGGCGGCGAAACGGACGGTTTCGGTGCCGACTTTCCGCAATTCGTCGGACGTGAATGAACTGGGCGCGGTCGTTACGCGGCAGTTGTTGCGCGAGTTCCAGCGGGAGGGGACCTTTAAGCTGCGTTCGGCCGGAGAGGCGGCGATTGAAGTGCAGGGCGAGATCAAGTCGGCAACGGGGAGTGTCGCCGCCTATGATCGCAAGTCGGGCTTCCGTAAGAATTCCTACGATCTTGCGGTTACCGCGGAGATTTCGGTGATTGACCGCGAGTCGCATCAGGTGCTGATTGACAATCACATCTATACCGCCACCGTCTCGTTTACGGCCGGCAACGACCTGATGACGGCGAAGCGAGATGCGTCCGGCCGCGTGGCGGACGAATTGGCGCAGCAGGTGGTCGATGACATTTTGAATTACAAATGGGAAAAGCAATGAACGAAGTCCATGCGGTAATTGAACTCAAGATTACCCCGCAGCGCGAATCGGGCTTTGGCAGGATCGCCGAGCGGATAGCGCGTTTCGAGCAGGTCGAGGCCTGCTTTCTGATGAGCGGGGCGTATGATCTGCTGGTGTTTGCCAAGGGCGACAGCTTGCAGGACGTGGCGCAGTTCGTCGCTCAGGACTTGGCTACGATTGACGGCGTGCTGTCCACGGCGACGCATTTCATGTTGAATACTTACAAGGCGGGCGGAGTGCTCGGCAAAATCGGCGACAGCCGACTGGAGGTTTCGTAATGGCGGTAGATCTTGCTCAGAAGGCGCAGAATTTCACTAATCGCGGTCGGCAGGCGCTGGAGACCGGGCGCTATGAGCTGGCGGTGGACATGCTGATGGAGGCGGTGACGGCGGCGCCCGACATCCTGGAGACGCGCAAGCTGCTGCGGGCGGCGCAAATCGCCAACTTCCGCAAGCACGGCAAGACGGGCTTCGGGGCGAAGCTGGGTTATATGCTGGCGCGGCAGAAGGTCATGGGCCTGGTCAAGAAGGGCCAGGGCGTCGAGGCGATGGCGGAGGCGGAGAAGCTGCTGTCGCAGAATCCGCTTGACCCCGACAATATCGAGTGCGCGGTGAAGGCGGCGGAGGCGGCCGGCAAGGCTGACCATGCGGCCATTACCATAGAAGCGGCCTACGAGTGCTCCAATCAGGATCCGGCGCTCCTGGAGCGCGTCGCCACCTACTACACGATGGCCAAGCGCTGGGACAAGGCGCGCGACGCCTACCGCAAGCTCTCGGAAATGAAGCCCGGCGATCAGCGCATCATGCAGCTCCTAAAGAATACCGAGGCGCAGGCGACGATGAACGCCGGCTGGGAGCAGACTGCGGGCAAGAAGGGCGGCTTCCAGAACCTCATTGCCAACAAGGAGCAGGCGGCCAAGCTGGATGCGGCCAACAAGGCGGTGGTTACCGGCGATGACGCGGAACTGCTCATTCAGGAAAAGCTCAAGCAGATTGAAGCCGAGCCGAAGAACATGAATGCGCGGCGGGCGCTGGCGCGTATTTACATTCAGGGCAAGCGTTTTTACGAGGCGATTGAAGTGTTGCAGGACGCAATCAGCGTTTCCGGCACGATGGATCCCGAACTGGACCGTATGCTTTCGCAGACCAAGGTGCAGTATTACGATCAGCAGATCGAGGCGCTGCGCTCCGAGGGCCGCGAAGAGGAGGCGGTTCAGATGGAAGGCGAGAAGAACCAGTTCGTGTTCGACGATCTCGCCGCTCGCGTCGAGCGCTATCCCAATGACCTGCATCTGCGGTTCGAATTGGGCAAGCAGTATTTCACCTACGGTTATTACGATGATGCGCTTACGCATCTGCAGCTGGCGCAGAAGAGTCCGAAGGATCGGCTGTGGGCCCTGTATTATCTGGCGATGTGCTTCTTCAATCAGGGGCAGAGCGATATGGCGGTCATGCAGCTGGAGACGGCGCGGGATGCGTTGCCGATGATGGACGACCTCAAGAAGCGGGTGGTCTATCAGCTCGGTCTTGCCGCCGAGTCGGCCGGCGATCTGCAGAAGGCGTATCAGTATTACAAGGACGTTTATTCTTCGGACGTCGGCTTTGAAGACCTGTCCGAGCGGATGCTGGCGGTCAGTCAGGCGCTCAAGAATCAGCAGTAAGGCGTAAATCCAGGCGAGAGTCAAGTTGGCAAGTTGGCTTGCGGCTTTTTAAAATTGTGCTAATGATGGCTCAAGCCGTAGAAGTGAAAACACTGATGGCGAAAGGATGCGAACTAGACGCTAAAGGGGAAGAATTTGGCAGCCCCAAGGAGAGTCGAACTCCTCTACCAAGCATGAAAAGCTCGTGTCCTAGCCGATAGACGATGGGGCCAAAGTGAGTATGAGTATATCAAATTCGATGACGGAGCGTCAAGCGGCGATTGCGTTTAATCTTACCGAGTGCGTCGGCTCGTGTCGGGCGGAGGCATTGAAGGCGGCGGCGGGGTCGCTGGCGGCGGCCTGGGAGCGCTTCCCGCACAAGTCCGCCCGCAGCGGTGGTGAAGTCGACTGGCAGGCGGAAGTCCGCCGGGCGGAAAAGACGGGAGTGACGATCCTGACCGACCAGGACGATGATTATCCCGAGCGCCTGCGCGCCGAGCGCGGCCATCCGCTGGTGCTGTATGTCAGGGGTTCGGTGGCGGCCTTGTCGCAGCCGTCGGTCGCGTTGGTCGGAACACGGCGTTCGACGGCCTACGGGCGCGCCTGTGCGAATCGACTGGGGTTCGAGCTGGCGCAAGCCGGCTGGTCGGTAGTGTCGGGGCTGGCGCTTGGGATTGACGCGGAGGCGCATCGGGGCGCGCTGACGGCCAGGGGCGTGACGGTGGGGGTGATCGGGTCGGGACTGGATCGGTTTTATCCGGAAGCCAATCTGCCGCTGGCGAAGGCGATCATCGACGGGGGCGGCGCGGTCGTCAGCCAGTTTCCGTTCGGGCGACCGCCGGATCGCGAGACGTTCCCCATTCGCAATCAGGTGGTGGCGGCCCTGGCGCGCGGGGTGGTGGCGGTGGAGTCGCCGATTCGCGGTGGCACACTGATCACGACGGGAATTGCGGCGGAGTTGGGCCGCATCGTGATGGCGATACCGTCACGGGTCGACAGCCCCATGTCGGCGGGCTGCAATCAGCTGATCCGGGAAGGGGCGACGCTGGTGCGCAATGCCGACGATGTCCTGGAGGCGCTTGGCGAGTTGCGGCTTGGCAGTCAACTGTCCGGAGCCTCGGCGTCGGAGGCGTCGGAGCCGACTGAGCTGAGCGACCCCGGGCAGCCGAAGTATTCGGCGGAAGAGGCGCTGGTCATGATGCATGTTGATGAAGCGGGCATAGAATTGGATCGGCTGGTGGAACTGACCGGGCTTCCGGTGGCGCGCGTCCATTCGCTCGCCATGCTGCTGCGGCTCAAGGGTTTTGTGAAATTTCTGCCTGGCAATCGAATTTCCCTATTGACGGCAAGCCCAGGGTTTTGATATACTTTTCCACCAATCACAGGCCAGGTTAGCACAGTTGGTAGTGCGGCTCATTCGTAATGAGCAGGTCGGGGGTTCGAGTCCCTTACCTGGCTCCATGTTGGCGGGAGTAGATCAATTGGTTAGATCAACAGATTGTGATTCTGTGGGTTGCGGGTTCGAGTCCCGTCTCCTGCCCCAGTTTGAAAGGGGTTTGGGAAGATGACAATCATTGAGGCGCTGGTGGATTTGCAGGAAGTTGACGGCCGTATCCGCGAGTTGGAGTCGGAGCTCAAGGACTTGCCGCGGCGGAAGGCGCTGGAAACGGCGCGGTTGTCGGGCGTGAGTGCCGATTTGCAGGCGGCGAAGGCCAATCACGAGTATGTGACTCAGCGGGCCCGGAACTATGAAGAGGAGGCGCAGGGCTACAAGGACAAGATCCAGCAGCTCAAGACGCAGCAGGCCGGGCTCAAGACCAACAAGGAATATCAGGATTTCTCGATTCAGATCGATCTCGTCACCCATAACCGCGAGACGAGCGAGAACAATGCGCTGGCGGCGATGGACGAGTTGCCCTCGGCGCAGGCGCGCATTGATCAGGCGCAGGGCAAGTATGACGCCGAGAAGAGCGCGGTCGACGCCTTCTGCGCCGAGATCGACGAGCGTATCGCCGCGGTGACGGCCGAATTGGCGGAGGCGCAGCTGGAGCGCGCCGAGAAGGCCAAGGCGGTGACGGATCCGAAGTTTATGCTTTATTACGAGCGTTTGCGCACCAAGCGCTGGCCGGTGGTGTCGGCGCTTACGGCCGACGGGGTCTGCGACGGTTGCCATCTGGTGCAGCCGCCGAGCGTCGGGCAGTTGGCGGACGCGAACGCCCGCAATGGTCTGGCGGGTAAGCCGCAGTCGATTGTGGCCTGCACGATGTGCGGCCGCATCCTCTACCGCGACTGAACCGGCGGCAGTTCTTTGACATTCTCCTGAAGCGACGCGCGTGTGACCGGTCGCTGCCTTCGCGGGCAGAGGAAAGTCCGGACTCCACAGGGCGGAGGATCCGCTTGTCAAGGGCGGAAGGCCTGGGGTGAACCCGGGCGATGGAAAGTGCCACAGAAAACAGACAAGCCGAGTGCCCAGAGCCACGTGCCGGGTGCCTGGTTATTGGTGAAAGGGCGGGGTAAGAGCCCACCGGGGCCGAACGAAAGAACGGTCCGTCAAGGCAAACCCTCCTCGGAGCAAGATCAAATAGGATACTGTTCGGCGGCTCGTCGGATGGCGTCGGCCACGATGCCTGCGGTTTCGGGTTGATCGCTTAGATGAATGATCGGACCTTCCTCGTCGGCGGCTTGCCGTCGGCGGCGGAGGGGAACAGAATCTGGCTTATTCGCCGCGTGTCGCTTCAGGGGAATGGAAGTTCGTGGGTGTCATTTTAATTAGTTGGAGAATTTCTCGGTTCTGACAGTGTAGCGGTCCACGGAGTCGATTTTTGTTTGTGGCTCCGCGCTTTTAATTTGCTTTTTGGTGGCCTTGGGTCGTTTTGCTTTCCAGCGTGCGACCGATTTGGCGCGTCCGGACTCGCTGCCAATAACGGGCCGCCGCTGAAAGTCTCGACCCGTCGAGCCGACTAGCGACTAGCGACGACCGACTTCCGTGACGTGACCGACTAGCGACGACCGACGGCCGACCTCCGTGGCGATTAGCTGGCGCTCCGCGCTTTCAAATCGCTTTGCCTTTTGCCGCGCGACCCTGGCGCTTCGCGCCCCAATCGCTCCCGGTCGTCGGATGTCGCTTGTCGGCCGTCGGCTCGCTCTCGGTCGTCGGCCGTCGCTAGTCGCGTCATTTGCCGCGCAATTCCGGCGCTTCGCCCACCTCTCGACCCGCCTTCGCGGCGAAATCGCCGAACCGTCGCCGTCCGCTTCGCTTCGCTCGCCATCGCCGCCCGCCCCCGCCTTCCTCAGTCAAGCGGCTGCCCTCCGCTCCGCGCCGGGGTGCCGCTGGAAGGGCGAACCGTCGGTCGTCGGCCGTCGGCTCGCTCTCGCTCGTCGGATGTCGGTCGTCGGTAGTCGCGGCTCCCATTTTGTGGCCCTCGGCGCTGATTTTTCGCGCTCTATCTCTCGCTTCATTCGCAATCACCCGCCCCTTAAAATTTAGCCGGCTTAAGTCAACCCAATCTCCAGCCTCACTGCCGCTTAGCCATTTCAATGATTGCAGCCGTTTACCAGCCGCCAGCGCCGCACCCTTGCCTCGCCAAGAGTTTCCGCAGCGAATTCTCATTTTGGTTTTCAGCGTCTCTTTGCGCGATCTTGGAGCTTCGCTATCCATCGCCTACGGTCGTCGGATGTCGCTAGTCGGCCGTCGGGTTTTGCGGCCGTCGCTAGTCGCCGCCCGCTAAGGCGCTATTCCTGAGGCCTTGCCGAGGCGGAGCAGTTAGGCTGAGGGCGGCGGGTGGCGCGGAGATTTTTCCGTTG
>JAZLMR010000066.1:0-26349 GCA_045598785.1 Kiritimatiellia bacterium
AGGGCAAATAAGCCGCGCCACGACCATTCGGATTGGCCGCTGTCCGCTGGTTGCTGGTTGCTGAAAAACTTCCGACGCATCAAAAAACTCTCGTCACCGCGTCAGCGGGGAGGAGAGTTTTTTGATGCGTCGGCCGTAGCAAAAAACCGTCAGAATTCGTAACGAACGGTAAAGACGAAGGAGCGGCCGGCAGCCGGATACCACGCGTTCACGCCGGTATTCACATTGGCGACGGCGTAATCGCAATAGTTCGCATCGAAAAGATTGTCACAAAAGCACGACAGGGAAACTCCTTCAAGCCGCCACCAGGTCGGCTCGTAACGGCAGCCGACGCGAAACACGCTCACCGCCGAAATGCGCCCGTTGGCATTGGGCGTATTGGAAATCGCATAGCGCGCGCCGATCAGCCGATAGCCGCCGAGGAGCGAAAACTCGCGACCGAGCCAGACTCGGCCTTCGACCTGGAGCTGCTGCCGCGGAACGCCCGGCACCCAGTTGCCGTCGTATTTGCCCTCGGCCTTGATGGCGTTGACCCCGCTCCAGGCGCAACGGAAGCCGGCCGTCCGTTCCCGCTCCCAGCCCCAGGCGAGATCGATTCCCTCGCGACGATGAGTCCACGGCGAGTTCTCGTTGGACATTGCAAAGGGGTTGTAGTGAATCTCGTTTTTCGTCTCGGAATAGTAGGCGACGGCCGACGCAAACCACTCCTCCGTCAGTTCCCAACGACCGCCCAGTTCGACATTCCATCCCGTTTCCGGCCTCGCCGTCTCCTCCTGACGGGCGACTTCCGACTGCGCTTCCTTGCGCCAGCGGTATTCGTCCGCAAACGGATTGCGGTAAAAGCGACACCAACGGAGAAACACCTTCGCCTCGTCGACCGGACGGTAATTGAGCGCCAGTTCGCCGGCGGCGAAGTTGTCGGCCCGATCTCCCCGCGCAGTGACGTCATTGCGGTTCCAATCGCGTTCCAGCCGCACGCCCGCGACGAATGAGAGCGACTCCAGCGCCCAGAATTCGTCATGCGCGAACGCGCCGGCGGTCAGCCGATCGGCCGCATAGCCTTCCCGCCAGTCGGTGCCGGAATCCGGATAGCGCTCGTAGGCCTCCCCCTCCAGCTGATTGTACTTGAGCTCGCCGCCCAAAAGGAACTCGTTGTCAAAGCCCAACAGCGCCGCCGTGCAGTCATACTGAGGCGCCAGGCGAAAATTCCAGAGGTTCGAGTCATAATCGCGCTGATAGGCAAAGCCGCCGACATTGTCGTCGTTGTCATAATGCGCATGGCGTTGGGAAAAGGTGAATACGAAGCCCAGGTCGTTTTCGTCGTTGATCACTCCCCGCCCGGACAAGTTAAGCCCATAGGCGGTGAGGTGCGCCGAATCGCGATAGACCGATTTCGTCGGGTTTTCGCGAAAATCGCGTTCGGTCAGCGGGCCCGGCAAATCGTAGCGGGAATCGTTGAAGAAGGACGAAACGCGCAAAAACGAGCCGTTCGCAAAGGTCTGCCGTACGCCCCCCTGCGCATTCCAGATGTCATAACCGGAATTATCCCGATAACCGTCCGCCCGGTCGTAGGCCGCATCGGCATAGTAGGCGATTCCCTCATCCTCCACCCCGCCGCGCGTCCCGGCGGCAAGACCAACCTGGCCCCAGCTGCCGCCATGGATTTCGCCGTAAGTCTTCCGCTCGAAAGTCTCCGGATCGGTGATGACGTTGATCATGCCGGCCGAAGCCGAGTCGCCATGGAGCACTGTCTGCGGACCGTGAAGGATTTCAATCCGCCGCACGCCCCCGAGCGGGATGCGGGCATAGTTCGGCGCGTACATGTCAAAGCTGTTGAGATGTTCGCCGTCGACGGCCAGCAGGACTCGCCCGAACCCGTTTTCGCCATAGCCGCGCATCTGAACCTGCGCCAGCGCCGGATTGCCGGCGCCGAGATTGTAAACGTTCAGCGACGGCACCCGCGTCGCCAGTTCCGGCAGGCTTTGGGCGCCGCTCTCGGCGATTGCCTTCGCGCCGAACGTCTCGACATGCCGGGCAAGCTCCATCGGCGTCTTGCCGACTCGCGCCGCCTCCACCACCACCGTCGGCAGCGTCGCCGCCAGATTCGTCGCGACCGCCAAGGTCGCCAGCAGCACGGCCATCACGACCCCTTAAGACTGCGCCTGCTGACGCTTCAGGAAGTCTTTCGTCACCCGCCAGACGACTGGCGAGAGCAGAACCAGCGCCACCAGGTTCGGGAACGCCATCAGCCCGTTAAAGGTATCCGCGAGCCCCCACACTACCGAAACGGTAAGATAGGGACCGACAAAGACCACCGCAACGTAAAGGAAACGATAGATCTTGACGATCCACTGGCGCTTCGCGCCCACCAGATACTCCAGGCACTTCTCCGAATAATAGCTCCAGCCGAGGATCGTCGTGAAGGCGAAGAACGTCAAGGCCGTCATCAGGAAGAAACCGGAAACCACCCCGGACTTCGGCCCTATGAAGCTCAGTCCCCGGCGAAACGCCTCGATCGTAATGTCCACGCCCTGCAGCCCGAGCGACGGCTCCCACGCCCCGGTCACCACAATCGCGAGCCCCGTCATCGTGCAGATGACGATCGTATCGATGAAAGTGCCCGTCATGCACACGAGGCCCTGGCGCGCCGGCTCGTTGGTCTTCGCCGCCGCCGCCGCAATCGGAGCGGAGCCAAGCCCCGCCTCGTTCGAGAAGATGCCGCGGGCAATCCCCTTCTGCATGGCGATGAAGATCGTACCGACCATGCCGCCCGTGAACGCCGCCGGATTGAACGCCGCGCGCACGATCAGCTCCAGTGCCGAGGTGATCTTCGAGAGATTGCCCAGCAGCAGGAACGCGATGGTCACCACGTAAAACACGGCCATAAACGGCACGATCACCGTCGAGACTTTCGCAATGCGCTGTAGCCCCCCGATGACGACAAGCCCCGTCGCCGCCGTGACCACCAGCCCCGAAATGACGACCGCCCACGAATAGGTCGTCGAGATGCCGCACCAGGAAAGAACCGCCACGCCCGTCGCCGGATCGTTCGGCGCGAAGTTCGGGTCGAAGAAGCGAAGCGTCGCGGACGTGATACCGTGAATCTGCGTCACCGTGCCGACGCCCATGATGCCGGCGAGGATGCCGAAGACCGCGAACAGGACCGCCAGCCACTTCCAGTTCTTGCCCAGGCCCTTCTCGATGTAGTAGAACGGCCCGCCCAGCACCTTGCCGTCGGGCGTGAACTCGCGGTACTTGACGCCAAGGAGACCTTCGGCATACTTCGTCGCCATGCCGAAGAACGCCGCCAGTTCCATCCAGAAAAGCGCGCCGGGGCCGCCCGTGCCGATGGCCGTAGCGACGCCGACGATGTTGCCGGTGCCGATGGTCGCCGAAAGCGCCGTGCAGAGGGCGCCAAACGCCGACACGTCACCCTCGGTGCCTTCCTCGGTATGGAACATGTACCGGAAGGCGTTCTTGAGGTTGAAGATATGATTCAGCCGCAGGACACAGGTGAGGAGCAACCCCGTCACCAGAATCGCCGCGATGAGCGGCACGCCCCAGACATAGCCGTCAATCTTGTCTACCCAGGCGGTAAAGGCATCCAGCCACCCCGACGAGGCTTCGACGGTCTTGGCCACCGTCCCGGACAGCGCCGCCTCGGGCTCGTTGGCAATGGTCTTTAGCGCCGTATTGATCACTACATTCGTCATTTTTGTCTCTCTTTCCTTTTTCAGGCCTTTTCAATCGGCATTCCTTCCAGGACGCCCTTGATGAACTTAGTCTCTTCAGCCGTCACCTTATCGTCAGCAAGAACGTCCTTCAGGGCGGCGCGGACGCGAGCGAGATATTGGGCGTTCGCCGTGTTGTTGCTGACGAGGTCGAACTCGTCCAGCATTTCCGCGGACGGCTTCTTCGTCAAGAGCGAGACGACGACCGTCGTCACGAACGAGAAGAGGAACCCGGGCGCCAGCTCGTAAAGAGCGAAGATCTCATAAGTGCCGGCATAATCGGCGAGCACGAACTTCCAGACGAAGCAAGTGGCCGCGCCAACGACCATGCCGGCCACCGCGCCCGCCAGATTCGTACGCCGCCAGAAGAGCGACAGCAGGATAAGCGGACCAAACGCCGCGCCGAAGCCAGCCCAGGCAAACGACACCATCTTCATCACCACCTTGAAGAACTCGCTCTGCGTGTTCATCGCCATGAAGATCGCCACCAGGGCCACGGCGCCGACCGCCAAGCGCGAAACGACGAGCAGTTCGCGATTCGAAGCGCGCTTGCGCAACACCACCTTGTAGAGGTCGTTGGAGAAGCTCGAAGCCGAAACGAGAAGCTGACTGTCCGCCGTCGACATGATCGCCGCCATGATCGCCGAGAGGAGGATGCCGGCGAAAACGCGCACGAAGAAGCCGTTGCTGAAGATGCCGTTGATCATGATCATGAACATCTTCTCCGGGTCGCCGCCGACGTCGGCGAGCGTCAGGCCCTGCTGCTGGAGATAGAGATGGAACACGAGGCCGATCACCGTCGCCGCTCCGAGCGAAATCGTCACCCAGCTCATCGCGATGCGACGCGACCCCTTGACTTCCGCCGGGTTGTTGATCGACATGAACCGGACGAGGATGTGCGGCATGCCGAAGTAGCCGAGCCCCCAGGCAAGGCAGGAGACCAGCCCGATGAAGCCCGCCGCCTTCGCGGTCGAGGCGTTGGTGAAGAGCGACTGCAGATAGGGATTGATCTGGTTGAGCCCGTCCACCGTAGCGGCAAAGCCACCGGCATTGGTGACGACGATTGCCGGCACCAGCACGATCGCCACAAACATCAGCGACCCCTGGATGAAGTCCGTCCAGCAGACCGCCATATAGCCGCCGAGCAGCGTATAGCTGACCACGACAATCGCCCCGACCCAAAGGCAAAGCGAATAGCCCGTCATTTCCATTCCAAGGAAGCGGACGGTTTCGGGAATCCCGAACGTCGTCGTGAAAAGCTTGGCACAGCTTACGAACCCCGAAGCCGTGTAAAAGGTAAAGAACACCAAAATGATCAGCGCCGCCAGAATACGGGAAATGCCGGTCTGGTCGCGGAAGCGATTGTTGATGAAATCGGGAATGGTAATCGAATCGCGACAGGCGTGCGAATAAACGCGAAGCCGACGCGCGACGATCTTCCAGTTAAGGTAGGTGCCGACCAGAAGCCCGATGCCGATCCATGCCTCGGAAAAGCCGCCCAGATAAATCGCGCCAGGCAGCCCCATCAGCAGCCAGCCCGACATGTCGGAGGCCTGCGCCGAAAGCGCCACCACCCACTTGTTCATCTTCCGACCGCCTAGATAATAGTCGCCCAGGTCCTCCTGTCGCTTCGAGAAGAAGAACCCGATCCCCAGCATCAGCGCCAGGTAACCGACAAACGCCCCAATGACCGTCCAATCTATGCTCATGTTGCTCCTTTCAGATCTTCCAACCGCCAATGCCCAGCGTCCGGCAGATTTCCGAGACTAGAATCGCGATCACAAACGCCGGTGCAAAATACTTCACCATGGCCACATACAACGCCTTGGACCTGAAGGAATTGCCTTCCGCCTCCACCTCGTCAATGACGGCCTGCGGCTTCAGCACCCAGCCGATGAAGATGCAGGTCGCCGCCGCGACAATCGGCATAAGCACCGAGTTCGTAACGAAGTCGAAGAAGTCAAGGAACTGCTGCCCGCAGACCGTGACGTCCTGCCAGGCACCGTAGCCAAGCGCAGAGAAAGTCGCGAGAAACAGGATCAGCGCCCCGGTGAAGAACGTCGCCGCCTTGCGGGGCAACTGCAGCAGATCGCAGACCGACGCGACGCACGCCTCGTAGAGGGAGATGGCGCTCGTGAGCGCCGCGAAGATGACGAGCGCGAAGAACGCAAGTCCCACCCACGGCCCCGCCGCCCCCAGCGTCGCGAACACCTTGGGGAGCGTGATGAACATAAGCCCCGGCCCCGCATTCATTGCCTCCTTGACGGGCGTTCCCGTCTTGACCGCGAACATGTAGACGACCGGAATGATCATCAGCCCCGCAATCACGGCAATCAGCGTATCAAACACCTCGATGCGCCGAACGCACCGCTCGATCGAGTCGGTCTTGCGCATGTACGAGCCGTAAGTAATCATGATGCCCATCGCCAGCGAAAGCGAATAGAACATCTGCCCCATTGCGCCCAGAATCGTCTTGCCCAGCTGGGCGAAGGAGAACGCCCCGTTCACGCTCAGCGCATCCATCGACGGAACGAGGTAATACTTAAGTCCGTCCCCCGTGCCCGGCAGACAGACGACATAGATCGAAATTGCAATCGCCAAGGCGAACAAGGCCGGCATCAGGACGAGATTCGACTTCTCAATGCCGTTCTTGACCCCCATGACGATGACCAGCGCGCAGGCAACGACAAACAGCGAGCCGTAGCCAAACGGCGCGAAGTTCGACGAAATGAACGCATTGAAAAACGCGCCCGAACCGGCCGCATCCGCCCCCATCGGCGTCGCGCCCGCAAACGCCATCTGGCAGTAGGCGACGAAATACTTCAGCACCCATCCGCCGATCACGCAGTAATAGGGGACGATCAGCATCGGAACGACCGTCCCCAGAAGCCCAATGAAGCCCCAGCCGCGATGCAGACGCGAGTAGGCCGTCAGCTGCGACTGCTGGGTCTTGCGGCCGATGGCGATTTCGGAGAGCATCAGCGTAAAACCCAGCGTCACCACCAGACAGAGGTAAACGACAATGAACGTGCCACCGCCATACTGCGCCGCCAGATAGGGAAAGCGCCAAAGATTGCCGAGACCGATGGCCGAAGCCGCTGCCGCCAGCACGAAGGCCAACTGGCCAGACCAAGATGCACGTTTCATTCAATCACCCCAAATTTGCCTTAAACTCCACCAACTCGAAAAATCGACCCCCAATAAAGTCAAAGGGCCCCACGCGAGAGCCCTTTGACTTTCATTGCCAGTTCCTCAACTTCCCACCTTACGATTAGAAGTCATAGAACGCGCTGAACTGCACGCGGTTGGCGTAGACATCACCGTCATTCACCCCGCCATTGGCCGTGATGTTGTCATTCCGGCCATAGGAGGTCATCAACCGCGCATATTCAAGCCCGAGCCTGAAGTTCGAAGTGATGCGATAGAACGCCGCGACATAAAGGCGGTCATTGAAGAGAATGTCATAATTGTTGATGCCGCCTTCAATGTCGCTGTCCACCGGATCGTCGCAGCCATAGCCGATCGCCGCCGACCAATTGTCGTTGATCTCATAGCTGAGGTCAACGAAGCCGCCGATCGTGCGCACCGCATTGCCCTTGACGAAGCCATTGTCGAAATTGTGATAGGAAACCGTCTGACCGCAACCGGCCTGAACGCCGCCGAGGTTCTGACCGCCGTAGAACTGACCGCAGAGCGTGAACTTCCCGAACGGGATCGACGCTGCGATCATGCCCATCATGCTGTCATATTCGTCTTCCTCGCCGCCAAAGCCATACGCACCGCTGAAGCGCTGAGACTTGTCACGCCCCCACTGGCCGCCGATGCCGACGAGCCAACGGCGATCGTCTTCCTGCCAGGCCGCCTTCTGATCATAGATGGCCGCGCCTTCGATGAGCACCCACGGCGAGGCGGTATTATCCTGAATGCCGTTGCCATCGCGATCCTCGCCCATGCCCGGGCCGCCCTTGACGATGCCCAAACGGAGTTCAAGCGAACTATCCTCCCACGCAAACTTCTTGGTCGCGCGGATCTGCGGACTGCGCCGATACGGATGACCGGCGTTCTCCATCCACGCCCCGTCGATTTCCGACGGAGTGACCATCTTCCAGAGATGCCAGGTCTGACCGAAGAGGAACGACCAGCCGCTCGCCTCGTGCTGAGCGTCAACATAAAGGTGACGCCAGTGGAAGCCGTAGTGATTCTGATCGCAGTTGGAAGTGTCCACGAGATCGAACTCGGCCTTGCCCGAGAACTTCCAGCCGTGATTCGCCTCCGGCGTCATGAACTGAACGCCCATGATCGAATTCTGCACCGAAAGCGTGGTGTGATTGCGCTTCTGGTCGTTGCGGCTCACCCAATCGGTCGTATAGTCGCCTTCGAGCTGACGGTCGGAATAGACGCCTTCAAGCACCATGTAGGCATAAGGCGTGACCTGCAGCCCCGACTCGGAGAGCGGTTCGAAAATCCGCGCACACGCATCGGCGAGATAGTACTTCTTGCCGTTCGAAGTCTCATAAATGCGCCCCGACTCGCTGACCGTCGTGTCTTCTTCGGCCTTGGCCCCCTTGCACGGCGCACACGGCGCGGCTTTCGCCTGCTGGGCAACGCACTTGGCCTTGCAGCCTTCGAGTTCCGCAATGCGCTGGGCCTGAGCCTTGTTCTCAGCCTCCAGCTTGCTAATCCGTTCAATCAGCGCCTTGAGATCGGCCTGAGTCACCGCATCGGTAGGCGCAGCTTCAATGCCCGCGACCAAACCGCCGGCAAAAAGCGCGCTAAACAATAGTTTCTTCATAGATAATTGCCCTTTTGTGTGCAAAGTATTAATAGTATACTATTTTTACTGCCCGACCGTCAAGGCGGTATTTTCACATCCCGGTGCGGTTACGGCGCCTTTTTGAGCGCATCCTGCAAGGTCTTCTGCACTTCCGTAGAAGTCGGCAGCAACTCGGCAGCCCGACGGGCGTATTTCTCCGCCTCTTCATAACGTCGCTGCTTGCGACAGATGATGGAAAGATTGTTCAGCGCCGCCGGTTCGTCCGGCCGCTTGATGAGACACTGCTTGAGATAATGCTCGGCCTCCTTCAGGTTGTTCAACGCCAGCGCGCTCATGCCCATGCCGAAATTGGCCTCGGGATTTTCCTCGTCAAAGCGCAGCACCATCGAAGCATAACGGCGCGCTTCGACAAAATCGGCCCGCCGGAGCGCAATCTCCAGCCCTTCGCGCGGCGTCAACTGCATAAAAGTGCGCATCCGCTCGTATTCGACCAACGACAGCATCCGCTTGAGCGCGTCGTTGGAGAGATCAAGCTGGTCGGCGAGGTCATTGTCTTCGCGGAACCGGGCGAAGCGCGAAATTCGCCAGTTCACCGCCGAAAACGCCGAAGCAAGCGCCGGCGAAACTCCCGCCTCGTCCAAACGCTCGGCCACCGCCAGAATACGGCTCGCGAGCGCCTTCGTCCGCTCAATGCCCGCTGCCGCCTCCGCCTCGCTCATGCCCGTCACCCGCGCCACCATACCCGAAAGCCGCGGCATCGGCTTACGCGTGCGCTTCCACATCTCAAAGCCCAGCTGAATGGCCGCTTCATCCAGACCGTGCGGCTTTTCGGCCGCCCAAACCCTGAACAGCATCGGAATGCCCGTCTCGGCCGCTTCGCGATCGGCGCTGGCATCCGCAAAGTGCCGCCGCCGCAAGGCGATTTCCCATTCGCTGGCGCCCGACATCAGATTAAGCGGCCTCAGCGCCTTGCCCTCGGCAACCGCCTGACGCTCAATCGCCGCATCCAGCCGGCCGTCGGTAAATATCCACTTGGCCGCCCCGCTTTCCCGCACGATCTCGCTCACGGCATCGTCGACTATCGCCTGCACCTCGGCCTCCACCGGCTTCGGAAAATGCCACGCGGCCATCGCCAAGAATACGAGCGCCGCCACCGGCACGACCGACTTCAGAGCGCGCCCGGGCGGCAGAGACTCTTCCGTCAAATAGGTGCGCTGACACTCAAAGGCAAAGGCCGCAATGGCCAGCGCCAACGCCAGCATCGCCGAGGCATGGAAAAACGCCAGCAGAAACCCGCTCTTCACCAAAGTCACGCCTTTGACGAAAACCCAAAAGCGCGCCGAAGGAAACGCGCCGCACTGCATCACGCCAATCGCCCCGACAAGAAATACGATTACGCCGAAATTAAACGGCATCGCCTGATCATCACGCGCCACCATCGGAAAAATCTTCAACGCGGCGATCATCGGCAGGAGCGCGAAGCACAGCCCGAGCATCCAGCCGACCAGCGAACTCGCGTCCAGAAACGACCGCCAGTAGGCGGTGCCGTACCGGAAATAAATGTCCGTCGACTGCCAGGCATTGGCTTCCAACCCGCCGGAGGCAATAAAAGTGGTGGCATTGCACCAGCATCCGACCGCCAGCCCGCCCAGAAAGAGGAAGAACATTCGCCACTTCGGCATTTCCTCTGGCTCGGGCAACAGCTCGAGCTTTTCGTAGAGCCCGTCCAACACGCAATGCCAGACCATGCTGAAGGCGATGACAAACGCGATTGGCAACACCACTGCAAACGGCGTTTCCGCCGCCATCAGCCCCATCAGCGCCCAAGCCCCGAAAAGCCGCCAATTGCCACCGACCGTAAACCACCGCAGCGAAAGCTGAACAATCGCCAAAAGCGCCAGGAGCTCCAACTCATCGGGCGAGAGCGTCCGCGCCAGCCACCGCAAGGGATCGCCCATGCCGAAGCAGAGCGCCGCCACGGCCGCCGAGAACGGAGCAATCCGCCCATACCATGCCGGATAAGTGCGCCCCGTACGAATCAGCAACGCCTCGACTTGCCGAACCACCAAATAGAAAAGCGCGACGATGCCCCCGGCGGCCACCATACCCGCCACCGACAGCACCTGCACCGCCGACTCCACCCCCAGCAAGGCAAAGAGCCACCCCGTGACAAGCCGCCAATAGCCAGGGAAAATCGACCGCGGCGGATATACCCCCGAAGCCACATTGACTTCTTCCCAAAGCGAGGGATCTAGCCCAACTCGACCGCAAAAAAACATCGCGGCGGCAATCACGCCGCCAAGAATCAAGGCCAGCAGGACATTACCAAGCCCCAGCCGGCCGTCGCCCCTATGCATATCCCGCATGAACTGGGGACCTTATCAAGCCAACTTCGGTTTACGCCGCCGAAGCGCCAAGAGCGCACCACCCAGCAACATCAGCAACCCCGAACTCGGCTCGGGAACGGCGTAACTCGAAGGCGCCCAAGTCGCAACCGGGGTCGCCATCGGCGAATTGATGATGAACTGGGCCAAAGAACTGAAATTGACCCACCCACCATCAGCGACATTGGACTGCGCCACATAATTGCCGCCTTCGTTGAAAAGCTCGATCGCGAACGAATAACTCTCGCTGGCATAAGAACCCAGCGCCGCATACAAGCCCAGACCTTGCGAGGCATAAGCGGAAGTAATCGTACTGCTGACCGAATCGCCAATCACCGCCCCGTCGCCGTACGAATAGGAAGTGAGGTAACTCACCGCACCCGAAGAATTGTCCTTCGCCGCAATCTTGACCGTGGAGTAATCGGTTCCTGGCGTATAATTATCCGCAGCAACCATCCAATAAAGATACGAACCGTCAGCAGCGGCTATAAAAGCCCCACAAACCAGCAAGAACGATAATATCTTTTTCACGATGACGGAGATTATATCATTTTTTTGGATCAAGCGTCAACCCTCAATTTGCAAAAGTAAGCGTTACCGCACTGCTCCCGCAATTCTGATACCAAAAGGCCGACCCCGCCGGAATCTCCACCGCGGCCAATTCAATCGGCAAGTGGCTGCTGTCATAGCCAACCCATTTAGTTCCGTTAAAGCGATACTGCGCTACCAGCACCTGATCGCCGCTCGGGATTCTGATGATATCGCCTACAGTTGCCTTGTCAACCGAAACCGCTGCCGCCGCCAACTTGGGGTTGCCGCAAAGCGCCGTCGCCCCCGCGCCCACCGTAAACGAAGTCGCCGTCGAAGGCTTGCCGTAAACGGTAATCGTATATGCCGCGCCGGGCGTCCAGTTGCTGCCGCGCTTCACCCACACGCCCGAACCAAAGGCCAAGGTGGTGCTGGCCGCCGCCGCGCCTTCGTTCAGCTGAAGATTGCCGCTGGCATCGAGATTCGCATTCACGGTGACCGCATCCCACTCCTTTGAAGTCGCGTTGTACTGCCAGCCCTGAAAGGCGCTACCCGCATAGACATAAACCTGATCGCCATTCAGAAAGCCGGTCGTCTTGATGAAGTTCGAAAGCTTCATGTCGCCGCCTTCAAGATCGGAAAACGCCACCGCCACCGCCGCATTGCGCGCCGTGGTCGTGAAATTATACACCCCGACCTGACCGCAGGGAATCTCATCGGCAAACGCCATCGCCGCCGCCATCGTCACCGTCAAAACTGCCAGCTGCTTCATTTTTCCACCCCTCCCACTCACTTGCGATTGACCTGGAAGAACTCACCACCCGACTGCTTCGGACGGACAATAATTGCCGTTTCTTCAACCGACGAACGCGATTTGCCCTCGCCGCTCAACGCACCCGGCGCATTGCCAACCGACAATTCAAACATCCCCGCGTTAGCCCCCTGAACCGTCAGCAGCACATTGTCGCCTACAAGGGCAATGTCAATGATCCTAACATTTGCCATGCTGGCCAAGCCCGCACTGGCCGGCGATGAAGCCGTCGCCGATGCGAGCATCGTACCGCCCAACTGCGCCGCCACCGCGCCATAGCCCTTTACCGCCTTGAGATTGGAGCCAGTCACTATGGCCTTGCCCTGCGCATCTTGCTGAACCATCCCGTCGGCATCAACCGCAAAAACTCGCGTATCCAGCAAATAGACGCCCCAGGTACCGCCCGGAAAATTCGCCTTCCGATAACCTTCGTCAATCTGATACATCACCTGCGGGCAATGGCCATCCTTGGCGATCGGCGCGGCAATTGCCACTTTGCTCGGCGGAACCGCAGTGCCGTCAGCCTTGACGCCCGCGAATTCCGCGTCGTCCGGCGTCCAGACCAGCGCGTAATATTCACGGTCGCGCACCGGCGTTCCGTCTTTATAGGCATCCGGCCCCGTAGAAGAAAAAGTCAACACCAGATTGTCCATGCCCGCCATCGCCACTGCGGCGCTGACCGCCAGCATCATTGCCAATAACTGCTTCATTGCTTACGCTCCTTGAAAAACTATCACTGTTTCGGGGTGGTCACGACCTTGAGGGTGTAAACGCCGCCCTCGCCGCTTACCGGCACTTTCGGAGCCGTCAACTCCGACTTCACCAAAGTGTCGCCGCGATAAACCGAATAGGAAACCGTATAATCGTTGTCCGCCCATTCCTGCTGCCCGATTGCCGGAATCGACAGCGCGACATAACCCGACTCTTCGCCGCCGGCCTGCACCGGCTGCGGCGCGATTGAATCGGACGGATTGATGCCCAAGGCATACGCCTGCGCCAAGGTAACATTGCCGACAGTTGCCGCCAGCGCGGCATTCAGCGTTGTATCGGTAGCCGTCGGCGCCACATATGCAGCATTGGCGTGTGTGGCCAGGAAGGTCCGCATCTTGCCGCGATTGGCCGCTGAACCTGGGATAAACTCGTCCTTAGTCTCCAGCCGCACCTGCGACTTGCCGCCCGCAATCGGGTCGAGCACCGTCGCCTGCTTGTAATTGCCGATCTCGCCCGGCAACACCAGCGTCGCCTTGCTCTTGTCGACAGTCACGGTCAGATTGTAGACCCCGCTCGCGCCGATCACTCCCGCCTGCTCAAACACCTCGACCTGAGGCGCAATCTTCACTTCGGTAACGTCGCTAACGTCAATGCCGCCGTTGACATAACCATTGTCGGCAATGATTACGCCTTCCTTGGCCTTGACCTCGCCCTGCACCTCGCGCTCCACATTCACCGTCTGACCCGACTGCGCCGCCTGAATCGCCGCATCTGCCGTGCCATACTTGCGCCCGCCTACCGAAGCGACGCCATACTGCGCATCGCCGTCGATCGCCGCAATCGTTCCCGAGCCCATGCAACCGATGCCCGAGATGCGCCCATTGCCCTTGGCCGCCGCCGTTACCGTCTGGGCGTTGCCGACAACCACTCCCCCGACCGAGAACGTCGCCGAAACGGCGCTCGTCCAATAGGCAAGGCTCACCTTGACCGTAAGTTCGGTATCCACTACCGCTGCCGGCGCGTCGCCAAGCGTCACCCAGCCCGAGCCGACCCAGCCGACATAGGAATAAGTTCCGTCGCCATCGTCCTGCAACGCAAAGCCGACTTGAGCACCATTCTGCGCCATCGTAGCGTCCGTCGGCAACTTGGCGGCGACAATCGGCGTGCAGACGGCCTTAATCGTCACCTGCTGAGCCGTTGCCGAATCAGCCGCAACCGCAGTTGGCGAGAACGACACTGCCTCGCCCGCCCCCACGTCCAGCACCAGCTTCTTCGAGGTCAGCGCCGCATTGTCGGCCGTCAGCCCCGACCAAGAGCCGTTCACCGAATCCAAATTAGAAATCGAAACCGGATTGTCGCCAATACCGCGAAACCAATTAAGCTGCCACTGCTCCTGATCGGCATAAAGCGCCGCACCCAGCGAAAGCAAAGACAGCCCCAGCAATAGTTTTTTCATCCTACTATCCCTTCGTTTGCGAATATAGTATCATTTTCCCCGTCTTAAGGCAAGTTCCCGCCGGCCTGCTGGCCAGATGACGCCTGCTCGGCCAAGGACTCGGCCCGCTTGAGCACCTGCTCGGCCATATCCTGCTTGCCCAACTTCTTGAGACACATGCCGAAATTATGTACGGCAGCGGCGGTCGGCTTGATCAGCACCATCGTCTCGTAGCACTTCATCGCCTGCAGCAGCTTTCCAAGTGATAGGAACCCACGGGCGTTGCGGTCGAGTCGGTCCAGCCGCTCCAACAGGAAGAGGTCGCGCGGACTGCGCAAGGCGGCACGGTTCCACTTCTCCACCGCCGCCGTCTCTCCCTGCTTGTCCTTGGCGGTCAGGGAAAGGACATTGCCCTCCACCACCTCCCGGCGCACCACCTGCATCGAACGCATCTCCGCCTTGAGCGCCTTGCCGATGTCCTCGTCAATGTTTTCCGTAGTCACCCACTGAAGCGGCGGAATCTCCTTGGTCAGGAAAAACTCCGGCCGCACCACCACCTCACTGTCGCTGTCCTGAAAAGCCGGCGACACCTCTTCGCGCCGCCCGACATAATTGGCAAAGAGTTCCGGCAAGGTGCCCGCGCCCGCCTTGGCCAGATCCTCGAAAGCCGATTCGCGCGCAAAGACCTCCAGCATCGCCGCCAGGTCGACTTTCCGCGGCTTCCGCCGCCCGACTAAGAGCCAGTGCGACTCCGACGGCATCCACAAATGCACTTCCGCGAGCGCAAAGGACTCCAGTCGCGACTTGAAGTCGCCGACCGTCAGCTCGCCGACATCCAGCCACCAAGCCATCACCCCGTCATCCGTCAGCCGTTCGGCCGCCCGGGCGCAGGACTGCGGAGTCATTTCGCCGCAGTCGACGACCAGCGCCCCCACCTTGCCGTCCTTCGGACCCGCGACCCGAACGCCGGCATTGGTAAAGACCGGCGACATCGCCTTGGCCGCCGCGCCCAGAAGCAGCACCTGCCGCGCCGCCGGGTTCTCGATCAGCGTCACATACGCCGCCGCCCGCCGCGATGGCTCGAAAACATAATCGTCATGCGGCACCGTCGCCTTCGCGACTTCCGAATCGCGGGAACAGCCCCCCAGCGCCAACAGCGCCACCAACAGCCACCGCCAACTTTTCATAACGAACTCCGAATCGCCTGCACGCACCGCGCCACCACGCCGCGACGACTGGCCACCGCCGCCGAGGCGCGCTGGCCCAATTCAACCGTCGCCGACTTTTCAGAAAAAGCCGCCGTGATGCCGGCCGCCAGTTCCTTTTCGTCCGCGACCTGCACAATCGCCTTCGCCGCCAGGAGATCGCTCATAACCGGCCGGAAATTCTCCGTCCAAGGCCCCACGAAAGTCGGCTTGCCGCAAAGACACGGCTCGATCATGTTCTGCGAGCCGTGGGCGGTGAGCGACTTGCCCACGAAAACCACGTCCGCAAGCCCGTAAAGCCCCATCAACTCGCCAGTCGTATCCGCCAGGAAAACCGTCCCTGCGGCCGGCGGCGCCACCGCCGGATCGGAATTGCGCGAACGCCGCACGCACGCAAAGCCGGCGGCGCGAATGTTGGCCTCGACCTCGTCGGCCTTCTCGAAATGACGCGGGGCAATGACCAGCAGGCAATCGCGGTCCCGAAGCTGCGCGTAGATCCGAAGCAGCGCCTGATCTTCGCCCGGCCAGGTCGAACCGCCCAGCAAAATCCGCTGTTCCGGCTTAGCGCCAATCCACGCGCGCAATTCCGCCTCCTTGGCGGGATTGCGATGCGCTACATCGAACTTGAACGAGCCGGTCACCGCCACCTTGCCCGCCGGTGCGCCCGCCGCCAGCAGCCGCTCCCGATCCAGCTCGGACTGGGCGAAAATGCCCGCCATCGCTCCCAGCACGTCCTGAAAGAAAAACCGAGCCCGGCGATAGCGCGGCGCACTGCGGTCGCTGACGCGGGCATTGATCAGATATACGGGAATTCCCATCCGGCGAGCGGCCAGAATGAAATTCGGCCAGAGCTCGCTTTCTATCAGCACCACCGCCCGCGGCCGCACCCGCCGCAGCGCGCTCTTGACGAAGCTAGGAAAATCCAGCGGATTGTAAATGAGCACATCGGCCGCCGTCACTTCCCTTTCCGCCATCTTCCAGCCGGTGGAAGATGTGGTGGAAAAGCAAAAACGCACCTGGGGGTCGGCCTGCCGCCACTCGCGCATCAGCTGCCCGGCGACCTGCACCTCGCCCACCGACACCGCGTGAATCCAAATCGGCGCTTCACCGGCCAACCGGTCGAAAAGCCGCTCGGGATAGAGCGCAAAGCGGTCGCCGAAACGCGCGGCATATCCGCCGCGCCGCCACATGCGCAGCAGAAAACCGGGCAGCAGCAGCGGGTAGACGAGCGCAAACAGCAGGTTGTAGACCGCCCACTTCATTGCTTCAGGGTTCCAAACGGACTGAGCGTCGCGCCCGGCGCAACCGGCATCATGACCGGCGTCCCGCAGGCGACCGTCGCGCCGTCGCCCACGGTCATGCCCGGGGCCGTGCAGCTGTTGGTGCCCATGAAGACATCGGCACCGATGGTCGTATGCCCCGACAGCGACACTCCCGGCGCGATGTTGGCAAAGTCACCGACTACCGAATCATGGCCGATGCCCGAGCGCGCGTTGATGATCACGAACTTGCCGATTTCCGTGCCGACCGACACCACCGCCTCCACGGCGATGAAAGTGCCGTGCTTGAATTCCGTAGTCGGCGACACTTGCGCAGAAGGATCGATGAGCGCCGGGAAATCGTGACCGCGCAGCCGCGCGTAGATCTGCCGGCGAATCGCATTGTCGCCGATGGCGATGAAAACCGAGGCGCCGGGATGATCCTTGCTCGCCTGCTCCACCGACCCCAGCATCGGATAGCCCTCGAAATTGCCAGTCGCCTTCGCCGGATCGTCATCGGCAAAGCCGATCACGTTCCACAGCGGCTGCTGCGCCGCCCGGTTGATGCGCTCGACCGTCCAAACCGCCTCGCGACCGAAGCCGCCGGCCCCCACGATGAACAACTCTCTCATATTTTGATCTCCTTTTACCGAATCTTACCAAATCGCGCGGCAATAGACGCCGCTCGGACATTGCATGGCCTTGCCCTCCAGCAGCATCTCTCCCGACTCCAGCCGCGCGGTCGGGAAAAGCTGCGAAAGCAGATTTTCCGCCACGACCGACGAGAGCCCCGGCGTGTGCGAGGAAAAGAGCACGAACAGCGGCCGGTCGGACAGCAGCGTCTTCACCAGCTCCAGCGTCTCCTTGAGGTCCCGCTCGATCTTGTACATCTCGCCGCCGGCGCCACGCCCGAAGGTCGGCGGATCGAGAATCACCGCGTCGTAGCGACGGCCGCGGCGCAGCTCGCGCCTCATGAACTTGTGCGCATCGTCGACGATCCAGCGAATGGGCCGCTCGCCGAGCCCGTTCAGCCGCGCATTCTCCCGCGCCCACTCGACCATGCCCTTCGAAGCGTCAAGATGGCAGACTTCCGCGCCGCCCAGCGCCGCCGCCAGCGTACTGCCGCCCGAATAGGCGAAGAGGTTGAGCACCGAAGCCGCGCCGCCCCGCCCCGCGACCGTCTCGCGGATCCACCGCCACTGGGCGCGCTGCTCGGGGAAAATGCCGAGGTGGCCGAAATCGGTGCCGCCGAGCCGGAAGCGGATGCCCGCGGTCTCAATCTGCCATTCCCGCGGCAGATTGCTCCGGCCGTGCCAGCGATTGCCGTCTTCGCGGTCGAAGCTCGCGTCCGCCTGCGCCCAGGCCGCCGCATCGCCCGATGGGCGCCACAGCGCCTGCGAACAAGGCCGCGCCAGCACATACTTGCCGAAGCGCTCCAGTTTGCGGCCGTCGCCGGAATCAATCAGTTCGTAATCGTCCAAACCCGGAACCTTTCTCAGCTGAGACGCTGCAGCCGTTCGATGGCCTCCAGCACCCGAGCCCGCGAATTAAACGCCGAAATGCGAATATAGCCCTCGCCCGCCTTGCCGAAGCCGGCGCCAGGGGTGGTGACGATGTCAGTCTCCTTCAGGAGCCGGTCGAAGAACTCCCAGCTGTCCCCCCGGACATTGACCCAGACATACGGCGAATCGACGCCGCCGGTCACCGCATAGCCGAGCGCGGACATCGCCTCGCGAATGAGCCGCGCGTTCTCCAGGTAGAAGTCGATGGTCGCGCGCGTCTCCCGCTGCCCCGCTTCCGTATAGATCGCCTCGGCGCCGCGCTGGGTAATGTAGCTCGCGCCGTTGAACTTGGTCGTCTGCCGCCGGGTCCACATCGGCTTGAGCGGCACCGGCGTGCCGTCGGCCGCATAGGCGTTCAGCTCCGACGGCACCACCGTATAGCCGCAGCGGATGCCGGTGAAGCCCGCCGTCTTGGAATAGCTGCGGAACTCAATCGCGCAAGTGCGCGCGCCGCGGCACTCGTAGATCGAATGCGGGATGCCGGGCGTGCGGATAAACGCCTCGTAGGCGGCGTCAAAGAGGATCAGCGCCTTATGCGCGTTCGCCCAGTCGACCCACGCCTGCAGCTGCGCGAGCGTCGCCACCGCCCCGGTCGGATTGTTCGGATAGCAGAGATAAACCACGTCGGCGCTGCAGCCTTCGGGGCCGGGCACGAAGCCATTGTCCGCCGTGCACGGCAACAGCTCGATGTCCTGCCGCCCGGCCATCACGTTGGTGTCGACATAGACCGGATAGACCGGATCGCCGACGGCAATGCGGACCTCGGGGCCGAAAAGCTCCTGAATGTTGCCGCAGTCGCATTTGGCGCCGTCCGACACCAGGATCTCGTCGGGGCGGATGTCCAGCCCGCGGCGGGCAAAGTCGAATTCGGCGATCTTTTCGCGCAGGAACTGATAGCCCTGCTCGGGCCCGTAACCGTAGAAGTGCTCGCGACCGGCCTCGTCGTCGACTGCGCGGTGCATGGCGGCGATGACGCTCGGCGCCAGCGGCTCGGTAACGTCGCCGATGCCCAGGCGGATCACCGGCGCCTGCGGCTTCGCCTTCAGGTGGTTGGCGACGCGATGCGCGATTTCGGCAAACAGATAAGTGGGCTTGATCTTGGCGTAATTCTCGTTGACGTGCAGCATGATGACTTAACCTTTGTGGAACATGAAGCCGGGCAAAGCGGCCAGGGAGATGAAAAAGAGCGTAAGCACCGCTGGCGAGCGCAGCGGACAGTCGCCGAAGGCGTGAATCAGCGTCGCCAGCGCCGTGCAGAGGATGATGAAGACCGGCGCCGGCGCGGCAAAGATGTTGATGGGCCGGGGCGGCAGGTTCTTGCCCTTGGCGAAACGCAAGGCCCGCGCCCGATAACGCCACTCGACGCCGATGGGCCAAATCAGCATCACCACCAGCGCCAGCATCGCTCCCGCGCCCACCAGCCCGTGCTCGGCCAGGAACTGCAGATGATCGTTGTGCACGTTGATGCCGCCGACAGTCTGCAGATGCTTGAGCTCCTCATCCGTCATCTTGGGAATGCAGGCGTGCAGATACCCCCAGCCGCCGCAACCGAAGAGCAAGTTGTCTTTCCAGACCTCGAACGCCACCCGGGAATGATACTGCCCGCGGCCGGTAACGCGATCGAGCACGACGGTCGTGCCCAAGGTGTCGACCTCGCGCTGCACCGCTTCCGGCGCAAAAATCACCGAGAAGAACACGATCAGCCCGAACGCCAGCATACTCAGCACGCCGACCTTCACCCGCTCGGCCCGACGGCGGCGCGCCAAGAACGAAATCAGGGTGTGCAGGAAGTAAATGACCGCCGTCGCCGTCACCAGGATGATTGCCGCCCGTGACAAGGTGTTGATCGCCGCATAGAAGAAGATCACCGCCGGAATCAGAAAATAATTGTGCCGCCAGAAGGAACTGGACTGCCGCGACACGGTGCCGGCCCGCTGCTTCTCAAGGAGTTCCAGGCGCACCTGCTCGTAGCGGTCGCGCCAAAGCGCCACCGCCAGGCCAAAGAGCGTCGTGAAGTAGTCGCCGGCCATGTTCGGATAGCCGAAGGTCGCGAAGAAATCGCCGGGCTTGCCGCGCAGGCCGCTGACCGTGCTCCACAGCGGACCGGGCGCATCCGCCGCCTCCTGCACGAACCCCAGAATCGCCAGCGCCATGCCGTTCCAGACGATCAGCTCGACGACCCGCCTTTTGCCATGCCCGTTGAGCGCATGCCGCACCACCACCATCGCCGGCAACGCCGCCAGGAACCAGAGAAACACGTTCAAATGGTCAATGGAATTGCGGCAGAACGGGATAAAGGGAACCGGCGGCTCGGCGGTCGCCCCCTGCGCAATCGCCGCCGCATCACAGCTGCTGCAAAGCCCGACGTTGAGAAACGGAATTACCAGCAGGCCCAGCAGCCCCAGCGCGACCCAGACGACCGGATCTCGGCGAAGGTCGTGCGCCACCCGTTCGCGCGCATCATAGGTAGTTTCGCCATACCGCCGTTGCGGAAAGCAGTAGAGCACTTCCAGCATCAGCACGAAGAGCCAGGGCACCAGTCCCGGCAAAAGCCCGCCATCCGTACCGCCAAAGACCCAGGCCAGCACCGAGGCGACTGCCGCCACTGCAATTACCGCAGCGTTATCATAAAGAAACGACATGTTCCAATACCTTTCTCACCGCTTCGTCTTCGCTAACCTTGCCGACCGCCTTCCCCTTGACCAGCAGCACGAACTCGCCGTCGCCACCACAGAGCGCAATGTCGGCATCCCGGGCTTCCCCCGGACCGTTAACCGCACACCCCATCACCGCCACCCGCGGAAACGCCTGCCCGGCCGGCGCATCGCGATACAGCGTCTGCAGGGCGTCCTCGACCTGGGTGGCGATCCGCTGCAGATCGACCCGCGTCCGCCCGCAGGTCGGACAGCTGACAATCGCCGGCCCCGGCGCCCGCAGGCCGAGCGCGCGCAGAATCTCCTGTCCGACGCGCACCTCCTTCTCGGGCTTGGCCGTCAGCGAAACGCGGATGGTGTCGCCCAGCCCCTCGGCCAGCAGAATCCCAAGCGCCACCGAACTGCGCACCGTGCCCGGCAACAGCGTCCCCGCCTCCGTAACTCCGAGATGGAGCGGGCAGTCGGTCCGCTCGGCCAGTTCGCGATAGGCCGCCAGCGTATCCGCGACCCCCGAAGCCTTGACGCTGATCACCACCGAACGGAAATCCTCGCGCTCCAGCAGCTGCAGATGGCGGAGGGCCGATTCCACCAGTGCGTGCGAACGCGAACAGCGACCGGCGGCCACCGCCTCGCGCAAGTCCTTTTCCAGCGACCCGAAATTAACCCCGATGCGAATCGGCACACCCTTTGCCTTCGCGGCGCGCGCCACCGTCTCGACCCGCTCGCGCGAACCGATGTTGCCGGGATTGAGCCGCAGCGCATCCACGCCCGCCGCAATCGCCGCCAATGCGCAGCGGTAGTCGAAATGAATGTCGGCGACGATCGGTATCGGACTTTTCGCCCGCACCTGGCCGAGCACCGCCGCCGCCTCGACATCGGGCACCGTCAGCCGGAAAAGCTCGCATCCGAGCTCGGCGCAATCCCGCAGCTGCCGCAGGCACGCGTCGGCATCGTGCGGATCGACGTTGCCCATCGTCTGCACGCTCACCGGCGCCCCGCCGCCGATCGGCACCGAGCCGACCTTAAGGCTGCGCGTCTCGCGTCTCGTGAACATCCGCCTTCTCCGCCGTATCGGGATTCCAGGTGTGCAGCCGGTAACTGCGCCAGCTGTCGCGCAAAATCAACAGGCCCATCAGCCCCATCAGGAGCACCATGAAGATGAGCGAGAGGTATTTGACGATGAAGTCCGGAACTCGCCGCCGGAACACCAGCGCCAGCAGCGAGAACAGGATCAGGCTGCCGTCCAGCACCGGAATCGGCAGCAGATTCAAGATCGCCAGATTGACATTGAGGAAGCGCAGGAATCCGAGCCCGTCACAGGGATTGCGGCGCATCGAGCGGTAAATCCCTTCGGCAATCATCACCGGCCCGCCCAGCGCCCCGGCCGTCGCCTTGGCCTCCTTGGGCGTGACCAGCCCCTTCAGCACCCGGAAAATCGAACCGGCGTCCCACTTGAGCTGCTGCCAGGGACTGCGGTCCGGCATCCAGGCCGCCGCGTCGGCATTCTCCGTCGCGGCCAGCACCACCATCAGCATCGGCACTTCGGAAACGGGATTGACCTGCACGAAATCCGGCACCGCCCTGACCGTCAGCCGCTGCTCGCCGCGCAGCAGCTCCAGCTCCGACTCATTGCCCTTGCCGGCCAGCAGCAGCTCGGTCTGCAAATCGCTCTTGCTCCAGACCTCATTGCCGTTGACAGCGACGATGCGGTCGCCGGGAAGGATACCGGCCCGCGCCGCCGGACCGTCCTCCGGCACCTCCTGGACATTCAGCGTCAGTCGGCCGAACTTAGCCGAAGGCACCGCCGCCAGAACCAAGGCCAGCACCACCGCCAGGACGATGTTCATCAGCGGCCCTGCCGCCGCCACGCAAATCTCCTTCCAAGCCGGAAGCTTTTGCTTCGCCGGCTTCCCCTCGGAGGGCTTGGTCCCGCCTTCGACCGCCTGCGTGCCCTCGGGGTCGATGTCGGGAATCAAGACATAACCGCCGAGCGGAATCGCCGACAGCCGATACTCGACCCCATTCACCTTTTTCTTCCAGAGCGCCGGCCCGAACCCGATTGAAAACGCCTCGACCCGCAGCCCGAGCTTCAACGCGACGATGAAATGCCCGAATTCATGAATGGCAATCGCCAGCGAAAACAAGAGCACGCAGACAATGACGTAAAAAACTGTAACGAGAAATTCCATGTCAACCTTATGCCTCTACCATTTCCTTTACCTGGCGGACGGCCTCCAGTACCGCCGCCACCGAATCGCACTCCATCCGCGGCACCCGCTCCAGACAGCGCGCGACCGTCGCGGCAATGTCCGGATAGCGAATCCGCCCGTCGAGAAACGCCTGCACCGCCCATTCGTCCGCCGCCGCCAGCACCGCCGGCGCACAGCCGCCCGCCGCGCTCGCCGCCTGCACCAGCCCGAGACAGGGGAAGCGCCCAAGGTCGGGCTTCCGAAAAGTCAACGCGCCCAAGGCCGCCAGATCCAGCGGTGCGCGCGCCGCCGGCCGCCGGGCGGGCCAGGTCAGCGCATACTGAATGGGCACGCGCATATCCGGCGGGCACAGTTGCGCCAGCGTCGAACCGTCCTTGAAAGTGACCAGCGAATGCACGATGGACTCGGGATGCACGACCACTTCAATCTGCGAAGTCGGCAAATCGAAAAGCCACCGCGCCTCCAGAATCTCAAAACCCTTGTTCATCATGGTCGAGGAATCAATCGTCACCTTCGGCCCCATCTGCCAGCGCGGGTGGTGAAGCGCCTCGGCCACCGTCACCTGCGAAAGGTCGGCAGGGCGGTCGAGGAACGGACCGCCCGAGGCCGTCAGGATCAGGCGCTCGACAGTAGTCGGCGCCGAGCGCGGAAACTCAAATTCCGCCGGCGGCAGGCATTGGAAGATCGCCGAATGCTCGCTGTCGACCGGCAGCAGGCGCACGCCGCGTTCGCGGGCCTTGCGCGTGACCAGTTCGCCGGCCATGACCAGCACTTCCTTCGTCGCGAGCGCAATGTCCATGCCCTTGTCGATGGCGGCCAAAGTCGGCACCAGGCCCGAAAGCCCCACCGTCGCCACCAGGCAGACGTCCGCCGCATGCGCCTCGACGGCGCGAACGGACGCCTCCGGACCCACATAGGCGCAGGCGCCGAATTCCGCCGCAATCGCCTCGCATTTCGCCTTTGAATTAAGCGCCGAGACGGCCACCAGCTCGAAATCGTCGGGATGAGTGCGAACGACATCAATCGCGCTCGTGCCAATCGAGCCCGTCACCCCCAAGATGATCAAACGCCGCCTGCTCATATATATTGCAATATTATATAACAAATCCGCCCCGTGGGGCAAATCGCGGACGCGCCGCCATTGGCCTTCAAGGCGCTTCACCTGCGCCCCTCAACCGCTCGGCCGAGTTCTTCCTTCTCGGTTTTACGACGCAATGTCGACTGCGGGCCTACGGCTGAGGGCGGCGGCAGAGAAAGTTGCTGGGGAGGAAAAACGCCGGAAACAGGGGCAATTTCGTTTACACCTTCTCGCTATGCTCGTAGACGAACTCGGGCGCGATATCGACTTCGCCGTTGAGCCAAGTTAGGGTCTCATAATCAAGGGCATAATCATTGAAGACCTTTTCGTCAGCAAGCGGGGCGAACACGGGACCGTCAAGAAGCGAATGACCGTCAAAGATGCGCTTCGCGCCATCGCTAAAGCCTACCAAAAGCCGATGCGCACCCAGAGTCTTGGCCGAGATGATTTTCAAGATGGGTATCGGGTTCTCGGCATAGCATTTACCATTCTTGATAATCATAAAACCTCCTCAGATCGTGACTTTGATCTTCTCAAAGGGCTGTCCCTGAATTGCAAGATTCCAAGCGGCATAGACCTCCTCCTCATGATTAGCAAGAGAGCCGACCAGAATCTTCATCTGTTTCAGAGGAAGTGCGCCCGCAAGCAATTCGCCGTCAACACCAACAACGGCCTCGTCACCTTGATATTCCGCATGAACATGTGGCTTGTGATGCTACTTGTCATCGCGAAACCGCATATTCACCACCAACGATCCAATTCTGTAGAGTTCGCCCATTTCGCAATCCTCCTGATGGCCGTATTATATCAAAATGGGAGCGCGGCAAAACTGCCGCGCTCGCCATTGAGCCATTGGGCGGTTTCTGGGTTTAGGCGATTTCGATGCGTCGCGCCTGGGTCTCAGGCCGCTTCGCCACCGCGACCGACAGGATGCCGTTCTCAAGCGATGCCTTCAGGGTTGCCGGATCGGCCCTCTCCGGCAGATCCACGCTGACCGCGTAAGGTCCGCACTCGAACTCCGCGGCGACCTGACGGAAGCCCGCCGGATTCTGCCGCGATATGCGCGTCTTGAGAACCAGCGTGCGCCCCTGCACATCCAGGTCGACCTCGCCCTTGCCGACGCCCGGGATCACAAACCTAAGATCGTAACCGTCGGGACGCTCGTTGATCGTTGCCGTGGGAACCATATACTTCGTCTCCATGATGAAACTCCTTTCTTCTTTCGTAATTAGCCTTCGCTGATCGCGAGGTGACGGACATTCGCCTCGTCGACCTTTGGCAGCTCGATGCGCAGGATGCCGTCCGTGAACTTCGCGTTCGCCTTGTCGGCATTGACGCGGAACGGCAGGTTGAGCCGCCGCGACCACGCCGGCGTTGCCTCTTCGGACTTACCGGTTTCGGCATTCACCTTCGCCGCCGGACGGTCGGATATGACGACGGCCTGCGGTTCGAGCGAGAGCTCGATGTCCTTGGCGGTCTTGCCCGGCAGCTTCAGGTCGACGATCACCGCGTTGTCATCAAGGAACACGTTCACCGGGGGAAACTTCCCCGATGCGCGCGCCCGCAGGTTGCTAAAGAGGCGGCTGTCGACATCTAGCATCTCGTCAAGGATGCTCCAGGGATTCAGGTTGATCGGTGTATTCATGTTTGTGTCTCCTTTCGTTTGCCACGCCCACCTTACTGCAAACCGCGTGCCAACGGGGAAACGCTCACATTACACGAACCAATCGGGACAGAAGGTCACGGTTCAAGGACAATTTGACGCAAATACGGAATATGGAAAACAGGTCTGACCTGTTTTCCATATTTTATGGACAAATTTGTCCAAGAAAAGCCAAGCGATTTCAGTGCGCAAAACGCCAGATAATCGCGCAAAAGAAAATCAGCGCCGTGGGCCACAAAAGCGCAACTGTAGTGACAGCCAGCGGCATCCAAGCGCAATGTAGAAAACCTGCCGCTTGACTGAGGAAGACGGGGGCGGGCGGCGATGGCGAGCGAAGCGGACGG
>JAZLMR010000067.1:0-50930 GCA_045598785.1 Kiritimatiellia bacterium
TGAACGGGACGAAGAATCTGCTCGCCCTGCGTACGCTCTACAAGTCAAACAGGCTTGACGAATTCTTCAACCACCTCGTCGCAGACCTGCCGCAGGTGGCCTGCGCGGCATGATCCTTGCATAAAAATCTCTTTGCACCCATCAATAGCTAATAGCTGCCCTTCATCTTCAGGACGGCGGCGACGGTACGGAAGACGATCCAGAGGTCCATCCACGGGGACCAGTTGAGGATATAGTGGACGTCGAGGGCGACGCGCTCGGCGTAGTCGCAGTCACTGCGGCCGGAGGTCTGCCAGAGTCCGGTGATGCCGGGCTTCACGGACGAGAAAATCTCATACGATTTGCCATAATAGGAGATCTCCTTCTCCACAATCGGACGCGGCCCCACCAGCGCCATCTCGCCACGAAAGACATTGAAAAGCTGCGGCAACTCGTCAATCGAGGTCTTGCGCAGGAACTTTCCGAGCAGAGTCACCCGCGGATCGTGCTTAAGCTTGAAATCCCTCTCGAACTCGGCCTTAAGCGCCGGGTCGGACGCGAGCAGTTCATCCAGCCGCCTGTCGGCGTCCGCATACATCGAGCGGAACTTCCAGACATAAATCGTCCGCCCCTTCTTGCCCAGACGCTTCGCCTTGTAGATAACCGGCCCCCTGCTCGTCAGTTTGATGAGAATCGGAACAATCACGAAGAACGGCAACGCCAAGATGAAAATAAAGATTGCCAGCAGACGATCGACAACGCCCTTCTCCAGCGCCATCAGCTTCATGCGGCGAAAATTCGCCATTTCGAGTCCGCCCAGGAAGCCGACTGCCGCCGCACGCGCATCGGAAACGGGAAAGGCCATTGCCGTCGGGACGTAGAGAATGTAGCTGAACCAGGTAGTCAGTTCCGGCATCTGCGCGACAAAATACCGGTTGTCCTTATAACAGCACAGCACATGCTTGATATCCCGCTCGCGCGCATACGGCACGACGTCCCTCAGCTCCTCGCGACGAAAGCGACGCACGATGCGGACTCCGTAATAGTGATTGGATGAGAGCACCTCCAACGCGTGCTTTCCGGCCACTCCGTCTCCGACCATCACGGCAGGAATCTGCCCCAGATTCAGTTTGTGCAAGACACGCCGCATGACATCGCGAAACGGCTGAGCGAAAAACGCAGTCAGAAAGCAACTGACTCCCAGCACGACACGGGAGATTTCCGTCACCCGATGTCCGAAGCCCAGAAACGCCATAACGAGGATATGCGTCACCACTGCGCTGAGCACGAGCCGCCGGAACTCCTCGACCGGCGGCAAAGGCAGCGACGGATAGCTTGCCTTGCCGTGAAAGAGCCGACCGAAGGCATTGATCCCCGTAAAAACAAAGGCGATCGGCCAAATACGCAGATAAGCGGAAGTATGGTAGTCCCCGAATCCCAGCAATTTGTAGGCGTTTACAGCAATCGCCCACGCCAAGAAGATACACGCCGCATCCGCCAACCACAAACAGAAAACCCTAAAACGTCCTGCGTTCATACCTTAGCTCTGATGCTGCATGTCGCAGAGCCGGCGGTAGACGCCGTTCTGCGCGTAAAGCCCGTCATGCGTGCCGCGCTCGACGATGACACCGTGATCCATCACCAAGATGAGATCGGCGTTACGGATTGTCGAAAGCCGGTGGGCGATCGCGAAGACCGTGCGATTCGACATCAGGTTCTCAAGCGCGTCCTGCACGAGCTTCTCCGTCACCGTGTCGAGGGCGCTCGTCGCCTCATCGAGGATGAGAATCGGAGGGTTGCGGAGAATCGCCCGCGCGATGGCAATGCGCTGGCGCTCGCCGCCCGAGAGCGCGAAGCCCTTCTCGCCCGCGAGCCGCTGATAGCCCTCGGGCTGGGCCATGATGAACTCGTGCGCATTCGCCAGCTTCGCCGCGGCGACTACTTCCTCATGAGTCGCATTCGGCGAACCGTACTTGATGTTCTCCTCAATCGTGTCGTTGAAGAGGATTGTCTCCTGCTGCACCGAACCGACGAGCCGGCGGAGATCATGGACATTCAGATCGCGCAAGTCGATACCGTCCATCGTCACCCGGCCCGAGTTCGGATCGAAGAACCGCGCCAGAAGCCCTGACATCGTCGTCTTACCCGAGCCCGTCCCGCCGACGACGGCAACCATCTTTCCGCGCGGCACCACGAACGAGGCGTGGCTCACGGCGGCGCGGTCGGCGGTGTCATAGCGGAAAGTGACGTCATCGAAGACGATCTGGTCGTCAAAGGTCGCCTTAGGCGCGGCATCCGCCTTTTCCGGGAGTCGCAGGTCCACATCGAGAACCGACCAAATGCGCTGCAAGGACGCCCGCGTCACCTCGACCGAAACCTGCAGATTCGACATCTGCTTCACTGGCTTGTAGATGAGGAGAAGCGGCGCCAGCATCGGCAGCACGTTCGCCAGCGTCACATGCGCCGTAAAGCACCAGACGAGAAAGCCGCACAAGAGGAGGATGCCCACCGTCTCGACCATCGGCCCGACCATCAGCCCCCAGCGCACCGAACGCATCGTCGCCCCTACCAGGTTGCGCATAACGCCCTCGTATTTCGCATTTTCAAAGGCTTCGGTGTCGTAGGCCTTGACCACGCGGACACAAGTCAGGATCTCGTGGACGCGCTTGCCGACGACCGAGTTCCGCTGAAGCGAACGCAGCATCCACTTGCGGATGATCTTACCGAGACCCACGATCGGCAACATAAAGGCCGGCATGCCGACGGCGATCAGGACCAGCGTCGGCAGCATGTGGTTGGCAATCGCGAACCAGACGATGAATCCGACGGAAACGAGAATCTCAAACGGCGCCCGCGCCAGCTCCGCCAGCATATTCTGAATGACCGCCTGCACCATCATCGGGTCACTAGTCGCCCGGGTCATCAGCTGGCCGACGTCGATGCGCCCGTGAAACTGCATGGACTGCTCCTGGATCTTCTTCAGGATGTCGATGCGCAGGTCCGCGACGACATGCGTCCCCGCCCAAGTGAGGCAATACTGGCTCAGGAATACGAGCCCGAAGCGAACTGCCGCGACCAGCGGAATGACGAAAAGCGCAATCAGCAGCAGCGCCGCACCCATCTCGCCGTCCTTCGTCTGCAGCTCGATACCGCACTTGCGCGCCAACTTCTCGGCCTTCGGATACCAGGACGGGAGTTTGCTCTTTCGCGCGATCTCGCGCTCAATCGCCGATTGTTTGACTGCGGCTTCCGTCTCCTGTTTCCGGTTCCCCGTTTCCGGTTCCCGGTCTGCAAATTCCTCCTTCAGCGCCTCGACGCGCTCATTCTCGCTCACCTTCTCCAGCGCGGGCTGCACGACCTGAAAGAGCGGCACCAGCGTTCCCGCCGTCAGCATGCCCGTCACGATGCCGAGGATCAGCCGCAAGCGATACTTGCGCGCATATCGCCACACGCGACCGTACGTCTCCCGCACAGTATAGTCGCGATCGAAGAACTCCTTTCTGTATTCAATTCCCATAGTCAGCCTTTCAAAGCTCGTCTCACAACCCCAGCAGTTTCTGGAATGGGATGATTGCGTCAAAATAACCGTTCGCTTCGACGAATGAACTCAATTCACCATCATAAACCAACGCAGTTCGGATGGACATCCCCTCGCGCTTCGCGATTTTCCTGACCTTTTCATCGACCTCTCCAATGACCTCTTTCGTGATTTCCCGCTTGCGCTTGATCTCCGTCAGGCAGAGGGTGCCTTCCGTCTGAATCAAGAGATCAATCTGATATCCGCCGCTCTTCCGGCTTCGCGAAGCATTCTTGCGATAGGGGGCGGCCGAAGTCACCAACGCCTGACCTAGATGAAGGTGTGGCAGAAGTTCAGGGTAGTTGTTGACAACCAGATTTTCAAAGGCAAGCCCCATGACCGTTTGCCAGCCATCGAGCTTCGACAACGAGGAAAAGCGATAGGCCCCGGAGTCGATCTGCGCCTTGACCGGCTCAATCAGTTTCAGATAATAACGCGAATAATTGTCACGCAAACGGTAGCGGCGTTCACGGACTTCAGCCCCCGTCTCCGGATTTCGTCCGATGTCCGGCGAAACGAGTCCCGCCTCCGCCAACCGGTTCATCGCATCGGTAATGCGTCCGCCTTTCTCAACCTGCAGCGCCGCGGCAATTTCCGTCACTGTTTTCGGACCATCCACCAGCCGTCTGAGGACGCGTCCGGTGAAAAGCGGCTGGTCGTCGATGACATCTGTAAACATGTCGTCAAAATCAACGCGCAGAACGGCGTTCGGCGAATAGGCGAGCTGCCGTATGTTCTCATCCGCCGAGAGCGTCGGATCGATTTCCTGCAAATACATCGGCACGCCCCCCGTGACGGCCAGAACGTCGATGATCTCAGTCGGATCGATGCGATGCGCCCAATCACCCCAGAACTTAGCGCATTCCGCCAGCGGAAGTTCAGGAACGACCAAGTCGAGGGACCGCCGCCCGCGGAATGCCTGGTTGTCGATGATATTATCGCGAATCCAGCTTGAAACGCTGCCGCAGACGACGGCAATCAGCCGGTCGTGCTTGCGCCAGTAGTTCTCCCAGGCAATTCTGAGCGAGTCCGAAAACATCGGGTCGTAATACCCGAACCATGCGATTTCATCCAGCAGGACAACCGTCCACTGATCCTCGTCTTTGATTTCGCGGTCCAGCCGGATAAAGGCATTCAGCCAATTCGCCGGAACCGTGCTCTCCGCACCCGTCTGAGCGGCCAACTGCTCGGCAAAGATCCTCAACTCATCGGCATTTCCGTATTTTGCCTTCGGCTGAACGCCCTCAAGCTTGATGAACCTCGCGCCACACTCTGCGGCAAACCGTTCAATCAATGTCGATTTGCCGACTCGCCTTCTACCGCGACATGTCACCAACGAACCGACCTGCTTGTGCAACAGGCGGTTCAGTTGCTCCAATTGAGCTTGGCGGCCAAAAAACATCTCCCTTATTTCCCCATTCGAGACTATAATATCAAATTGCCTATTCCAAATGCAACCACAAATTAGCACCTATTTCCATTTTCTAACTTAGGTGCTAAAATATCAAACCGCGATTTTTAGCACCTATTTAACATTTTGCAGTTCTGTGCCAACAAGATACGGCATTGATCGCCTCGACGCGCTCGTTGACGCGCTCATTCTCGCTCACCTTCTCCAGCGCTGGCTGCACGACCTGAAACAGCGGCACCAGCGTGCCCGCCGTCAACATGCCCGTCACAATGCCGACCACAAGCCGCAGCCGGTACTTGCGCGCATACCGCCACACGCGGCCGTACGTCTCCCGCACGATATAGTCGCGGTCGAAAAACTCCTTCCAATATTCAATTCCTGCCGGTGCGCTCATAGTTGTGCTTAGTATACCATATTACGATTGGCGTGATTGGCAGATATGCTATAATCTCCGCAATATGAGTTTTACCGCTTTTGAATTCCTGCCGCTGGCAGTCACCACCTTCGTCGGCTACTGGTCAGCAACCCGACACGGGGCAAAAGTGCAGAATCTCATCCTCATTCTCGCCAGTTTCCTTTTCTACGCCGCCTTCAGCCCGGGCTTCTGCATTCTGCTCTTCGCCGAGGCCGCGCTCGCCTATCTGGCGGGACTGGCTGCAGCCCGCTCGAACTCGAAACCCCTGCTGACGGTGTCAATTGTCATTCTGCTGGCCCCCCTGGCGGTTTTCAAATACTACGACTTCTTCGTCAATTCCCTTGCCGCAGTCCTCCCCTCGGAATCCGGCCCTCATTCTTCGTCCCTCAACCTGCTCCTCCCCGTCGGCATCTCGTTCTATACCTTTATGGCGGTCGGCTATGTCCTCGATGTTCGGCGAAAGGCCGTCAGGCCCGAAACCGATCCGCTGAAATTCCTTGCGTTCATGACCTTTTTCCCCCAGCTGACGGCCGGGCCCATCGGGCGGGCGAACCTCCTGTTACCGCAATTCGGCGAAGTTCGGCGCTTCAACCGCGCACTGGCGGTGGACGGTTGTCGCCGAATACTCTGGGGCGCATTCAAGAAGCTGGTGGTCGCCGACCTCGCGGCCGCGGCCGTCGCCCCGGTCTTCAGCCATCCAAGCGCCTTCAATGCCGCGACGCTATGGACCGGCGCGCTCGTCTTCACCATTCAGATCTACGCCGACTTCTCCGGCTACTCCGACATGGCCATCGGCATCGGACGGCTTTTCGGCATCCGTCTCGCCGAAAACTTCAAGTGCCCCTACTTCGCCACGAACATCGCCGATTTCTGGCGGCGCTGGCACATGTCGCTGACAACCTGGTTCCGCGACTATGTCTACATCCCGCTGGGCGGCAGCCGCTGCGCGAAGGCGAAAGTCATCCGCAACACGCTGATTGTCTTCCTCGTATCCGGACTCTGGCACGGCGCCGCCTGGACCTTCGTGCTCTGGGGATTCATCCACGGCCTCTTCTTCCTGCCTAAACTCTGTCTTCGCCCCGTCCGGCTGCCCCTGGCCGGGAAATGGCTGCTCACCTTCACCGGCGTCATGCTCGCCTGGATTCTCTTCCGAGCGCCGGATTGCGCCGCGGCGGCCGCCTACTTCAAGGGGCTAGTGACGCCGGGCGGAAGCGGCGCTCCCGGCGGTCTGCTCGACTGCCTTCCCTACACCGCCATCATGTTCGCCGCCGAAGCCTGGAAGCAAAACTGCGACCATCCGCTGAATCTCAATTTCCCCAAGGCGTGGAGATGGGCGCTTTATTTCGCGATAATCATCCTCATCTTCTTCGCCCGCCCGCAAACCTCCCAGTTCATCTACGCCCAGTTTTGACATGAAGCGATTTCTCCAGGACTTTCTGAGCTTCTTCGCCATCGTGATCGGATGGATGCTGGTGGTCTCGGTCATGATACCGAACCCCAAGAGCCCGTATTCCTATATGGCCGGCCTTAAGGCGAAGGTCGCCCGGCTAAAATCTGTCCCAAGCCCGAAAATCGTCCTGGTCGGCGGCAGCAACCTCGCCTACGGCATCGACTCGGCAATGATCGAGAAGTCGCTCGGAATGCCGGTCGTGAACATGGGCATCACCGCCGGGCTCGGCTTCAAATACCATCTCGAATCCGTCCGGAACCGTCTCCGGCCCGGCGACATCGTGATCGCGTCGCCGGAATACCACCACTTCCAGCGGGATGTCTTCGACGGCAGTCTCGATCTCCCGGAGGCAATCTTCGAATTCGACCTCGAAAGCATCCGCGCGCTGGATGGCGCGCACCTCCTGCATCTCGCGAAAATGATCCCCGATTTCGCCAGCCGGAAGACGATTGCGCTGTTCAAGGTATTCGAGCTCGGGAAACTCAGGCGCCGCGCACAGCAGTGGACCTTCAACGAATACGGCGACTTCACCGCCCACGCCAAGGATCCGCGTCATGCCCGGCGGCATACGGCGGACGCGACCAATGCGCCGATCGACCCTTCCGTAATCAACTTCATCGCGACCTTCGCCGACGAATCACGGCAAAACGGCATCGAATTCATCCTCCTGCCGCCGCCGCTGCAGGACTCGGTCTTTGACGCCGATCGCGACTACATCGGCCGGGTCGCCGCCGCGCTCGCCGCCCGCGGAATCCCCTACGCCGCCGAACCGTTGCGTTATCGGACTCCTTCGGAAAACACCTATTACGACAGCCCCTATCACACAACATATTCCGGCGCGAAAATCCGAACCCGATTATTGACGGAAGACTTGTCAGCCGCCAGCATGCGTCCTTGACCCTACAAACTCCGCACTAGTGTACGGGCAGGTTCAAGGTCGTATTCCCAATAACGGCTTTCAGCAATTCGCCGCCGACGTTCCTCGTCAAATCGGTACCGGATGACTCGCGCAGGAGAACCAACAACGATCGCGAAATCGGGTACATCCTTGTTAACAAATGCATTCGCACCAACGACCGCACAATTGCCGATACGCACGCCGCGCCGAATGATTGCATCGACCCCAATCCAAACATCGTTTCCAATCACACAGTCCTTTTCGGTAAGATGGGCGTAATCACATGCCGGATTCAAAAAGGCCGACGTGCTGACGGAATCGATGTCATGCTCACCAAAACCTATCTTCACATGCGGTGCGATGCTACAATATCGACCTATCGTCGCCCGCGTAACACTGGTACCCTCACCGATGAACGTATAGTCGCCGATTGTACTGGCCGCGTCAACGAATACCGACGGCATAATACGGCAGTTTCGAAAACGCTCCGGCCACCGACACGCGCGTCTAAACAGCCTATCCAAGAACTTCCCCATACTCCACCCTCCAAACAGTCCGTCCTTACTGTGACGCCGGCTTGCGCCGGCACAACACAAACTCGCGACCGCCAAATGTGCGCGTCGCCACCAACTCGCCACCCCTCAACATATACCACTCGATTAACGATCCAAAATACTCGCGCTCGCCACACAGATAATCTGGCAACTCCTCAACGGACATCTTTCTAGTTGATCTATGCGTCGTAACCACCGCATTCCGACCGCCGACCAGCGTCGCGACATAGCCCGAGTGCTCGACAATGACAGGCAGCCGATCGGTGTGATACTCACGCGAATCATACGACCATAGTCCGCGCGATGCTCCTTGCCAATCCGAACGGATAATTTCCGCGGCCCAACGGTCTGCCATCGCAATCGTCTGATAAACCTCCGCATTCCTGATCAGCCGTCGAATCGCCCGCTCCGCCGGCTTGACAACACAGACTACAAGAAGCACGCAAGCAAACACCCGACCTCGTCGCACAGCCAACACACCGCACGCACCACCGCACAAAACCATCAAGAGCGCCCATTCCGGCGTATGATACCTCCAATCCAAATAGCCAATCGGCGAACCGTCCAGAAGCAACTGCACCTGAATCAGCAAAAAATGGAGCACAAAAACTAAAGCCGTCACGAGTTCGCCGCGCGACACCGTCCGACGACAAATGCGCCCAAAAACAAAAATTCCAGCGATAGCGGCAATCCACAAGGAGTCAAAAATCATATACCGCCCCCCAACATTCGTTCGGCGACAGGAATGAGTTGCGGCACCGGCAACCACCACCCGGTGTAGGCATGAACCATCCAACATTGCAAGACCATACCCACCGTCCAGCCGCTACCAGACACTATCGCCGCCGCAATCCGTCCGCGCACCAGACACCAGGTCGCGAAGACCACAAAAAAAAACGAGCCGATCAGAACGCAATCAACCCGCAAGGTCACCATCAGCAACACGGCAACGGACGCAAGCAGCGCATCCAAAGGAAACCGATGTTCATCCGCTTTTGAAAAAAGGCGTAGAAACGAAAAAGTCGCCAGCAAAATGGGTAATATCCGACAGTCATCCCGCCAGCCCTCAACCGCCAAGCGAAACAGGTCGGCGTTCAACACATAGATTACGAATGCAAACCAGGCCGCCACACGCCCGTAGATCTGTCGCGCAATCATCCACAACGGCACGGCCGAGAAAGCCCACCATGTCAGTGCTACCAGCTGACATGCACGCCATCCCGGCAACCCCGTCAACCAAACGACCAGTCCACACACAACGGGGAACTGCACGCCGAAGCGGGGGTGAAACGACAACCGCCAGTCGCCAACGGCAAAGCTCTCCGCCATCGGCGCATAGCGCACAACCATATCCGTGCTCGACGGACGGATATACGTAAAGCACACCAGCAACGACACGATCCAAACGAAAGCAGCAAGCATGACAACCCACGACAGGTTTTCGCCCTTCCCCCAGAATTTCCGATCTTGACCCATTTCTATCCGCTCCTATTTCACCGGACAATTCGTCGGCATCGTTCCGTGATGCCAGACAGCAAACTCCTTTTCAAACCAACAAGGACGATCACCTGGAAGCAGGCACTGACCAATCAGATAATCCTGAAGCCGACGATATACCCTAAACAACTTGCGGTTAATCCACCGTTCGCAGGCACCATTACCCCAGTAATTTCGCCGCAAACGCTTCTGCTCCGCATCATATTGCGCTTTTTCAGCCGCAATATCGTGACCGGCGACCGTCAAATGTTCCTGGAAGAATGGCACGAGACGCGACCGATCCACCGTATGCATCGGAACGCCGTTCAGGAACTTCCCATAATCAGCAGCGACAACAATCACGCCGTCCTTTTCGGACTCGACTTTCGGCTCCCGGCAGCCAGGCACCTCGTGTATGTACATGAGATCCAACTCCAGATTCGGATATTTCGCGCAAAGCCGTTTCCTGACATCTGACAGCGTCTTGTTCGACTGCGACAGGCACGTGGCATACTCGAGGTAGATCCCGAGTGCGCGTCGCGAACTCGACAGCAGCTCCCGGAATCGCGCGATCCTACGCTCGTATTTTTCCCTGGTCTTGTCATATATGCGCTCGATCGGATTCGCGTTCGTGAACTCGTGCGGAAACCCGAATCCCGTGCGCATATTCTTGTACACGCGCTGGACGGCACCTTCTTCATGACGAACATCCCAAAGTTTCAGATCCTCGCGTTCGAACCAGTTAACAAAATCGCATTCGACCATCTCGCACGAACGCACCAGTCCCGGCGATCCGATCCAGTCGAGCGGGAGCGACGAGAACTGAAGTCCCGCATCACGCAAGGACATCGTCACCGAACAATTTGCACCCAAACTGAAAATGAAATCATATTCCTTCATTTGGACACCTCCTCGGCCATCCTGTGGATGTCCTCCGTAAACCAAAGCGGCCCCTCTTCATGGACAAAGCCCCTCCGCTGAAGGATTCGCTCGAGAAACCGGTAAATCTTATAGGCACGCTTATTCAACCACTGGCGCGGACGGGATTTCCCCACCCCCCAACGACACGAACGCATATTGGCGACGATCTCGGCATAGCCTCTCTTTTCCTCATCCGTCCGAATATCCGGCATTGAGAAATTCTTGCCCAGGTATTTGACGAATCGGCCATAGTCAACAAAGTGATTCAGGCGCTTGCCGTCCATCATCCTGTAGTCGGCAGCGACAACCGTCAGCCCGTCCTGCGAGTCCACAACCTCCGTCCCGATGCAACCGGGACGCTCAAAAAATACCACCAGGTCGACGTGAGCCTGCGGATAGCACTTCCGCAAACGAGCAAGTGCCTCGCGATACTGCGACCGGTCGGGATCCATAACCATCGGCTGTTCCGTCCAGACCGCCAGAACATGCCGGGCCTTGGAAAGCGCCCCAAGAAAACGACGGCTGCGATGCTCATAAGACGCCCTCACCCGCGGAAGAGACGCCTCGAACGGCTCAAAATCCGAGAACTCGTGCGAGAAGCCCATGTTCGTGCGCGAGTTCCAATAGGAACGTGTCAGGAATCCGGCGCCATGTCGAACGTCGACAAGTTGCATATCCTCGGCATTCATCCAATCCGTAAACCCGTTCTCAATGGCACGAACCGAACAAAGAATGTCGTGAACCCCCAACCAATCCAACGGATAAGACGCATACTGAAGGCCTGCCGCACGTAAAGCTTGCGAAGTTCCGCACGAAAATCCCAGACTGAATACAAAGTCATATGTCTTCATACAAGCCCCGCCTTTCTCAAGAGCCATGCTATGCGCATCGCGCCGACCGGCATTCGCCGCGCAATCACCTCCAGCACCCACCGTGCCCAATCCATTCTGGGCAATGCGGCCACGGCGCATCGATCTGAAAGCGTCTTAGCCCAACTTTCCGCCACCTCGAACCGCGCCACCGGATCCAAGCGCAACGCACGATTCGGAACATCCGAAAGCCAGAGCGAAGCCAAATAAGTCTGCCCCTCACCACCCAATGTCTTTCCGGATGCCGCCAAGGCACACAAACTGCCAAACGCATAATCGCACTGACTGATGACTTTTCTGGCGTTCCATACAGCCCGCGCCATTGATCCAGCACGCAGACGGTAGCCCTGCACAACCGCATCACACATCACAATATGCCCAGCCCGCGCCAGGGCCTGCGCCACAAACAACCGATCGGCACCCAACGGCAAAGCCGAAAACCTCGCCTCCGATAGAAATGCACGCCGAAAAAAAGTAGGAAATACGCCGACATTCAAAAGCACCTCACTTGGAATCACCTTCTCCGTGTCAAAAACTTTCGCATCTGCCGTTGTCGACAACGGCGGATTATCCCCGTCGTCAAATGAGCCGTATTTCAACGCCACAATCTCCGCACAATCATTCGCCTTTAAAAGCGGCACCGCCACCTCCAATAAATTTTCAAGCCACACATCGTCACCGTCAAGAAAGGTGACCCAATCTCCCGTCGCCACGGCAAGGCCCGCGTTCCTCGCCGAGCCCTCGCCGCCGTTTTTCTTACGCAAAACACGCATGCCGACAGTCGGGAACCGCTGACAGACATCAGAAGCCAACTCATCCAGAAGAAGTGGCGTACCATCAGACGATCCATCGTCAACACAAAGCATCTCCAGCTCAAACCCGCCCCCTGCTCGTGCCGCAGCAACAACAACGGAATCAATACACGATCGCACATAGCGCTCAAGATTGAAAAAAGGAATGACGACTGACAGCCTCATACCTGACGCATTATACTTGATTATCTTCTGTCACGCAATGCTCGCTCGAAACGGCGACGGCATGAGAGCATCCAGGTCCGAAATCGGTTTCGCCACCGATTGCGCAGCCGGATCCGCCCCAATACACGCAGAAGCAACCTTTCGTTTCCGCAGACTGCATCATAACAGTCATGGTCGTAGAAATCACCCACGACCCGCACCAGCCCGGGCACCAACTCTTCTTCCTGCACTTTCCGCGCGCCCTTTTCACACTCCAAAACAAGAAGATCTACCTCGGACCGGGGGAATCGAACACGCAAAGACTCCAGCACAGAGGCCAAATGCTTCGACTGATAGTGTCCCTCGCCACGGAAATGGACCATAAGAACTCGTGAACCGCTGGCCAACATTTTGAGCAACCGCGACATCCGACGTCTGTATTTTTCACAAACCTCAGGATACTCCACCACAAAAGGTCGGCCAATGGTAAAATCATGAAGAAAGGCCAAACCCGTCCTCTCACATCGATAATGAACATGGCCTTCCGCCTTGTCGGCACCAATTTGACAAAGAGAAAATTCAGGTAAAAGATTCTCAAATGACTGGCGAATTAAATCAATATAGACGGCAAGATCGACATTTCGACCCAACAACCAGTCAAACGGTCCGGAACACGAACGCAACCCCAGCTTTCGCAGTACAATCGCCGTCGCGCACCACTGGCCGAGCGAACAAACGAAATCATACTTCATTGTCCGTCCCTTCCTCTGAAAATCGGCCCGAATTGAAGTTCAAATACACGCCTGAAGTCAAGACCCCGATGTCGCAATCTTTTCAAACAGAACTTGCAGATTTTGACCTCAAGTCGCGCCACTTGATAGTCTAGGAAATCACGAGCGCCCAAGAGGCTGTAACGATTTTGTCGTTTCTTCTTCCAATGCTGCCGACGCTCGTCGCCACTGCGGTAATCGATCGCCGCGACCGACGAGAAAATTCGTAAAAGCGGCCGCATCTCAACATCCCATGGATAAACCGTCTGCCCCGGAAGCACAGGTTTGCGAAACGGACAAACCGCACGCCAGCAGTCGCGCGCCCGAGTAATCCCTTCAGTTGCCGGGACCTTCTCCGACGCATGTTCGATGATCAACAGTTCGATGCACGCGCTGGGAAACTTTCGGGCAAGTTCGTTCACACCCCATCGGACATCGTCCGCCGAGGGCGCATCTGGATCAAGAGGATTTTCAACCCAGACCAGCAAGACACGACGCGACGCACGAATACGCGCGTAAAAGCGAACAATCCGCCGTTCATACTTCCGGCAAACCTCGTCATAGCAGTCGTCAAACGACCGATTGCTACTAAAGTCATGCAAAAACCGGAATCCTGTGCGGACATTCTCATAGCCATTATGGACTCCGACCGTCGTCTTCCCAATCAGCTTAAAATCGTCTTTCACCATCCAATTAGAAAAATCATCGACAATCAACTGGATGCGCGAACAAAAATCCGCCCCCGTCAACCAATCAAAAGGGCCTGACGACAGGCGCAAACCGGCATCTCGCAGCACCGTTGCACAGAGGCATGATGATCCAAGACTGCAGACATAGTCAAATGTCTCTTTCTTCATTTCATATTCCGATCTGCATTTGATCTGGACGCCTGCGGTCCCACGTCACATCCGTCCTGACGACACGAGCGGGATTCCCTGCCAAAACGCTGTTCTTTCCGACGGACAGGGCCCCAGACACGACTGCTCCGTAACCCACGACACACCCGTCGGGGATGACAACGTCTTTAAGCAACGCTGCATTCTTGCAAAGCCAGACGTGATCGCCCACAGTCAGCGACTGTCCGCAGTTCACCACTCTTCCTTCACCGTCCAGAATCGCATGTGTATCCGACGCCCACAGTTCCACCCCCGTCGAAATCATGCAGTCATCACCAATCAACAGCGCACTGCCGCTTTCCATCAGCGTGATGACTGCTCCCTCGCAAGTCGTGCGCGCACCGATGCGGACTGTACAACCACACACTGGATGATCCGCTGCACCAACGAGCAAATGCGCCCGAAAATACATGCCCGGTTCGGCAAATTCGATGATATTCCCCTCGCCGAAACAGTACAGCTCAACACCATCGGGAAGGTTACGAATGACATTCCCTTCACCGCTGACGATTCCCCGTCTCCTTCGCTTCGCAAACAATCTCATTTGTGCAGCAATGACTTGATTTTCATGACCAGTCCGCGCGGACGTTCCGGCGGCGTAAACTCGTGATAGCAGTCATTAAGATAAACGACGTTCTTCAGGAACTTGAACGCGCAATCACGATTCCGGTTGACGACAAGCGTCTTCAGCTGCCTCGCCAGAAGAGCGCCGACAATGCCCATCGATCCCGCCGAGGAAATGATGTGTTCACACCGCGAGACCAAGAATAGGTCGACATACCCCCGATCACTTCCGTTCCCGGCGACTAGATGATACGAAAATTCAACCGGCAAAGCGGGCAGAAGTTCGGCGGCAACCCACTCAGGCTCATCCGAAAATATGAAAAATCGAACGCTGGGCGCCAACGCACCGACTATCCGGACGGCTCGCATGAAATAATCCGCACTCGCCGGTTGACCGTAAACAATGTCATAAGTCGCCAAGTCACCGCGCCGCACATGAATCGCACAGGCACATCCCCTTTCAATTTCGGCAAGAACACCCAGCGAGGCGTCATCCAGCGCCGGGCAAAATGCATCCTTCAGGTGCGGCGCCTCCGCATAAAGGATTGGTTCAAAATTAGGATAACCGCCGATATATAACGGAGGCGCGTATGTTGTCACATCCGTCCCCCGACGCGGGTGACGCTTCGCGAGTTCTTCCGACTCCTGACGCGAAGCAATCTTAATCTCAAGCGACGGAAAGGCCTTCTCAAAATCCCAATTCCGGACAAAGCGCCCGTTCAAGTCCTTACCGTAATCCTCAAACCACGACAAGTCGTATTTTACCTCCGTCGAGGGATATTTCGACTGTAGATAGCGGCCGATCGAAACAAAGGCGATCTGAGAGCAGATTCCCCCGTCGACGCGCACGATGAAGCGGTCGCGCTTCATCGGCCGATCAACCTCCGCAGCAGCGCGGCCATGCGTGTATCGGTTTTGAGAAAGTCCTCCGCAGACATCGCGCGGATGCGGTCGGGAGTAAAGGAGTTGTGTAGCATGATGATGCCCGCACAGCGGTTCAGCACATCATCGGTCTCGCCCGGCTCGAACCAGTACTTCTGATAGGCTTCGACCGCATTGAGCCCGGATGCCATCAGCTCCTCTTCGGGCACGGCGAAGATCTCGTCCTTGTCGATCCACGCGTAATCGGTCTGCTTATGATTAACGACCTCGTCCGCCATCGGGTCAATGATCGCGTTTACACAGTAATTCCAGCGACGGATCAGCTTCCACTCCTGGCGTCGGAATGTCCTGAGAATCAAGTTCGAGCGAAAGCGCTCAGCTTTCGCGACGCGCGGCACAAGTGCCGCATGCCAGTCACACAGGAACTTCGCCTCTGGCCTCTGCGCGTTGATGTACGCGGCATAATGAACAAGATGACCTTCCTGACGACGCGCGACAATTGAACAATCAGCAGCGGAGAAACGACTGTCGAGCGGCTTCGTGAGAATCGTATCCGCGTCCATCCAGATGCCGCCGTGCTTCTTCAGAACTGCACAGCGAATACAGTCGGACTGCATCGCAAATGTCATCTTTCTGCAGAGAACCTCCGCCTGCTCCCTTGCCGTCAGGTAATTCCCGAGGTTGTCGTAATCGAGGACCACCGTCTCATAGCCGTCAAGACACTTCGCCCAGGTCTTCATGCACAGCCGGATGTAGCCGGGCACATTCTCCTTCGGCTCCCAGAACGTAAACACCTTTCTCATGACTCCCCCTTTCCCCGTGAGGGCGCCAGCACCCAGAGCGGCCGCTCCCGCGGCAACAGCCCCCGCCCGACCAGGAATTTCTCCAGCCGCCGATACTGACGGAACTTCGTGCGGTTCACCATGTCCCGCCACCAGTTCCCGCCCTTCCAGCGCTCCCGGTCCTGCTGCTCCCAGGACTTTGCATACGTCGCCTTCTCCTCCGCGCTGCGGGGATCCGCAACTTCAACATTCTCTTCAAGCCACTTGATCAGAAAACGGTTGTCCGCCTCGTGATTGACCTCGCCGTCGACGAAGGTACGATAGTCGACCGCGTAGACCGAAATACCGCCGCCCGACGAAATGAGCCGCGGCGTCTTCGCCGACTCTTCCTCGTAGAAGTAGACGAGCTCGAACTCGCACTTCGGAAACTTCTCCGCCAGGACCGCCCGGGTCTCGGCAAGCTCCGCATCGGACAGGCGGGGCAGAATCGGCCATTCGACGTTGATCGCCAGCACCTTCCCGGCGGCGCGCAGCGTCGCCATGAACCGTTCGATGCGCCGAGCGTACTTCGCGGACTCGCGCGGATAATTCTCGTCAAAAGTCCGAAACGAGGTGAAATCGTGGACGAAGCCGAAACCGTTGCGGCGGTTGCGATAGATGTGCTTCATGATTCCGCCGCGGCGGATGTCGACCAGCTCTAGGTCGTCACGATCCATCCAATGGGCGAAACCGTCCGCAACCATCCGGGCGGCAGCCGGGAACGAAGGTGTCGCCATCCAATCGAAAGGGAAAGACGCGAACTGCAGATTCGCCGCCCTGAGCGCCTGCGTCACCGCACACGAATATCCGCAACTGAAGACGAAATCGTAGGTTTTCTTCACCACCGTATTCACTTGTCCCACAGTTCCTTCACCCAAGGGCAGGGACGCGTCCACCCGTCGATGTGCTTAGACCCGCGGAAGCCCTCGATCGCCTGCGTCGGCGAAGGTGTCCCGTGAAAACAGAGGATCTTCGTGTCCTTCTTCATCCGCGGCACGAGAAAATGATTGAGCGGCCATGGCCAGGTGCAGCTGCGCTTGAACGAACGGACGAAATTCTCCGGCCAGAAATTGACCTTGTCGAAACCGACGGCGTGCGTCATATACTCCTGCTCGGTGCCGTAAACCTCGGGATCCATCGCCGTGTCGGCCTCGGATTTGAACTTCTCGTAGATGTAATGGCTCTTCGGTCCCGCGTCAAAGCGGAAGCAACTCGAATTGCCGCAGAACGGCACCTTGCGGAAGAGTCGCTTTCGAAGCGCCACCCAGTTGTGGATGATGCAGAACTCGCCCGGCTTGTAGTCAAAAAAGCAGTCCAGGTCGCCGGTGATGATCTGATCAATGTCGAGAAAGAGGGTCGGCCCCGAAAGCTGCGCGAAGCCCTCCCGGAAGACGAGGAGCTTCACATAGATCCCGGGCCAGGTCGGATAGCGCAAATTCGGATGAAACCACTCCGGCCGCTCCGGGAAGTCGACCGCCTCGATGCCGTCCATAAGTCCCGATTTGTCATCCGTCACGCAAACGAATCGGAACGGCCGGTGCAAGTGCCGCTTGACGCCGCGAAAGACACGATTCACATAACCGGAATCATAAAGGGTTCCCCACTTGAGGGTAAGAATCGTAACTGGTTCCTTTTCCATCACCTTCATTATACCAAAATTGTCCCGCCTCAAGTCAGAAAAGCCAGCACTCTGGCCAAAGCATACCAGCCGTTGCGGCTGGCCCGCCAGATCATCGCCTGCAATGGATTGAGGCCCGTCGGCACAAACCCGTAGTCCCGTTCCAGCATCGCGAAGTGCGCGCCCGCCTCGCGGAAGAGTTCGCGTCGCAGCCTCGCGTCCCGGTTCTTCTTGAGATTCTTCCGAAGACACATGCGGTAGGCGTCCTTCGAAAGATCCGCGCGATATTCGGCCTCAAAGGCGGCGGGGACGCGGCCTGCATTCAGGAACACCGCGCAACTGAGCCGGATTCGCTCCAGCGTCGCGGCAACATACTTGCGAAAAGGAATGGCGGCCGTCGCCGAGTTGGGACTCTCGCGATAGGCGTAAAGCGCCGCATCCAGCCGTACCTTCCGGCGAATCTGGGCATTAACCTCGCAAGCGAAGAAAAAGTCATCCTCGTAGGAGAGCGTCGGCTGGAAGCGAAGCGCGCCGATCGCCGCCCGGCGATAAAGCTTGTTCTGCTTGTTGATCCAGCCGTCGGGCGAAGTGCGACGGGTCCAGTAGACCGACATGTCGTCCATTAGCGTTTCCGCGACGTCGCCCAACGGCGCGAATGCCGTCTGGGGTTGCGCACTCTCCGGGACATGCACGATCCGGCACTCGGCGACCTCCGCCTCATTTCGAACCAGCGCATCGACAAGCCGGGCGTAAGTCTCGGGATGGATGAAGTCGTCAATGTCCAGAAACGCGACCAGCGCGACCGAATCGTCCATCTTGTCGAGAAGCGTGTTCATCGTCGCCACGAGCCCGCGATTCTCCTGATGCCAGACCCGAATGCGCGAATCGGCCGCTGCAAACGCCTCGACCGCCGCCAGAGTCCCGTCCGTCGAGCCGTCATCCATGACATACGCCTGCCAATCAGCGTAGGTCTGCGCCTGCAGGCTCTTCAAACAGTCGGCAACATACCTCTCGCCGTTGTAAGCCGGTATGACCACCCCGATTTTCACGACTTCTCCTCGGAAATCGCCGCATTGAACGCCGTATGATTCGGCCGCCAGCTGTCGTCGAAGCGATTGTGCGTGAAGACCCCTTCCTCGCAAAAGCCGATCTTATAATGCCGCGCGCGCCACCACGCCGAGTTGAGCGCGTGCTCCATCACCGGTGCGCCGTTGATCTTGCGGTGCCGCGGATGCGCCCGGCACCAGTCCGAAAGCTCCAGATACAGCCGCTTGGAAATCAGGAGCGGCTGCTCCGAAAAATTGACAATCTCCGAATCCACGAGATAGAAGTCCCCGGCGCGCGAAATCCACTGCGGATAGACCGCTTCCGGATGCGCCTCCAGGTGAATTGCCGCAATCACCCGGCGACGGGCGGCGAGAGGGCGGAAAAGCCGTGCCAGCCGACGACGCCAGGTGTCGATCGCCGCGTCCGCCGGAACCCGGGCGTCAAAATAGCGATTCGCCCGCAGGTCGAGCTCGTGCACCGGCCAAAAGCCATAAAACCGATGGAACGAAATGCCGTCCCCCTGGTTGAAGCGATGGCGGAGGCGGATCATGTCCGCCTGGCCCGAACGAATCAGCTCCACCCCGGCTTTCAGCGTCTTCGCCGTTTCCTCGGGCGAGGCCACGACCGGACAGTCGTTCTGCAAGAGCAGGATCACGTCACCGTCCAGCGCTTTCGCACAGGCGTCCATCCCGCCCCAAATGCCGAGGTTCTTCACGTCACCGACCGCCGTTACGCCAAACTCCGCCGCCAGCGCACGGTCGCCATCCGAGATCTCGTTGAAAAACACCTTGAACTCGTCCGCACAATCCGCCAACTTCGCCCGCCGATACGACTCCAGCGTCTTCCGGAGCGTCTGATGCGCCTTCCAGCTCAAGAGCCCGATCGAGAACATCCGCTTACCTCCCCGTCACCTTCCAGAGCACCCAGTCCGCAAGCCACATGAGATTGCGCACCAGAAAATTCGATTTCGGCAAGATCTGGATATTGCTGCCGAACGCGACGTCTTCCTGCCGGACCGCAATCGGAAACGCCCGATAAAGTTCCAACCCGAAGCGCCGATGCCAGCGTTTGAAGGAATCCGCCACGGTAATGACGGGGAAGTTGGCCTTCAGAATCAGCTTTGCCGCCGCCTGCGTGACGCAATAGGCGTCAGTGCACCATGCGGATTCGATGCTGACGATGCCGCGACGTTCATCCGCCCCCGCAATCCCATGCCCGGAGAAAAGCAGCACCTGCGGCCGAGCCGGGTCGAGAAAAGCAGCCGCCTCGCGGAGGTTGGCCGCAAACTCCGGCCCCAGCACCGCATCATCTTCAAGCACCAGCGCCACCGGGACGTTCTCCTCGATCAGCTTCCGGTAGATCTTCACATGCGAAAGCGCACAGCCGATTTCGGAAGCGCTCATCCGCTTCTTGGAGGCGACGAACGACCGAAGCCGAGAAAATCGCTCGCGCATTTCCGCCGGCGACAGCGCCTTGCCGTAGACCGCGCTGATGCGCTCGAAGGGAACGTCGATGCGCTCGAGCTGTTCGCGGATGAACTCCAGCCGCTCAGGATTGCGATCAAGGTTGATGACATAAGTCTTCATGTCCGTCCCTCCTGCGCCTCGCGCTCGCGCAGAATCGCGAGATCCCGCTTCGACGGATAAAACTTAAAGAAGTCGTAGTTCATCACCCAACAGCTGGGGTGACGGCGAATCACCCGCTCCAGATCGCGCAGGCAACGCTGCGTCGTCGCCCAGATGTCCTTCGTCGTCTCCACCGGAATCTCATCCGCACATTCGCAACGGTAACGCCCGTCACGAAGCGGCCGTGACCACGCGACGATGATCGGCGCCTTCGCCTTGGCGGCGAAAAAGGCCGGCGCGGCCGAGACCGGGTACGGACGCCCGAGAAACCTGACCCAGATGCCGCCGTCCTGCGGCGACACCGTCTGATCCACCAGCAGTCCCAGCGACTTTCCCGAACGGATGCCCGCCATCAGCGGCTTGAACGCCCCCTTCGCCGGCACGATCTCCTGCCCGATCGACCGCCGCGCCTTCATCAGGAGCCGCGTCATCGCCGAAGTCCCGATGTCCTTCGCCACCGACATCATCGCGTGACCTTCCAAGAGCGCCAGCTGCGAAAGGATCTCCCAGCAGCCGACATGCGCCGACACGGTGACCGCCGGCCGGTTCGCCGCCAGAAAGGCGCGCGCGCGTTCGCTCATCACCCCGACCTCGGCCGCCCGGGCCTTCGCGCGGCGCAGCGTCCAGAAGACATGACCGACCGTACGCGCCATGTTCCGGTAGGAACGGCGCACGACCTTCGCCTCCGCCGGCGTCGGATCGTAAGGCGCACGCTCCGGATCGAAACGCACCGGCTTCTCGCCCCACGGCCGCTGGCCGCGCAACACCCGCAGATTCTCCAGCGCCAGCCGCCGCCCGTGGCCGTCAAACCGGTACATCACTGCCGAAGCGAAATCGCAGAGCGCAAACAGCAGCCGATGCGGCAGGTTCGAAAGCACCAGAACGCCCAATCCGATTCCCAACCACTCAAACGGCAGCCGCAGACCTCGCTTCAGTGACTTGGCGAAGCTTCGCGGCGACGCCTTACCGGTCATCATCAGCCACCGCGCACGACAGCGCTCTAGGTTGACCCGATTCGCCCGATTATGCAGAAACGCCAGCGCCGGCTCCTTCGGAACGGGCTGTCCGACCGCCGCCATTGCCGCATGATAAAGCTTGCGATACGGACGATGGCAAGGCTTCCAGGGTTTCTTAGGCCCCCAGAAGTGAAGGATCGCCGGATTGACGGCGGCCTCCAGACTTTCGACTGGCGAATTTCCCTGCCAGTACCGCTCGGCAAGGTCGCGCTTCGCAAAACTCTTGATCAGCCGGTCGTGGAAATTCCAACGGAGCGGCAGCAGCAGCGTCCGCTTCCAGTAAAGCGCGTTCCACGCGTCCTGCTCGATCCGGTCGGCGATGGCGTAATGGTCACGATACCAGTCGAGGATTTTCTCCCAAGTCCTTTCCGCGCGGCACTTTGCCGTATTGAAGACAATCGTCCCCGTATTGAAATAGCGCTCGGCTTCGGGCGGCAAAATGCCCTTGCCCCAGACCGCCTCGGTAATCACGGGATCGCCCTTCCCGTATTCCGCCACCGCCGCAATGAGATTGTCGCCGAGGTCCAGGTCGAGGAGCTTCGACACGTCATCGTTGAAAAGCATGTCGATGTCGAAATGCGCCACATTGCCGGTCGCGTCGGCAAGCAGGAGCGGCGTAAAGATCGGCGTCCAGGTAAAGACGTTCCACCGCGACTGCTCGCGGTTCATGATGAGGTCCGCGTAGGGCGCGATCACCGCCTCGACATTGTGATAGCGGACCGACGCCGGCGGAAACTTCGCGACCACCTCCTGCAGCTTCCGCTTGTTCTCCGCCGAATGCCCGCCAAAGCCCTCGAAGACGTTGATCCGAATCGGCTCCGCGCCCGCATAATGCTTCAGGAGCGACCACACGGTGACGCGAAGAAACTTCGCGCCGTTGTCATCGCAGCTGAAGGCTATGTCGCGGTAGGATTTGTCCACGGATTTCACGGATTCACACGGATTAAAGGACAAGACGTTTCCACTGGAGGGATGGAGTGCCGAAATTCACCAGAAGGCCAACCTTCCTGTCTGTCGCCTTAAGGTAGTTGAGAACCTGCGCATAATGTTCAGGCAGCAAATTGGAAAGCACCTTAGTTTCCACAATGACTTCATCAAAACACAGGAAATCAGCAAAATACTTTTTCTGAAGAACCTTTCCCTTATACTGAACTTCTATCTCCTTCTCCCGTTCAAAAGGAATTCCGGCCGTCTCCAGCTCCAACGCCAAAGCCTCCTGGTAAACAGCTTCAAGATATCCTGCACCAAGTGTCTTATGCACCTCCATGCAACACCCGATGATACCAAACGTCTTATCTTCGCAAACCAAATTTCCCATGGATCAAATCCGTGTCAATCCGTGTAATCCGTGGACAACCATCACTCAACCAATGCCACCTTGAGCGCCGCGAGAACCTGGTCCTGATCGGGACCGAGCCCGTAATAAAGCGGCAACCGCACGAGCGTATCCGCATACCGGTCGCAGTTCGGCAGCGCCCGGCCGTCATGTTGCGGCGCATAGTAAGGCGACGAGTGCAGCGGCAGATAGTGAAACGGCGTCAGAATGTCGCGCGCGCGCATTTTCGCGACGAAGTCGCTGCGCTTCGCCAGCGACGAAAACAGCAAATAGAACATGTGCGCGTTGTTGGTCGCGTACTCCGGAAGCTTCGGCAACTGGAAATGGTTCGATGGTTCGATGGTTCGATGGTCCAATTTCAAGTCGATGAAGAAATTCCAATAGTTCTCCCACAGCCGCTTGCGCTCCGCCTGAATCGCCTCCAGCTGTTCGCACTGCGCCCAAAGGTAGGCCGCGTTGATTTCCGCCGGCAGGAACGACGAGCCGACGTCCACCCACCCGTATTTGTTCACCTCGCCGCGGAAGAACTCGGCCCGATTGGTACCCTTCTCCCACAGAATTTCCGCCCGCCGCAGAAACCGCTCGTCGTTGATCGCCAGCAAACCGCCCTCGCCGCCGGCGGTAATGTTCTTCGTCTCGTGAAAACTGAAGCATCCGAGATGGCCGATTGAACCCAGCGCTTTTTTGTCCGTGGACTCCAAATACCAAGAGTCCACGGCCTGCGCGGCATCCTCGACCACGAGCAGATTGTGCCGTGCCGCGATGTCCATGATCGCACCCATATCGCACGCGCAGCCAGCATAGTGCACGGGAACGATGACCCTGGTCCGCGGCGTAATCAGCGATTCCAATTTCGTCGCGTCCAGATTCGGTTCGTCATCACGACTGTCGGCAAAAACCACCTTTGCGCCCGTGCGCACGAACGCGAGCGCCGTCGAGACGAAAGTGTAGGAAGGCACAATCACCTCATCGCCCGGCCCCACTTCGGTGAGCAGCGCCGCCATCTCCAAGGCGTCAGTTCCAGAAGTGGTCAGCAGGCATTTGCGAAAACCGTATTGCCGAGCAAAGAAATCCTGGCAACGGCGCGTAAACTCCCCATTGCCAGACAACTTTCCGGTCGTGACCGCCTGACGAATATACTCCGTCTCCTTGCCGGTCATACAAGGACGATTAAAATGTATCATATCGTGATAATTTTAACAAAATGCACCAACTAATTAAAATGGCAGCGCGCTTACGCAAAGAGCCTGGCGAGCTTCTCGAGCTGCGCCACCTTCTCCCGATTCTCGGCCAGTTTGCGCTTCGCCTCCTCGACGATGGCGGCCGGCGCGTGGGCGACGAACGCCTGATTCGCCAACTTCGCCTCGCTGGACTTGATGAAGCCCGCCAGCTTGGCGAGTTCGCCGGCAATGCGCTTCGCTTCCGCCGCCTTGTCCACCAGCCCCTCCAGCGACAGATAGACCGTGCCGAACTTGGTGAGTTTGGACGGCATCGCCAGATCGGCACCAGCGGCGACCAGCTCGACCGATTCCGCCCGCATCGCCTTCTTAAGCGAATCGACTTCGGCCTTCGCCTTCGCGTCATCCGTCGCCACCGTGACCTTCACGAAAGTCGCCGGCGGCACCTTGTATTCGGCGCGCAGCGCGCGAATCGCGGTAATCGCCTCGCGCTTGGCGTTGACGAAATCGTAATCCGCCTCCGTCAGCCCCCAGGCCGAGCGCTCCGCTTCGGTGTAGCCAAGCGGGTATTCGGCGCACATGATCGTCTCGCCGTCCTTCAGGTAGCCGAGCTGATGCGCGACTTCTTCGGTGACGAACGGCATGTACGGATGCAGAAGCCGCAGCGCCTTGTAGAAGACGTCCTTCAGAATCGCCAGCGAGACCGCCTTGTTCGGCGAATCCTTGACGAACTCGACATAGCCGCCGCAGAGCTGGTCCCAGAAGAAATCGTAGACTGCGAGCGCGCCGTCCTGAATGCGATACTGCTCTAGGATCTCGTTGACCTTCCGGCAGGCGCGGTCGCACGCGAAGAGGATATGCTTGTCATCGGCCGTCAGGTCCTCGGCCTTAAGCGCGCTCAGGTTCGGCAGCTCGCCGACCTCGGCGGCCTTCAGCTCGAAGAACTTCGCCGCGTTCCAGATCTTGGTCGTGAAGTTGCGGCCGATCTCGAACTTCTCCTTGTTCACCTTCGTGTCGCACTCCAGCGAAGTGATGAGCGCGATCGAGAAGCGCAGCGCATCGGCCGAATAGGCCTCGATGAGCTCCAGCGGGTCGAGCGAATTGCCCTTGGACTTTGACATCTTCGAACCGTCCGCCGCGCGGACGATGCCGTGAATGACGATGTTCTTGAACGGCGGCTTGCCCATGAAGTGGATGCCGGCCATCATCATGCGCGCCACCCAGAAGAAGATGATGTCCTGCGCCGTCACCAGATCGCTGGTCGGGTAGTAGTATTCGAGATCCTTCGTCGCTTCCGGCCAGCCCAGGGTCGAGAACGGCCACAGCCACGAACTGAACCAAGTGTCCAGGACGTCCTCGTCCTGCCGGAGATCGGCTGCCGTCACGTTCGCGACGCCAGACTTGGCCTTCATCGCCTCAACAGCCGCTTCAAGCGATTCCTCGACGACCAGAAGCTCTTCTCCCCTCGCCTTAAACTCTTCACTCTTAACTTTTAACTCTTCACTCGCATTCCCGCCTACGAAGTAGGCGGGAATGCGGTGCCCCCACCAGAGCTGCCGCGAGATGCACCAGTCCTGAATGTTCTCCATCCAGTTGAAGTAGATCTTCGACCAGCGGTCGGGAATGAACTTCACCTCGCCCGACTTGACCGCGGCGATCGCCGGCTCGGCCAGCGGCTTCATCTTCACGAACCACTGCTTCGAAAGCCGGCTCTCGACCACCTCGTGGCACCGGTAGCAATGCCCGACCTGGTTGTCGAGATCCTCGATGTGGTCGAGGAAGCCGCCCGCCTCCAGGTCCTCGACGAGAACCTTGCGGCACTCCCAGCGATCCATTCCGCAATACTTTTCGCCGGCAAGCGCGTTCATGTGCGCGTCGTCGGTCATGATGTTGATCTCTTCGAGCTGATGGCGCTTGCCGACGAGGAAGTCGTTCGGATCATGCGCCGGCGTGATCTTCACGATGCCGGTGCCGAACTCGCGGTCCACGTAATCGTCGCTAATGACCGGAATCTCGCGGCCCGTGAGCGGCAGAATTACGGTCTTGCCGACGAGATGCGCGTAGCGGTCGTCCTTCGGATTGACCGCGACGGCCGTATCGCCGGGGAGCGTCTCCGGCCGCGTCGTCGCCACCATCACGTAATCCCTGTAGGCCTCGGCCCCTTCCCAGTCCTCCGGCAGATACTGCCCCCCGCGGGCGCGGGCGCGGAGCTCGACCTTCCCGCCGATGGTGGGATACTTGATGTACCAGAAATGCCCGTGGTTCGGCTCATGCTCGACCTCGTCATTCGCCAGCGCCGTGCCGCAGCGCGGACACCAGTTGACGATGTAGTTGCCCTTGTAGATGAGCCCTTCGTCGAAAAGCTGCTTGAAGACCTTCAGCACCGCGCGATTGCAGCCGTCGTCAAAGGTGAAGCGCTCCCTAAGCCAGTCCGTCGAATTGCCGAGCATGCGCTGCTGATGGACGATCGTGCCGCCATACTGCCGCTTCCATTCCCAGACCCGCTCCACAAACGCCTCGCGCCCGAGATCCTGACGCCGCTTGCCTTCCTTCTTGAGCGCCTTTTCCACCACATTCTGCGTGGCGATGCCGGCATGGTCGGTGCCGGGCAGCCAGAGCGTATTGCGCCCCTGCATCCGCCGCCAGCGCACCAGAATGTCCTGAATCGTCTGGTTGAGCGCGTGGCCCATGTGCAGGATGCCGGTCACGTTCGGCGGCGGAATGACTACCGAATAGGGTTGCCGAGCGTCCACGCCCGAGGCCGGCGGCTCGTCATGAAAATAGCCGTTCTGTTCCCAAATCGGATACCACTTGGCCTCGGCGGCCTTGGCGTCATACTGCTTGTCCATCATCGTCTTTCTGCCTTGTAATTTCTGCGAATTCCCCGCTCTTGCGAGTGGAATTAAATATTATAGCATAATTCCGCCACCCATAGCTCCAAATCTGACCAACGCCGACAGGAAGCGAAAAGCGAAAAATGATATACTTTATTAATAAGGAGCATATCATGACTAACGAAATTCAGCAAATCTGCCATCCCGCCAATTCCACCATCTCCGGTTGTCTCTCCGACCAGGTCTCGCAAGGGCAGCAACTCTGCGACCGATTCCTCAACTGGCTGAGCCAGAACTGGCCCGGCATGGTGATGAATGTCGTCGTCGCCGCCGTCATCCTCGTGCTCGGCTGGCTGGCGATCAAACTGCTCGTGACCGTCATCGGCAAGGCCGTCGAACGCGGCGGCAAGCAGAACTCGCTCTTCGGCAACTTCATGCGCAACGCGACTTCCAAGGTCTGCTGGATCGTCCTGCTGGTGATCGTGCTCGGTCGCCTGGGCGTGGACATCACCCCCATCGTCGCCGGACTCGGCGTCACCGGCTTCATCCTCGGCTTCGCCTTCCAGGAATCGCTCGGCAACCTGGCCTCCGGGCTGATGATCGCCATCAACGAGCCGTTCAAGCTCGGCGACTACGTGATCGTCGCCGGCCACGAAGGCACCGTCAAGAAGATGGACATGATGGCCACGGAGCTTGCCACCGCCGACAACAAGAAGATCGTCATCCCCAACAAGAGCGCCTGGGGCACGCCCATCGTCAACTTCTCCGCCCTCGGTCGCCGCCGCGTCGACATCCAAATCGGCATCGACTACGGCTGCGATGTCGCCAAGGCCCTTCGCATCGCGCTCGAAACCCTGCCGCTCGTGCCCGGCGTGCTGGCCGAACCGGCGCCAGCGGTCTCGGTGGCGTCCTTGGACGACAGCCAGGTCACGCTCAACATCCGGCCCTGGGCCGAAGGCGCCAACTACTGGTCCGTCTACAACGACGTGCAGATGGCGATCAAGACCGCCTTCGAGAAAAACGACGTCAACATTCCGTTCCCGCAGCTCACCGTCCATCTGGACAAGTAAACCGGAACGAATAGAGCTCGGCGTCGGACATGGTGAACTTGAGCGTCACCTCGCGCCCGGCCAACGGCGCGAGCGTGCCTTTCACCCACGCGACTCGCCGATGGGTGGAATCGCCCACCAGATCGTCCGAGACGGCCTTCGTGCCGTCCGCCGCCTCGACTTCCACGCGCAGGAAACCACGCGCCGAAGTCGAGAAGTTGAGCTCCAGCTCCGCACCCGCAAACGTCAGCGGCTTGGTGACCAGCGTCTGCGGCACATAAGTCGCGTGCCGCGAAACGAAGCCGTCCATGCGAATCGTATAGCGGTCAAGCGTCGCCGGGCGCCCCGACCAATGGCCGTCGTTCAGATACAGGGACAGCTCGTCGTCGCCGCCACGCCAACCCGGCGTGACCACCAGCCCGCGCGCCGGGTAGCCGTTGCCGTAGGTCCAGCTGCCGGGCCGCTCCGGCCCCGGCTTCAAAAACGCCTCGTCCATGCGCTCGAACCGACTGCCGTCCCGCGACCACATGAACACCGTATCAGTCAGCACCAGCCCATAGCGCGATGAAACCTTGCCCCGGTCGCGGCGGTTCTCGACATCCGGCAGCGAATCAAAGGTCGGCGTCCACTGCCGGCGTTCGACATACCGCGACGGGAAGCCGACGATCACTTCCGGCGAGCGGAAATACGGTTCGACGCAGCTGGTATAGAGCGAATAGTCCTCAAGTTCGCCGAAGCTGATAACCTCGCCCTCGTTCCAAGCGTGAAAGTCCTTGGACACGAGATGCCGCGTGCCGCGCACGTTGTTGTCGCCGTAACGGTCGCCCTGAATCCGATGCTGAATGCGGAAATAAAGATGGTAGCACTGCCGGCCGGCGTCCCAAAACGCGATGTTCAGCGAATCGAAGGCCCCGCGCTTGGTCAGGCACCAGCCGCGACGGAAGTTAATGCCGTCGGCCGAGACGAAGCACCAGAGCCCGCGATCGACCTTGCCGTTCGGATCCGGGCGCCCGTTTGCATCGAGCTTCACCTGATAGGAGCAGATGCCCTTGTAGCGTTCGGCCGGCGGACAGGCGGGGTTCGAGTCCTTGAAGACCATGAAGTTGTCCCAGGTATTGTCGCGCCCGTCCAGAATGACATTGGTCTCGCGGTGGGCGCCGACGGCGCGCAGCTTCAGCTTCGGCTTGACGAAAGTAAGGCCGTCGCGGCTCTCGGCATAGCAGACGCGAATGCCCAGCGGCTTTACCTGATGCGTCTTGCGCCAGGCGCCGCCGCCCATCGCCCAGCCGAGATAATACATCCGATAGAGCACCCCCTGCTCGTCCTCGTCCTTGAGAATGTTGTGGTAATTGCAGCCGTCGCCTTCCCACGGCGCGTCATGCGTCATCGCCACGCCCGCAAACTTCGGCTCGTGCAGCCGCCGCGTCACCGTCGTCTTCGTCGCCTCGACCATCGCATCGTCCCACAAGAGCTGCCACCGCCCGTCCGCCGCCAGCGTCACCGCGGCGAAAATCAAGTTCGCGATCATCTTCCCGCCTCCTTAACGCAAAGACTCCAGCAACCGGGTCGCGCCGGCGATGAGATCATCGGCGACCGACGGCCCGAACGGCGAAGCCGCCGACTCGTAACCGTCCTGCTCATAGGCCTTGGAAAACGGGAAATAGCCGCGACTGCCGTTCGTCAGGCAGGCGAGCATCGTCAGCTTGAACGGCGACGCCTTGCGGACGGCGACGCCGATCTCGTTAAAAGGCTCGCCGGGGAACGCCCCGAACGCCACTTCTCCGAGCGACAGCCCCCAAACGGGAATCTGATGATAGTCGGGATGTTCCGCCATGTCGCGGATGCGGCCGGCGCGGGCGACTTCCGTGGTGAGCTGCATTTCATAGCAGCCGAGCTCCTTCGAAATCTCCGCGTCCCTGCCCGCGGCATGCAGCGCCCAGATGCGATTGGCCCAGGCCAGGTTCTTCGCCTCGGAATCCTTGGCCTTCTGCGCCGGCACCTTGACTTCCGCCCGCGCAAAGCGAATCTCCCCCGCGGCCGCCGGCACGCACTTCATCCAGACGGAAAGCGCCGCGCCGGCAAGCACATTCGCCATGTGCCGCGCATGGTCGTAGCCGCGGTCCACCGCGTCGAAATCGCGCTTGAGCCCGTTCATTTCGCCGGGCAGCGGCTTCACGTTGCAGTGATTGACATCGCCTTCGGTGCCGTTGATTACGAGACAGTGCGTCGCCCCGGCCGTCGCCGCCTCGAAGACCTGCCGCGTCAGCCCCGGCCAGTCCGCCGTCAGCGTCTCGCCGCCGACCACGTCGGGATGCGTCTGGAAATTGATGACGGCGATCGCCTTGCCGCCCTCGCGGTCAATGCGCAGCACCTGCACCGTTTCGTCCGCCGTATCCACCGGCTCCATCGCATCGGGATGATTGGTGCCGGGATTAGTCCGCACCGACCCGTCGCGCATCCGCCAGCGCCGGCCGAACGAAATCCGCCGCGCCACCGTGCGGGCGAACGACAGCCGCGCCGGCTTCAGGTCGGCAATCGCCTGAACCGCCGCATCCGCCGCCCGACGGACGGACCAGGCGAAGTAAAGGTCGTCCAGCGGGCCGATCTTGTTCATCACGCCGTCGTCGGACGAGAGCGTCTTGCCCGTCGCCGAACGCTCCCGACGGCTGCGGACCAGGAAACCGCCGTCGTGCGTATGCGACGCATGCAGCAGAATCGCCTCCCGCTCGACTCCGGTCGCCTGCACGATCGCCGCGCACATGTCGTCCGCCACGATGTCCGACAGCGCCTCCGTGTCAAACTGCGCCACCAGCGCCGTCCGCCTGCCGTCGGAAAACGCCACCAGGTTTATCTGCAGCGGATCCAGCACCGCCTTCGCATAACGGCTCTGATAGTAACCAGGCATGTAGACGCCGAGCGGCGGAGTGATGTCCACCCGGGCAAAGCCCGCCTGAAATTCCGCCGTTGCCACCCCCGCCGCCAGCAATGCCGACGCCAGTATCCATCGCTTCATCTCAAACCTCCTCGACTTTGCCGCGCACCCGCACTTTTACCACCAGCTTCCGATGCCGGCCCGGCTGACCCTGCGTCAGATTCGGCGCGTGCGCCCCGCAGGGCGGGAAGAACGCGGCGAACTCGCCCGGGCGAATGACGATCGGCCGTAGCGCGGAATCCTTAAGGAGACAGTAATCATCCTGAACCCGGAAGTCGCTCGCCTGTGCGGCCGCTTCGCTGTAGACGTAGCCGACCGTCTCCTCGCCGTCGATCGGCACATGGATGTCGATATATTCGCGATGCGCCTCCAGCGTCGCCTCCGCGCTAAACGGCTTCAGCTCGACTTCCATCACGTTGGCATAGACCTCGTCGCCGGCAATGGGCTGCCGGCCCGGCGCCAGCGCCTCCAGCTTCGTCCGTTGCAGCCAGTCGAACGCCGCGGCGAAGTTGCGCTCCAGCCCCGCATACTTCGCACCGTCCGCAATCCGGCCCTGAACATAGCCGAGCGGCAGGTTGGTCTGCACCAAGTCCGTGCCGTGCAGCGCCAGCCGCCGGTTGTAGCGATCTTCGATCAGCTCGCGGTTCTTGCTGATCACGTTATAGCAGCTCGGCTCCCGGCGCCCGTTGAGGTCGTAGACCGCATAAAAGCCGCTCTTGGTGAAAATCGGCATCACCCAGCCGGGACAATGGTCGCAATAGTGCGCGCACGGCCCCAGTTCGCTCTGAAGTGCCTTGGAAAGCGAAGGACAGACCGCCTGCCCGCCTTCAATGAAGTCGCCGTATTTCTTCACGTCCTCGGTCGTATCGGCCGACCACATGTCGCAGTTTTCCTCGACCTTGATCCGGCCCCAGTATTCGCGCATGCCGTCCAGCCCCTTCTCCTGAAAGAGCTTGAGACAGAACTGCTCCTGCCGCTCGGAAACGCGCGCATAATACTGCCGACGAGCCGCCGGACCGAGCTTCTCAAGGTACTTGAAGATCTCGTTGTAGAAAAGAACGAACTGATCGCTAGGCAGCATGGTAGTGGACCTTTCGCCTTAGACAATGCCCAGCAGCTTCGCGTCGTCGCGGCGAATGACGTCGTCGCCCAGCGCGGCGAGCCGCGCGGCATGCCGCTCCCAGTCCGCTTCCGAATAAGGCAAGCCGGCCGGCCGGCGGCAGTAGCCGCAGTCGAGGCCGATGAACCGCATCGCCGCCTTGGCGAGCGAGCCGTCGCCGCTCGCCATGTGCGCGTCGATGTAGCGGCAGACGCGCTCCTGATACTTGGCCGCCGCCGCAAAGTCGTTGGCCGCCGCCAGTTCGCAGATCTTCACGAAGAGGCCCGGAATCTGGTTGTCAGTCGTGCCGATGCAGCCCGAGAAGCGCTGGGTCGCGAACCCGTTGAGCGCCTGCTCGTCCGCGCCCGAGAAGTAAATGGCCGGTTTGCCGAGCGCCTCCAGCTGCCGGCACATCGTCCCGTGGTCGTAATAGTCGCGACCCGTGTACTTCATGCCGTGCACATGCGGCAGCTTCATCAGCGCCAGCGCCTCGTCCGGCACGATCTTCTTGCCGACCGAATAAACAAGGAACGGCAGGCTAGTCGCCTCCGAAATCTCCTTGTAATGCGCATAAGCCGCCTTGAAGCTCTGCCCGAAGTAGACCGGCGCCACCGAACTCACCCAGTCGACGCCGACTTCCGCCGCCGCCTTGGCGAGCCTCACCGCGTCGGCCGTCGAGAAGCACCCGATGTGGGCGATGACCTTCAGCCGCCCCTTCGCCGCCTCGACGACCGTCTTGTAGATGCGCACGCGCTCCTCGTGCGACAGCAGGAAGCCTTCGCCCGTCGACCCCGTGAGGTACAGCCCCGCGAGCCCCTTGCGGACGAAATACTCGACCAGCTTCGGAATGAGCTCGTAATTGACCGGCGCGGAGACCGAAGCGTCACCGGGCACGAACGGCGTATACATGGCCGCCCACGCGCCGGCCATGCCCTCGAACATCTTGCCCGGCGGCACCGCCAGCTGCGCGGAGCCGCCCGTGGCCGCCGCGGCCGAACCCGTGGCCATCGCGCCCGCCGAAGCCAAGGCCGCCGTAGTCAGAAAATCCCTGCGATTAACCTTCATCTTGTCGTTCCTTTCCCTAGGTGGTGATTAAATTCGCTTAAGCTCCTGGCGACAGGACTTGCCGTCGCAAACCGTTTCCATCCTGAACGGCGTTCCCCGGACCAGTTCCTCATTGAAAAGCCGAGTCGCCGCGCACAGCCCTTCGCCGCCGGCAATGCCGCGCTTTTCCAGATAGGCGAGCGCCGGGCACTTCCTGACCGTCAGCGCCGCGCCGCCGTCCGCCCGCTCCGTCACCGTAAAGTCGCCGCCCTCGCGCCCGAAATAGTAGCGCCAGAACTCCACCAGCTCCGAGCTGTCGCCGCGCACCAGCTTCTCGTGCATCGAGCGGTGGACGCCGCGGGCAAAATTGCCCATTACCTCGCGAATCGCCGCCTCGCCATAAGTATCCTTGACATAATTGTAGCCGTCGAGGATCGAAGCGTGAAAATCCCGATGCAACTCGCCGCCGAAGCGATAGCGAAGATCATCTTGAAAAAACGCGCAACCGCTCAAAAAGCCGAGACACCCGGCGCCGCCCGCCGCCTGCAGAAACTCTCTCCGATCCATATTCGAATCACCTTTCCGATTTTTAGTTATTTTACCAATTTTCCCGCCGCTTGCAAATGGTGAAATATGAAAATTCATCAGAAATACTCGTCATTTGCGAATTCCACCTGCTCCAGGAACATTTTCTTGAAGGCAGAAATGTTGTTTTGCTCGTAGAACAGCAAAAGCGCCGCCCGATAGTCATCGGCTTCCACCGTGCGGAAGGAGAGCGGACACAATCCTCGGGCAATCAAAAGCGAGTTCGACATCAAGCGGCTCGTGCGCTTGTTTCCGTCCACAAACGGCTGAATATAGGCAATCAGCAGAAGTGCCAGCAATGCCTTCTCGTACGGATCTTTCTTGCCGTTAACCAATGCACACGTATCTTCTATCGCCTCGCGAATCTGTGATTCTACCTCCAGCGGACGATACTTGGTCCCGGAAATACCCACGCGGACATGACGAAGATTCCGGTCAACGCCCAGTTCCTCAATCAATACCGAATGGACATCCTCCATCCGCGCCAAGGACAGGTTCATGAAGTAGGCAGGACTTTCGACAATCGCTTTCAATGCCGACTTATGATTCAGGAGCATGATCGCCTCCTCCCGCTTCTTGCCCGTCGCCTTGATCTTATCCTTCAGGAGATTCACCGTCTCAAGAAGCGTGTAGGTGTTCCCCTCAATCTGCGAAGACTTCCAGCTGAGATCGATTCCCAGCCGTTCCATCTCCTTCGCATAGAGTTCCCTTGGATAATCCTTAATCCGCGCGACAAAAGCGCCCTCTCGATCCTTCAGGAATTTCAGCTCATCCGCAGTAAATATGTCAATCGCAGGCAATTCATCCCGAATAAGCTCAAAGTTGAAAGACTTCTGCACCTCCCGTTTGTCGAGGGGAACCGAATAATAGGCGTCAAGATTGACCGTACGGAGCAAATGCGCTTTAGGCGTAATGAAATAACGCGTTGCTCGCGCCCGGCCCTCCGTTCTCAAGGTTCCGGAAGTCACGCAATCAGTAAGAATGCGCTTCATCTGCGCATCACTTAATTCAATGGACATCTCTTCCATGAGCTGCGGACGCGAAAGACCTGGATGATACTGCAAGAACTCCAATATGCTGTCTTTGATTTCCATAACCCAACCTCCAAATCGGCTCATTTGAACCATATTATAACAAAGAATCGGCTCATCAACGAGCCGATTCTTGACGATTTTCACAATCAAATGAGCCGATTCGCAACATCTGTAAGATTAAAGCGCTTTTTGACCTCTATCGCCGCGCCTTCACGCCCGCTTCGGACGTCAAAACCTAGGAATTCACCAACTAATTAAAATGCCAACCCGAACCGCGTGTCGGCCCCCTTTAAGCCTGTCCCAGCAGTTCCAACAGCCGCGCCTCGTCAATGACCTCAGTTCCCAGCTTCCGCGCCTTGTCGGTCTTGGTGGCGCCGGTGTTGGCGCCCGCAATCAGGTACCGGGTATTCGAGGTGACCGCACTCTGCACGATGCCGCCCGCCGCCTCGATCAGCGCCGCATATTCGGGCCGCGGCCGCGACAAGGCGCCAGTCAAGACGCACCCCTGCCCGACCAGCGGGCCTTCGGTCTTCGCCGCCGGCCGCCGCTCCGATTCGGGATCGATGCCCAACGCCGCCATTCGCGCCAGGAACCGCGCCCCGTATTCGCTCGCGAAGAAGCCGAGCACCGCCTTCGCCGCCTCGACCTTGATGGTCAGGATCTTGCGGTCCTTACCCTTGAGCGCATCGTTGGCGACGACCGCCTGCAGCACCGGCGAGTCCTTGAGCGCCGAAAGCCGCGGATGCTCGGCGGCAATGTCCTTCGCCACCGTGACGCCCACGTTGGGAATGCCGATCGCATAAAGCCACCGATGCAGCGGCAGCGCCCGGGCCGCCGCCAGCGCCTCCGCCACCGTCACCGCATTCTTGCCGAAGCGGTGGCCCGAGATCTCCAGCGCATAAAGGTCGACCGTGCGCAGGTCAAAAAGATCCAGCGGGTCGGTGACCAGCCGCTTTTCCACCAGCGCGTTCACCACCGTCTCGCCGAGCGAGCGGATGTCCAGCGCGTTGCGCTCCGCGAAATGCTCCAGCCGCCGCGCCAGCTGCGCCGGACACGCGGGATTGACGCACCGGATCGCCACCTCGCCGTCCAGGCGCTGCACCGCCGCGCCGCAAGCCGGACAGGCCGTCGGCATGATAAAGGCCCGCTCTTCGCCGGTTCGCCGCTCGACGATCACCGAATCAATGGCCGGAATGACGTCGCCCGCCTTCACCAGCCAGACCTTGTCGCCGATGCGCAAGTCCTGCCGCGCAATCTGATCCGCATTGTGCAAAGTCGCCCGCGACACCACCGAGCCCGCGATTTCCGTCGGCGTCAGTTCGGCGACCGGCGTCAGAATGCCGGTGCGCCCGACCTGCACGGTAATCGCCTCGATCTGGGTCTCCGCCCGCTCCGGCGCATACTTGTAAGCCCGCGCCCAGCGCGGACCGTGCGCCGTGGCGCCCAACGCCTCATAATACTTGCGCTCGTCGATCTTCACCACCGCACCGTCGATCTCAAACCGAAAGGAGTGCCGTCGCGCCCCCAGTTCCTCGATGGCCACGAACACTTCGTCGATCGAATGGCAGAACTTCGACCACGGCGCCACCGGGAACCCCCATTTCGCAAACGCCGCAATCATCTCCGAATGGGAGGCAAAGCCGTCGCAGCCCACCCCGCCGGCGTTGTAGACGACCACGTCCAGCGGCCGCGCCGCCGTCACCTGGGGATCCAATTGCTTGAGCGACCCGGCGCAGGCATTGCGCGGATTGGCAAACTCCTCCAGTCCCGCCGCCGCCTGACGTTCGTTGAGCGCCACAAACCCCTCGCGCGTCATATAGGCCTCGCCGCGCACCTCCAGCTCCGGCGGCGCTTCCGGCGGCAAGGTCTGCGGAATCGTCCGAATCGTTCGCACATTGGCGGTGATGTCGTCGCCAATCGTGCCGTTGCCGCGCGTCGCCGCCCGCACCAGCCGCCCGCCCGAATAGCGCAGCGACAGCGAAATCCCGTCAACTTTCGGCTCGACCAGATAGGTAAAGGACGGCGTCGCCGCCAGCGTGGCGACGACGAAGCGGTCGAAATCGCGCAATTCGCCGAAGGAATGCGTCTTGTCCAGCGACTGCATCGGCGGCTGATGCGTCACCTTGGCAAAGCCCTCGCTGACCCCGCCGGCCACTTTCCGGACCGGCGAATCCGCGTCGGCGAATTCGGGATAAGCCGCCTCCAGCGCCAGCAGCTCCCGCTCCCAGAGGTCGTAGTCGCGGTCGCCGACCGTCGGCTGATTGAGATCGTAGTAGTCGTGATTCGCCTTTTCGATCAGCTGCCGAAGTTCGCGAACCCGCACTGCCGCCTGCGATCTGTCCATAGCCGCCTCCTTCCCGTCACTCGTTCGCCTTCTTGTAGCGAATGCGCTTCGGCGCCGGACGCGCCGAAGCCGCCCCCGCCTTGGCCGGCGGCCGCTTCTTGCCGGTCACGACCGCTTCCGCGTGCCGCTCGGTCACCAGCACCGACCGCTCGTAGCCCGCCTTGGCGAGACACCCCATCGCCAGCCGTGCCTCGCCGAGATCGGCAACCTCGCGGTCGATCTTCAAATGCACCTCCCGCTGGCGCGGCACCTCCAGGTCGTCCAATATCTCCGGCAGGGCCTGCGGGGCAATCCGACGATCTTCGAAGTAGATGCCGTCAGGCTTCACCCGAATCACCGTGTGCTGCGCATCCACCGGCACCTCGCGATAGGTCGTGCACCCGCAATTCAAGAGCAGCATGTAGACTACCGTGCCCGCGATGATGCTGGCGAGCGGGTTGCGCTTCCAGAGCTGCAGGCCGACGGTCAGCGCCCCGGCGAGATACGGCCAGACCGTCTTCCAGGCCGCCTTCGCCGTTTCCCCTTCGCCCAGCTTCAGCGTCGCATAGGAATAGACGATCAGCCCGCCGATGATGACCGGCGAGACAAAGCTGCCGAACTTCTCGACCCACGCAGGCAGCTGGCGGTCCTTGCCGGCAAACAGCAAGAACGGCAGCGCCCGCAAGCCGAAGGTCACCGCCCAGCCCGCCGCCACCACCATCAGCAAATAGGAAACCTCAGCGTCCATGTTTCGCCCTCCGCTCGAAAAACCCGCGCACCTGATCGGTGAAGATCACCAGGAACAGCGCCACCATCGCAAATTCGATGCCCTTCGAGGGAATCGGCAGCGCGGCGCCGGCCACCCCGCCGAGGGTAGTGCCGAAAACCCAATAGGCGACGTTAAGCCCGTGATTCCACAGGCAATAATACCGGTGCTTGAGCGCATCCGGCTCCGCCCGCGCCACATCGAGCGCGTAGATTTCGTCCGCGAGCGAATGCACCAGGAACCACTTCTGCCAGAGCGGGATCCGCTTCCAGCGCCCGACCAGCGAAAAGCCGTAGAACGCATAGCGGAAGTTGATTCCCAGCGCCAGCAGCGCCACGGCCCCGAAGGTGTAGCCGCCCGCCATCGCCGGCACGATCGCAAACGACAGCGTGCCCGAGACCATGGCGAAGCCGCAGAGCCCCGACCACAGCGGCGCCCAAATGCCGACGCCGCCCTTGACCGCCATCAGCACGCCGGCGGCAAAGCCCATCGTCACGTAGCCGAGCAGCACCGGCACGCTGGCGACGAACGCCTGCCGGAAGATCGTCCGCCGCTCCGAAGCCGCAATTGACGCGAATTCGCCCATCGTCCGCCTTCCCCCGAGCCTCACTGCCGCTGCGCCAGCAGCGCCGCCACCCGCTCCGCGTCCTCCGGCGTGTCCACGCCGACGCCTTCGTCTTCGGTGCGGACGACCGCGATCTTCGCGCCCATCCACAGCGCCCGCAGCTGCTCAAGCTTCTCCGTCTGCTCAAGCGCACACGGCGACTCGGCGACATAGCGCTTGAGGAAACCGCCGCGATAGGCATAGATGCCGAGATGCCGAACGTAAAGCGAATCGGGCGCAGCCGTGAAATCCGCGTCGGCGAGCGCACGGTCGCGGTCGCAGGGAATCGGCGAACGCGAAAAATAGAGCGCCGAGTCGTCGGCCGCCAGCACCACCTTCACCACCGTCTTGGCCGCATAGTCCTTCGCGCTGCGGATCGGCGTCACCGCCGTCGCCATTTCGTAACTTCCGCCTTGCAACTTCATCACCAGCGCATCGATCAGCGCCGGATCTATGAGCGGCTCGTCCCCCTGGATGTTGACCAGGATGTCGTCATCGGCAAAGTCGCCGCCCAGGAAATTCTTTGCCGCGCAGGCAATGCGATCGGTGCCGCTCGGCAGCTCCGACGGCGTCATTACCGCCCGCCCGCCGTAGGCCTCGACCGCCCGCACGATCCGCTCGTCGTCGGTCGCCACCAGCACCTCGTCGAGCCGCCGCGCGCGCTTCACCGCCGCCACCACCCAGGCGACCAGCGGCTTGCCGGCGAGCATCGCCAGCGGTTTACCGGGAAACCGGCTCGACCCAAACCGGCTGGGAATGATTCCGTAAGTTTTCATCTTCTATCACCTTCACTTTCTCGAAAAAGAGCTTGCGCAACGCCGGCAGCCGCCGCTCGTGCCGCTCCAGCGACCACATCACAAACCGCCAGCGCTTGTCGAAACCGTAGCGCGACGGCAAGTCGGGATTGAACGCCTCGAACTGGTCGCGCATCACGCTCAGCTGCCACGCCAGCGCATGGATGCGATACTCGAAGCCATCCATAAACTTTTCGGCGATCGGCGCCATCGCCACCGTCGCATGCTGCCGCTGATACGCCTTCAGCGCGTGCGCGTAATGGCCGAGATAGAAATTGGCGATCCGACCCAGGTTCTCCTCGGTGTAGTCCAGGTCCGGCCAGCCGAAGCTGCCGCGCACCGAGCAGGTGGCGACCTTGGTCGGCAGGACCCGTTCCAACCGCAAGTCGTATTCAAACTCGAAAATCTCCTTGCCGATGCCGTAGAGCGGCGATTCGGTCGCGGGATCGAACTTCTTCATCGTCAAGTTCTGCGCCGCCGCATCGCCCATCATCATCGCCGCCGCCAGCACGCTTTCCGAATCTTCAACCGAACCGTCCGCCCCGCTGCGGAAGTAATTCGCGGGAATGGCGTTCATCGGCTCGCCCTCGCAGCGCGAACGAATGTAGTAGTCGTCGCGCCCGCCGCCCTTGCCGGCACGGCGCTTCAGCAGCTGGTAGCGCTGGCTGAGCCCGATGCCGAGCCCGCGAAGCGCACCGATGCGCGCCAGGGTGTAGCCGCTGTAACCGCGGGCGGAATGCGAAAGCCGCTTCTCGATGAGACTGTTCTCCAGCGGCCGCCGGTCAGTCTTGTAGACCACTTCGCGCGTGGCCCCCTGGCCGAGCCGGCAGTCGGAATCGCGGGTGCGCAGCTCGTAGACGTTGGCGTATTCGATGCGCTCGTCCTTGGACATGATGCCGCGCAAGTTCGACAGCAGGATCTCCGTGCGCCCGTCGGCTCCGGGGTGCATCTCCGGCCGCCCGTCCCGGAAGGTCGCCCCGGGGAGCGCCGTCCGCCGGTCATCGAACGCCGGCGTCGACCCTTCGCCCACCACCGAGTAAATCTCGCCGGTGATGTACATGTAGATCGCCTCGACGAAGACCGCCGAAGTCTCGTCCGCCAGCTCCGACCGCGACAAGAGCGATTCGTAGAGACGGGCGATTTCCTGCAGCTTCTGGATAACCCCCAGCTGACCGATGCGCCCGAGCTCAATCGCCTCCATCAGCTTCTCCAGCTCGGGGATGAGCCGCTCCAGCGCCGCCCCGCGCCGCAGCCCGAAGAACTCGATCTCGTGATGGCCGCGATGCTTGGGCATGCGGGCAAAAGAACAGTCGTTGCCCTCGTAGACGCTGACCAGTTCGTGCATCCCCTTCACGAACGCCTCCCAGTCGCTCTCCGCCAGCCGGACGAACCGGTTAAACTCCGCCAGCGACAACAGATGCACGCCCCGGGCGGAATGGTAGTAATTGAGTTGCGAGGAAATCCGCTTGCACGAGGCGGAAAGCGCCGCGCGCATTTCCTGCTCGGTCCAGGCGAGCGGCTTGACCCGCCACTCCGCGCCCAGCCGCCGATAATGCTCCAGCGTCCCCTCGTTGCGCTCGGCCATGACCACGTCGGCCAGCGAAAATCCCGCCGACCCGCAAAGCCATTCGTCATGACGGACGAGCGCCTCGGTCGGAATGTCGCGCTGGGAGATCTCAATCGTGTCGCCGACCACGTTGGCGCAGAGGATGTCCTGCGCCAGCACCGCGCTGCGCCGTTCCGGCGGCAGCGTGCTGAGCTTCCAAAAGCGCCCGTCCATCAGCGGCAGCGCCGCCACCGCATGGTTGCCGCTGGTCATCGTCAGCACCCGCCCGCCGGTCCGCTTGCGCAACGCGCGCTTCTCGACGATCAGCACGCTCGGCCGCTCGCCCAGATGCCGGAAGATGCCGCGCTCGAAGATGAAGGTGTCGGCCCCGAGATCAAACGCCTGGAACTCCCGCTCCCGCCCGAGAAACGCCGTCTTCACCGTGCCCGGACGCCGAACGCCCGAAGCCTTTATGCGGTTTAAAAACTGACGGATAGCGGACATGGGCTTGCTATTTGACCGACTTCTTTTTCTTCCTCAAAACACGACGTCCCCTCGCCGCGTTCACTTTCCCCTTAAAGAGGACTTCCGACGGCCTCCATCCCGTTGCAAGCTCATCAGCCTTGCTCAACCAACGCTTCAAACGACTCCGCCTTGGCACGACTTCGCCCCAATATTCCTTGAACAAAACATCTGGCAATCGTTCAGCAGCCTTCAGCATCTCGTCCTGCAGCAATAACAAGGCACGTTGGATGTACAGCCCTCCATTGTCATCATTATCAGGGTTAGCCACGCTACCGGCCGAAAACATATCTCTCACCTGATGGCAAAGAACGCCATGATATGAAAGCATGAACATGACTACATCATCATATTTCTTCTTAGACCGTCCGGACTTCAAAATCTCTGGGCAAAGCAATACCGCTTCGGCACGCACCTGAAGCTTTTCCTCTGCACTAAGATTCGTATACAGCCGGATGTTCGCCGGTAACGTATGTTCATCGCCATTGGTGTCGTCAATCCACCAAAGGCGTTCTCCGGGATGCTTTTTACGAGCGTATTCTCGGACGTATCTCATCTTGCCCTGTATATCAAGGGACATGAACTTGTCATACGAGATTCCCATATTCTCGAACAAAGACGCCCGCGCATTTCCTCCTGCAACCGGAAGCTCGACTTCAAAGCGCGGCACATGGGATGTTCTCACGTGCACAACGCTTTTCTCATAATCACCCCATCGCACTTCCGGCTTGCCGCCCATTTTCCCGAATACGATGTAGATATACTTCACTCCTGACGCTCGCTGGGATTCAAGAATACTGTTTGCGATGCTTTTCCATGTATCTGAAAGCGTGAACTTCACCTCTACGCCGAATTCACCCAATGCTATGTCAGGGAATTGCTGAGGCGGCGAACTGAAATCAACACGAAGTGACGATTCGTCCTTAAGAAGGTCGTCGAGAACCTGACGAACGCGATGCTCAAACTGCCCGGGCGAGGCAAAACCGATCTTCCGCGCCTCGTGCGTCAATGTTCCACAACACACATCAAGAAGTCGCTCGAACTCACATTTGTCCATTACGATGCACCCTTCATCGCTTCCCGGACAGCCATCGCCACATGCCAGGCGAGGACTGGCGGAACGGCATTACCAATCTGCCGCTCAGTCTCTCGAATCCCACATGGAAACACGAAAGTGTCCGGGAATGACTGAATACGCGCCGCTTCACGCATCGAGATTCGACGAGACAGCCGATAATGGAACTGGATGTTCCCATGACACTCTGCGCGGATTGTATAACCGGGACGATCTTCGATCAAACGTCTGCTGCCCTGTTCTCCCGATGGCGCCGCCATGCTCCAGACATGTGAAAACTCTTTGTTTTGCGGCACCCTTTCGAGATCCCGTAACGCCTCGCCAGCGGTCACGGCCGGTGCTTTCAAAGGCGGTGGCGCGACAAACTTCCTGACATCTCTCCTCGTTCCCACAAAAATGACCCTCTCGCGGGTTTGAGGCACACCGTAGTCCTCGGCATGATAGACATGATATGTAACATCATATCCAAGCGACTTGAAATCGTGTAAAATCGTAGTTAGGGAATACTCGTTTTGCTTTAAAAGGAGGCTGCCTACATTTTCGGCAACGAAGACCTTCGGTTTTGCCTTTTTAACCGCATCGATGATATAGGTGTAAAGGCAGCTTCGTCGTCCCTTTATGCCCAGCATTTTCCCATTTATGGAAATGTCCTGGCAGGGGAACCCTCCCATAACCACATCAACGTCGGACGGCATCGTCTTAATTGCATCCTTGATGTCGCCGCAGACAATTCCAACGCCAAAATTACGCGAATACGTTTTACATGCCGCAGGATTGATTTCATTCGCCCAACAGACTCCAAAACCTGTTCGGGCATACTTTTTCCCAAGGAACTCAAAGCCGCCTTGAAATCCAAGATCCAGTCCTCCGCATCCGGCAAAAAGCGAAGCGACACGATATTTGACCGCGCCTCTATTCCGGTACAACGAACTTGATGGAATTAATGCATCGAAGAAATCCTCCTGCACGGGGCTGAACGTCATCGCGCTGCGCCACTTTCGGAAATACGGTTTCAGCCGGTCGAAGACATAAGGCATCGACTTGCCGCCCGTTTTCGGATAAGGCTTGGCATAAAATGCCGCGTCAATTCTGACATTCGGGCAACGCGAGGACGAGACAAACACATCTGCCGATGCATCCGATAGCACACTTGCCGCGCTCAATTTCTCGTTAAGTTCGTAAAGCGCATATCTCTCACCATGCGCGGCATTTTTAGGCGCAACCTTATAGCCCTCGGACTTCAGCCAATCGCGTTCAACGACACCCTTCAGCTTAGCCGAATAAGCCACCGACGAAAACCCTTCCGCTATGAGAACAATACGCGAAATGCGATCATGAAACGAGACCTTACCACACTTAGGGATCGGCAAATTGTAAAGCCTGCGGCTCTTGATCCATTCCGCGTTTTCACAACGGAAGGTGGCGACAAGCACAGTCCGGGGCGTCGGATCCAGATTCCTGTCGCCTTTTTTTTCTTTCGACATCTCCAACGTCCTCAACTTACGAATGGCAATGGCAGTGATCGCCATGTTCGTGATGATGCGTTTTCTTTGCCCTTGCGATCAGGTCTTCCGCCAACGCGCCGACCGCCTCCAGTCCCGCCCGATCCGCCGCCGCCAGCAGGTTCTCCAGCGCCGGGGCGACATGCTTGCCGAACTGCGGCTGCCCGACCGACGCCAGCCGCCCGTAGGCCCCGAGGCACTGCACGAGCCGCTGCACCGCCGCCAGCGGCAGCACCTGCTCCAGCTCCGGCCGGCCGGACAACTTCGCAAACAGCGCCACCAGCGTCTGCCGCTCACTCTCACTCAGGACGACATAGGGATCGTAGACGAGCGACGCGAGGTCGTAGGCCGCCGGCCCCAGCCGCATGCCCTGAAAGTCGATGAAGGCCAGCTCGCCGTTCTTCCACAGGACATTCGTCGACTGGAAGTCGCGATGCACCAGCGCCTTGGGCTCCTTCTCCAAAGTCGCGGCGACCTGCCGAAGCTCCGCTTCCACTGCCGGCGGCATCTGCATGTTGAAATTGGCCCCGAGGCAAAACCGATTGAAGAGATTGCGCTCCCACTCCCAGGTCTCGTCGTCAAATTCCGGCAGCAGATTGAGCTCGGCGAGCTGCGGGTCGGCCCCGAGCTGGCCGAACTTGACCAGCGCTTCGACCACCTTCGCATACTCCTCCAGCGTCATCTTCTTCTCCGCCCCGGCGTAGGAAAGTACCAGCGTCTTGATGTTGGTCAGGTCCGCCAGCACTTCCGGCACCGGAATGCCGCGCTCGCGCAGGAACCGCGCATGCCCGGCGTAAAGCCCGTTCTCGTCGCGGTTGCCGTCATCGTAGAGGATGATGATGCCCTTGTCGCAGCGGAAGAACACGCGTTCGCTGCCGCGCGCGCCCAGAAACGCCACCGGCCCCGTCGAGCCCACCGCCTCCTGCGCAGCCTTGATCTGGGGAAATTCCGAAAAGGCGTTGTCGTCGCCGTCGCGATTGAGATCGATGTAGCTCGGGATGGTGCCCGCGTCCGTCCACAGCATTTCCTTCGACCGAATGGACTTCATGAACTTGCCGTGCATCATCGCCTTTTCATAGGCGCTGACGATCGACGAGAAGCCCTCGGGCTCGACGAACTTGAGGATCTCGGGCTTGAGCACCGAAATTCCGCAATAGGTGTAGGTGCCGTCCCAGCCCGCGTCCTGGCTCTTCCAGTTGGTGACGAAGCCCGATTCGGGCTCGACCTCGATCGTGCGCGGGCCCATCTCGCTCACCAGGCAGCAGCCGATCAGGCTCGGCGAATCGAAATTGCGAATCTTGGCCAGCGGATTCGGCGCGTTCTCGACCACGATGTCGCCGTTCACCAGATAGAACGGCTCGTTGCCGATCCATTCGCGCAGCGGATTCAGGACCCCGCCCGTGCCCAGGATTTCCGGCTCGTAGCTGACCTTGACCTTCACCTTGTCGCCAGCCGCCGCCGCGCCGCGCCGAAAGCCGTCGGCCCAGGCCTTGATCTGCTCGTGCAGGCAATGCGAATTGAAGGCAATGTCGTCGACCCCCCAGCTGCGGAGCATGCCGACGATCCGACCCAGCATCGGCTCGCCCCAGACCGGCATCAGCGGCTTCGGAGTCGCGCAAGTAAAGGGACGCAGGCGGGTGCCATGGCCCGCCGCCAGCACAATGGCCTTGTGAATTGTATTCATCGATAAACGCTCCGCTGACGCTGTACATGCACCTTCGGCTCTTCCAGCAGCAGCGAATACCACTGGTCGCCGATACCGGAATTGGAAAAGTGCGAAACCCGGTTGTTCATGAGGTGCTCGTGATTCTGCTTGAGCGTCGCATTGTCGCTCTTCTTGAGTGCCTCGGTCAGCGTCTTGAACGCGGCATCGGTCTCGCCGCGCTTCACCTGGATCCAGCTCATCGCCGCCGCCAGGAGCACATTGCCGTTATAGCGGGTGCGGGCCACCCCCTTGCGATAGACCTTCTCGATTTCCGCCGTCGGTCGCTCCAGCATGTACAGGCGCGCCATCTTGATCGCACTGGTCGTCGGATCGACGAACAGCGCCTTCGGCAGCAGCCGGTCGACGGCCTTGAACTCCTTGATCGTCCAGTTGAGCTGCAGCTGCGCGGTCGCGATCTGGCGATCCATCATTGGCACCCAGCGCCGGTATTTGCGCAGGGTCTCAGTTTCGGCGAGCGCCGAAGTGACAAACACCCTGGTGTCGGCGAAGATCTCGCGCTGCGCCGCCTGGATCGACCCCGGCGGACGGAGCTGCCAGCGCTGCATCTTCTGCTGCAGCCGCTTCTGCCCTTCAACCATGATCGCCTGCACCTTCACCATGTCGCGCTTGACCCGCTTCTGAATCCAGAAGCCGAAGCACGCCTGAAACACTCCGAAGCCGCCGACGCCCGCAAAAATGCTCCAGCCGATTCCCCAATCGCCGACATAATAGGCCGCGGCAAAACTGCCGCCGGCGATCGCCACTGCAATAATCAAAGTAACCATGCCCTAGATTATACCATATTGCACAACTCCTGCCGCAGAAGTCGGCACTGGTTCCAGGAGCGAGGCAAGATCAAACAGATTTCGCCGATTGACTCCGTAACTAATTAAAATGCCACCCCGTATTTAGGAAAACCTCAGAAGCGAACCTGGACGCCCGCCGAGAGGACGAGCGAGGAGTAGTCGACGTCGGCCTTGAAGCCGCCGGTCGAGACGTCCGACTTGTCGATCCACTCGTAGCCGACCTGGCCGTAGATGCCGATGTTGTCGGTGATGTTGCCGACGAGCCCCACGTTGCCGCCGAAGCCGAGCAGGCAGTCCGTCTGCGACGAGGAGCGTCCGTCCGCGTCGAACTCGGTGCGGGCGATGTTGCAGAGCACCTCCACGCCGCCGTAGATGTCGAGCCAGCTCAGAGAGTCGCACCAGCCGACGAACGGGCTCCACGTCACCTTCGGCCCCAGCCCGATCTGGTAGAGGTCGCTGCGAAGGCGGGTCGAGAAGTTGCGCGTACCTGCGCCCGTCACGGTCCTGTCGTCAAGCGGCTCCGCGTAGTCACCCACTGGAGTATTGGACGGCCGACTCCAGTCCTTGAGATCCGTGCCGACATTCCCCGTGTACGGACGATCCTCATAGAGGAAATAATCCTTGAATGTCTGCGTCCGAATGCTTCCTGAACTAACGTGACCGGAGGACTCCGCCTTCATGTTCCAGTAACCAGCGAAACGCAAACCGATTCCGACCGAAAGCGATTGCGTACGGTAGAAGTCATAACCGCCTTGGAGGTTCAGCCCCAGCGGCGAATCGTCGTCCGATGAGTTGACGACGCCGACTCCCGATCCGGAAGTCACCGTCACGTCCGTACGCTTCGCAGTCGCCGCCCAACGCTCTTGTCCGGCGGGTGCCGTTATTCCGACCTGCGGATCGAGCTTGTGCTCGCTCACACCGAGTGCCGTCGGCGATTGGTTGAGACCGGCATCCCACATACTCGTAAAGGAGTCGACAAGCGGCGTCGCCGTGGCTCGTCCCGACACGTCCAGCTTGACGTTCGAACGCCACGCAGGTCCCGCCGAGAATGTCCACCGAGACCCTTCCGCATGCGCCATCACGCCGCAGAAGCATCCCAGAACACCGACCACAAAAGTGAGATTCGAGTTTTTCATTTTTAAGTCTCCTGTGTCGAAATCATTCAATGACAACCGTGAAGAACGCCGACTGCGAACTCGGTTTCGTAAATTCGAAAAGGAGCATTCCGTCGTCAAACACCTGCTTCGTCAGCCCTTCGAGCTCCACGCCGTCGCCTCCCAGCCCCTCAACGGTCGGCGCGTACTTGAGGCGCACCGTCGAGGGATCGGGCAACGTTCCGTTCACAAGCGTCTTCACGTCGACGAGGATAGCGACCTTGCCGTTATCGTCTGGCGTCAAGGCCGCGATGCGGGTGCCGACGGCGGGAGAATACCCGACCATCGGCATCACCTTGACCGACGGATTGTGCTCGATGATGTCGCCAACCAGGCCGTCGTTTTCCCTCTTGAAGTCATCGCTCATGTAGATGCGGATCCCTCCCTCCGTCTCGTAGCCGCACCGCTCGAAGGCCGCGCCGGAACAAGTGATCTTCTCGTTCCCGGCGAACACAATCGTCTTGAGCTTCGCGCAGTTGATGAAGGCATAGTCTGCAATGTTCGTAACCGTTTCCGGGATCAGCACCGACTCCAGCGCCGTACTGGCAAACGCCGAATCGCCGATGGTAAGGCCGGCGCGCTTCTTCGGATCGCGATAATCACGGGAAGGCGTGATGGTCAGCGTCTTCAGCGTCTTCACCTGATAGAACGCCCCGTCGCCGATCTTCGTCAGGTAGAGCGGCGTCGTGACAGACGCAATCGCGCTATTCGTGTATACGCTCGGCGTGAAAGCCGCCTCGCCGATCTCCACGACCGCCGCGCCGTCCTCACCGTTCGAGAGCTTGTCCGGGAAGACAAGGTCGGATCCGACGCTCTGCTTGGCCCCGGAGATGACGGTCGTATCCGCATCCGGATCGCCCTTGAAGGTCGTCTCGTCGCCCTCGTCCTTGGGAACCTTGGTCGACTGCCACTTCGCGTAGAGCGTGTGCGGCTCGTAGCGGATGAGGTCCATGCCGTTCGTCACGACCTCGGTGCCGTTGGTCCAGCCGTCGTACCAGCCGAGGAACATGTAATCCGTGCGTGTCGGGGCTTCCGGCAGCGCGTAGGTCACGATGCAGAAGTTCGTTACGCTTTCAGAACCATCCGCAAAGACGCCGCCCATCGCGTTGAACTCGATGTTCGCGCCCTTCACCTCGTAGAGCTTGACCGTCTCCGGCATCGGTTTCGCCGCGAAGGCCTCGGCGAGCGTGTCGTAGGGAACGCCATTGTCACCGAGCAGCATCACCACGTTAGTCGGCGTGCCATCCGCGAGGAATGTCACAATCGAAGCCGGCACGTAGCCGCTCAGCGCGTTCGTGACCGTCTGTAGCTCCGCAACGCTCGCCGTGCCACGCACCGGCTTCGCGTAGAGGACGCTGTTCGTCACCCACATGACCGTGTTGGACTCAGCCCCCTCCGGCCCGACAAGCCACGGGAACTCCTCCTGCTCGCCACGCGTATGCAGCTCGACCTTGCCGCCTTCGTCCACAAAGTACGCCTTCGCGTCCTTGTGCGTCTTGAAGAGGTCGAGCGCGGAATCGTCCGCAAAGCCCTCGCCGACTACGACTTCGTTCCACAGGTTGGGAACTATCGCCGACACGTCGAACTTGCCCGTACCTTCGAAGGTGATCGTCGGGCCGTCATAGACCCTGACCACGCCGCCCTGCGGGACGGTGAGATTGCCCGTCAGCGTAACCGTGACCGGCAGCGAAGATGCCTGGTTCGTCACCGCCACGAGCGCGTTCGTGAGCGCGTCAAAGGTTGGGTTCGTAAGGCCCGTCTTGTTCCACTTCGCCTTGAGCGCGAGCGTCTCGCCCGGTCCGACGAAGTTAACGCCCTGCTGCTGGTCGTCGTAGGCCACCTCGTCACAGCCGTTCGTCATCCAGCCCTCGAACGTGTAGCCGACCGCCGTGTAGGCGTTCGCCGTCAGGTTCGTCGTCTCGAACATGGCGAAGGTGTCGTCCGCCATCGCGCCCGCCGCGCCGTTGCCGTCGTAGCGGACGGTATAGGTACGCGCCTTCGCCGCGACCGCTGCCAGCGCGGTGTCCTCCGTAATCGTGCCCGTCAGCGGATTCGCCGCCGGAGCCGTCGCCCACTCATAGCCATATTCGAGCGTGTAGGCGACCGCATAGCTGTCGTTCGTCGCGAAGGCATAGACATTCGTGCCGTCCACAGGCGTCGCCGGGACGGACAACGCCGCCGTCGTGTTCGTGACCACATACGAGTACCCCGTCGCCGCCGCCGGAATCTTCAGCGCACAGCCCAGATGGACCTGCGCATACTTCGCGCTGTGGCTGTCCGCGAACGCCGCCGCCGTCACATTCGTACCCGGCGCAGTATCGCCCGTCTTGACCACAAAGGTCTTGCCCACGTCAAACGTGACGGTGCCCTGATCTTCGGCACACTGTCCGCCACCGATGGCAACCGTGGGACCAACATCATCATCCATACCCGCTGTTGCCGTCACTTCACCGCCGTTGATCGTCACGTTGCCGCCCGCGTCACAATAGCCGCCGCCAATACCCGCAGCATAATTACCGCCAATCGCCGTGATGGTACCGCCGTTAATCGTCACCGTGCCGCCCGAGCAATAACAGCCGCCACCGATGCCCGCGCCGTATTCGCCGCCTGCCGCGATCACCGTGCCGCCGTTGATCGTCACCGTTCCGCCAGCACCGGAATAACTGCCAATGCCTGCGTATTCACTACTGCCAGTTGCTTCAAGCGCACCCGTGCCCTTCTCCTGTCCGCAGATGACGAGTGCCTTGTCGCTTTCAACGTTGATACCAATCTTCGCCGTCAGCGTCGCACCGTCGCAGAGGATGAGTCGCGTCGGGCTTTCGACCGTGCCGTTCACCGCGATGCGCGTCGAAACCGTCACATCGCCCATCACCACATACGTTGTGCCCGCTGCAAGCGTCGTCTGACCCGCATACGTCTCGAAGACAACGCACATCGCGTTCGTCATCTTCTTGTTCACATCGTCCCAGTCGAGATAGGGGATGCCCTCAATCTCGAAGAGCGTGTAGCTCGCCTCGTTCGCCGCGAGGGCTTCGGCAAGCGACTCATACGCCGTGCCGCTCGCGCCCAGCACCATCACGAGGTCGTTGGTCTCGGAGCCATCCGTCGCAATGAGCTTCGCCGGGAAGTCCGCGCCGCCCATCGCGTTCGTCACCGTCGCCAGCCCCTCCTTGGTCGCAACGCCGCGCGCGGGATCGAAGAAGACCGTGTTCCCGTCCTTCCACGCCTTCATCGACGCCGCATCATCGCCCGCGCCGATCTCCCACGGATTCCCCTCGCTGCCGAGCGGATAGCCCG
>JAZLMR010000068.1:0-56722 GCA_045598785.1 Kiritimatiellia bacterium
GTCTTCGGCGGCATAAAGGACAATTATCCCAAGTATCTGCTGACAATGGACGATGTCTTCGTGCCGGATCACAATGGCGTCCGCACGCTGAATGTCATCGACTACCTTCTCGGCAAATGCGAATTGGATTAAGTTGAGAACTGAATTTGAAAGGAAAAACGAAAATGAAGAGGGGCTCAGGGTCAGAGTTTATTGATGTAGTAGCATTGATAGGTAAATTGCATGAGCTACTCTATTAGTGATACTATGTCAACCGGTGCCGACGGTGACGACAATTGCGCTGACACGGTGGTGCACGGCGCAATCCGCACGGCGGAGACCGAGAAGCCGGTTGCCGAGGCCCTTGCCATCAAGGACGGCAAGTTCGTCTACGTCGGTGACGCGGCTGGCGTGGCGGCGTACATCCAAGATGGTGTCACCAAGGTTGTCGACCACCGCGGTAAGGGCATGGTGATGCCAGGTTGCACCGATGGCCACGCGCACTATATCTTGCCCATCACCCTGGCCAACATGAAGGGTGGGGTCCTGTTCGGACATGAAGACGGCAAGGCGGAGATCCTGCGGAAGCTGGACGCGGCTGCACGTGCCGCGAAGGAGTCCGGGAAGAAGAGCCTGCGTCGCCGGCATGACCTGGCACATTGGCCTTGAGGAAGGTGTGAAGGCCTTTTTGACCTTCTTTGATGAAGACTACCTCGCCGACCAGGACGTGTTTGACTGCCCAGTGACCGACATCCGCAAGACCAAGGTGGTCTCAACTTGGTTTGAGGGAAGCGAGGTCTATTCCCGCAACGCGAAGTGATTTGGGTTGCTGAACGCAGGCTTTCCTTTTCACAAGCAGCAATTTCACCAAACGGGTGAAAATCAAGATTGCCAAATTATGATCCATATCTATCCAAACCTCTGTGCCTCTGTGTCTCTGTGTTTAAATATCGGCGAGCTGGCAGGATTTAACTGCCGAATTTAGGTTTGGCGGCCCAGCGTTAATCCCGTAGCCCTCCGCCAAGCGGAAATCTCAATCGTACTGCCGACCGTAGCCGACATTGCGCTGCAAAACCGAGAAGGAAGAATTCGGCCGCGCGGTTGAAGGGCGCAGGTAAAGCGCCTTGAAGGCCAGTGGCGGCGCGTCCGCTGACGGACTATAACGGCAATACCGTTTCGATTGCGTTTACGGGCGACATCCCCGACGGCGCGGAGGTTTCGGCGAAGGTGACGATCGGCGGAGTAGATTACACGAAGGACGTCACCCTCGAGCAAGGCACGTTCAAGGTCGACGAGGATGCGGAGTGGATCGCGGAATCCGCCGCGTCGTTCGAGTCGACCGGCGCGTGGTCGGGAGACCAGGCCGAGGTCTCCGGCGGGGTGATCGCCGTCTCCAACGCGCTCTTCACCGCGGCGAAGGCGGCGCCGGAGGACGCGGCGACCGGATATGTCGCCAAGGACGTGACCGGCTTGCAGATCAAATTCGGCCCGCACACTACTGTCGCGCAGTATTATTCCGAGATTGAGGCGGTCGAATCCGCGAGTCCTGTCGCACCGGTTCAGGGTACGGTCTTCACGATCGAGTGACGGATAACTTATAGGGGGACGACAAAATGAATGCGAAGATGCTGATGTTCGCCCTGGTCGCCGCGTGCACCGGTGTCGTGACGGCGGGTGTTCATTATGATTCGATCCGTCCCGGACAGGAATGGCTCGATACCGAAGGGCGTCCGATCCAGGCGCACGGCGGCTCGATCATTGCGGTTGACGACGTCTACTACTGGTACGGCGAGAACAAGGAGCATACCTGCGGGACGAACGACGTCTGGCACTGGGGCGTGAACCTGTATTCGTCCAAGGACCTGATGAACTGGAAGTTCGAGGGTAATGTCATTCCGCCGGATCTCACGGACGAGAAGTCGCCGCTCAATCCGCATTCGCAGATGGACCGTCCGCATATCCTCTACAATGCCGCGACGAAGAAGTTCGTCTGCTGGCTCAAGATCATGTCGCGCGAGGACTACCTGCTGCAGACCGAGATGGTGCTGACGGCCGATTCACTGAAGGGTCCGTGGACGATCGTCCGCACGGGGTTCCGTCCCTGCGGGATGAGCGGCGGTGATTTCGACCTCGTCAAGGCGTACGACGGCAAGGCGAATAGAGGCGGGGCCTGGCCCCACAGATTCTGGGGCGTGTAATGTGTGCGATGGGATGTTCTTTCGGTTGAATTATGTGTGCAGAATTGAATTGTTTCGGTTGAAAAATGTGTCTCGTGGGTGCTATAATATTCGCCGAGGAGGCATATGCAGAGACGAGTATTAGGTGATATTGAGTCGTGGAATGCGAAAAATAAGCGCAAACCACTGGTTCTCATGGGAGCACGGCAGGTCGGCAAGACCTGGCTGATGGAGGAATTTGCCAAACGGGCCTATCCGGGTGATACGGTTACGGTGAATTTTATGGAGGATGATCCGATCCGTGAGAGTTTTGAGCGTGCGAATCTTGATCCCGTCATCCTTATTGGACTTCTTCAGGCACGAAGCGGCAAGCGCATCATTCCCGGCAAGACGCTGCTTGTACTTGATGAGATTCAGGAATCGCCCCGTGCACTCACTTCGCTCAAGTTCTTCAATGAGAAAATGCCCGAGCTGGCCGTGATGGCCGCAGGGTCGCTTCTCGGACTGAGTCTGCGCCGCGAACGGGGAAAGCGCAGTCCGGAGCGCCGCGGATCGTTTCCCGTCGGCAAGGTCGAGTTCCTCGATGTCCGTCCGATGACGTTCGCCGAGTTCTTGGAGGCACGCGGGGAGAGCGTGAAACTCGAGGAACTTGCGTCGGGCCGCTGGGATGTCGTCGACCTCATCCATGACGAGCTTGTCGGGCTGCTCAAGGACTACTATCTTGTCGGCGGCATGCCGGAGGCGGTTCAGACCTTCGTCGATACAGGCGATTACCATGAGACGCGCAGGGTGCAGAAGCGCATTCTGCGGGCCTACGACAAGGATTTCGTCAAACACGCCGAGCCGACCTTGCTCGGGCGCATCCGCCTTCTGTGGAAGAACATTCCCGCCCAGCTGGCGAAGGAGAACGCGAAGTTCGTCTACAAGGTGCTGAAGGAGGGCGCGCGCGGACGGGATTACGAGGAGTCCCTGCAGTGGCTGGACGACGCGGGCATGATCACGCAGCTGTTCCGCGCCAATCCGCCGCGTCTGCCGCTCAGGTCCTACGAGGATTTCTCCGCGTTTAAGCTGTTCATGCACGACGTCGGGCTTCTGGGGGCGATGAGTGACCTGCCGCCCTCGGCCGTCCTCGAGGGCAACGCCGTGTTCACGAACTTCAAGGGGGCGCTGACCGAGCAGTATGTCCTGCAGGAACTTCTCGCGGCGGGGGCGTCCCCGGCCTACTGGTCCTCGGAACGGGGAGATGCGGAAGTTGATTTCCTGCTGCAGGGGGCGGACGCGGTCTATCCGGTCGAGGCCAAGGCGGAGCGCAATCTCAAGGCCAAGAGCCTCAAGACCTACCGGGAGTTCTTCAGCCCGCCGCGCTGCTATCGCACGTCGCTCGAGCGGCATCACGTCGGGAAGCTGACGGAGGACGTGCCGCTTTACGCGGTCGGCAGGATCGTCGCAGAAACTGGAAGCGAGCGTTTGTTTTGAAAGGAAAAACGAAAATGATGAAAAAGGAAAAGTGAAAAAGTGCGGATGTCCTTACTTCTTGCTTTTTCACTATTACTTTTTACTTCCGCCGCGCGGGCGGCGGTGATTGACGTAACGTCGGGGAACTTCGAGAGCTGCCGTGCGCTCAAGGACGGTAACACCTATCGGTTCGTCGAGAGTGTCACTTTCGCCGCGCCAGCGACCGAGAGCGCAATGGCGGTGGCGGACGGTGCGACCGTTACGCTGAACATCGCGGCTGGCGTGACCGTTTCGCTGCGCGGTGGTGACGCAGTTGGCACGACCGGCGCGGGCGCGGGCATCGAGGTTCCTGCGAGCGCGAATTGCTGTGGGGACAGTCCCATCTGAATTACTTGCCTTTGATTTTGGGTGATGGCGGTTGAGCGAATGTGTTTGAATCTGGTGGTTGCGCTCTTGTTGAAAGGCAACTCGGAATGCCTGCGCCGCTGCGGCATCATCGACGGCAAGGGCAAGGTTCTCATCGGCAAGATCGACGGTGGCGTTCTCGAACTCGACGGGAAGGGCTGCCCGACCGGATTCGTCGACGAGCGCGTCACGGGGTATCTGACGCGCATGGGCGGAATCGACGCGGACGAGATTGTCGACGACAAGCTGGCGGAGACCTATGAGGTGGAGCCCTGGCAGAAGGACATCGGCAGGCAGATCTAAAAATCTAAAAATTTTGCGCTTCCTGCATTCGTTGGTCAATCTATGGTATAATTTAGCCTTAATAAGGAGACTGAATTATGGATATGAATCAAGCTAGCGCGGCCTCGAAAAAAGTCGCGGAGCTTTATGCCGATGTCGTGCGCCGCGCCGGCTCGTCGCCGTTTGGCAGTTGCCCGGTGGAACTCACTGCCGCTTTCATTCGCCTGTGCCTCGCCCAAAGCTGCGGTAAATGCGTTCCCTGCCGCGTCGGGCTGGATCGGCTGGCGGGCATCATTGAGCGTATCCTCGCCCGGGAGGCGGGTGAAGACGAGCTGGCGCTCCTGGAAAATCTGGCCCGTTCGATTTACGATTCCGCCGACTGCGCCATCGGGTTCGAGGCCGCCAAGCTGGTGCTGGACGGGATGACGGCGTTTCGCGACGACTATCTCGCCCATGTCCGCACGGGCGTGTGCACGACGAACTTCGCCAGCGTGCCGTGCGCCACCGGCTGCCCGGCGCATGTCAACATCCCCGGCTACATCGCCTGCATCGGCGCCGGTCGCTATGCCGACGCCGTGCGCGTCATCCGCGAGGACAATCCCTTTCCTTCGGTCTGCGGGCTCATTTGCGAGCATCCGTGCGAGCGCTATTGCCGTCGCAATACGGTCGACGACGCCATCAACATCCGCGGGCTCAAGCGCTATGCGGTCGAGAAGTCGGGTTCGGTGCCCGCGCCAGCGCCGGCGCCGCGGAACGGCAAGCGCGTCGGCATTGTCGGCGGCGGCCCCGCCGGGCTTACGGCCGCCTATTTCCTGGCGCTCAAGGGCTTCGAGGTCACCGTCTATGAAAAGCGGCGCTCGCTGGGTGGCATGCTTCGCTACGGTATTCCCGCCTATCGGCTGCCCGACCAGAATCTCGACTGGGACATTGACGTCATCCTCTCGACCGGGGTCAAGGTGGTCTACGGCCAGGAGGTCGGCAAGGACATTGCCTTTGAAGGCTTTCGCAAGCAATTTGACGCGGTCTACATTTCCATCGGCGCGCATGGCGCCAAAAAGCTGCGGATCGAGGGCGAGAATGCGAAGGGCGTCCTTTCGGCCGTCGAGTTGCTCGGGGCGGTCGGCGAAGGCGAGCGGCCGGATTTCTCCGGCAAGCGCGTGGTCGTGGTCGGCGGCGGCAATGTCGCGATGGATGCGACGCGCACTTCGCGGCGGCTGGGCGCCAAGTCGGTCACTTGCGTCTATCGCCGGCGAGTCGTCGATATGACGGCGCTCCCTGACGAGATCGCGGGAGCCGAGGCCGAAGGCTGCGAGATCGTGCCGCTGATGGCGCCGGTCAAGGTGGCGGTCGAAAACGATCAGGTCGTCGGGCTGGTGGTCAAGCCGCAGCTCCCCGGGGCGGTCAAGGACGGGCGTCCGGCGCCGGTTGATGCGGCCGAGCCGGAAACGACGATTCCGTGCGACATCGTAGTCGTTGCCATCGGCCAGGACATCGATTCGAAAGCGTTCGCAGAATATGGTATTGAGGTCAAACGCGGGGCGCTGGTCGCCAATGCCGCGGGCGAAGTCCGCAAGGCGGGCGAGAAGCTCGCGGGGGTCTTTACCGGCGGCGACTGCTGGAGCGGTCCGGCGACGGTCATCCGCGCCATCGACGCCGGCAAGGTCGCGGCGGAGAACGTCGCCGAGTTCTGCGGCTGCAATCTGCCGCTCGCGAAGACGGTGGAGATTCCAGCGGCGCCGGCGGGCCAGCGGCTGCATTGGGGTCGCGTCAACATGACGGAACGTCCGGCTGCGGAACGGGCGCAGGACTTTGACTTGATGGAGAAGTGCCTGACGGACGAGGAGGCGCAGCAGGAGTGCAGCCGGTGCCTCCGTTGCGACCATTGCGGCAAAGGGGCGTTTCGGCGCTGAGTCGGGAAGAGGAGGATACAGATGAAGATTACGATTAACGGCAAGGCGATTGAAGTTCCGGCGGGGACGACGATTCTCAACGCGGCGCGGCAGCACGGGATCATGATTCCCACGCTTTGCTACTGGGAAAAGCTCAACGAGGTTGCGGCTTGTCGCATCTGCGTCGTCGAGGTGAAGGGCAAGGATCGGCTGGTCGCGGCCTGCAACACCGAAGTCGAGGAGGGCATGGAAGTGCTCGTCAACTCGCAACGGGTGCTGGCGGCGCGCAAGCACAACCTGGCGCTGATCCTCTCGGGGCACGATTGCCATTGCCCGACCTGCGCCCGCAACGGCAACTGCGCCTTGCAGACGCTGGCGCGCAACTTCAATCTGCTGGAGCAGCCGTTTGCGACGCGCCTGGCCAAGAACGCGATGCCGAAGACGCTGCCGCTCGTCCGCACCGATTCGAAGTGCGTGACCTGCCTCAGGTGCGTTAATGTCTGCGACCGCATCCAGGGCATGAAGGTGTGGGATCTCGTCAATCTCGGCGCGCATGCGCAGGTGGCGGTAGCCGGCGGCAAGTCGCTGACGGACGTCAACTGCACGTTCTGCGGCCAGTGCATCACCCACTGTCCGGTCGGGGCGCTTCGCGAACGCGACGATACCGAGCGGCTGCTCGCGGCGATTCACGATCCCGAGGTCACGGTGGTGCTGCAGGTTGCGCCGGCGGTGCGCGCGGCCTGGGGCGACGGGCTGGGGCTTTCGCCGACGATGGCGACTGAAAAGCGCATGGCGGCGGTCTTCAAGCAGCTGGGCGTCGACTATGTGTTCGACACCAATTTCACCGCCGACCTGACGATCATGGAGGAAGGCAGCGAATTCCTGAAGCTGCTGTCGGAGCCGGCGAAGTTCAAGCGGCCGCTCTTCACTTCCTGCTGCCCCGGCTGGGTGCGGTTTCTCAAGCTCGAGTATCCCGAGCTGGTGCCGCAGCTGTCGTCGGCCAAGTCGCCGCAGCAGATGTTCGGCGCAGTGACCAAGACTTATTTCGCCCAAAAGCTCGGAGTGGATCCGAAGCGGATTTTCTGCGTTTCGATCATGCCGTGCACGGCGAAGAAGTACGAGTGCGACGTCGAGGCGGTCAATTCGTCCGGCGCCGGCAAGGACGTGGACCTGGTGCTGACGACGCGCGAAGTCGACCGGCTGATCGCGAAGCTGAACATCAATGTCGCGCTGGTGCCCGAGGTGGAGTTCGATTCGCCGCTCGGGACCGGCAGCGGCGCGGGGGTCATCTTCGGCGCGACCGGCGGCGTGATGGAGGCGGCGCTGCGGTCGGCTTATTTCCTCGTGGAGGGGAAGAATCCCGATCCCGACGCCTTCCGGGCGGTGCGGGGGCCGGACGGCCGCAAGGAAGTGACGGTGACGCTCAAGGGCACGCCGGTCCGCGCGTGCGTGGCGAGCGGGCTGGCGAATGCCCGCAAGGTCGTCGAGGACATCTTGAGCGGCAAGGCGGTTTACGATTTCGTCGAGATCATGGCGTGCCCCGGCGGCTGTGCCGGCGGCGGCGGCCAGCCGATCGTCGACGGCTGCGAACTGGCGGAAGAGCGCGGCGGCGAGCTTTATCGGCTGGACCGCGCCAACCGGCTGCGCTTCTCGCACGAGAATCCGGCGGTGCAGGCGCTCTATTCCGAATTCCTCGGCGCTCCGCTCAGCCATAAGGCGCACGAGCTCCTGCATACCGATCAGACCCAGTGGAAGCTTTAAGATGAAAATCAATCGTTGGGTAGGCTTGGCGTTACTGGCGGCAGTCGGCTGCCAGACGGTTCATGACGCGCGTAAGGCGCAACGCGAGCTGGCGCCCCGGGGCGAGGACGCGGTCACGGCTTCGGCGCGGCTGGACTTGCGCGGGCGTTCGCTGGCGGATCTCGTCGGGTTTGCGATGACCAATCGTCCGGCGGTGGTGTCGGCGCGGCTGGCGGTTGCCGATGCGCGGCTGGCGCTCAAGGCGCTCAAGGCCGATGCGCCCGTCCTCAGCGACACGCCGTGGACGGCGCCCAAGCTGTCGGCCTCGATCGCCCATCGCGAGTCCAGCGAGGCGGTCAAGCTTGACGACGGCGACTGGCGCACGGCCGGCAATGCCTCGGGCGCGATCTCGCTCGAACTTTTGGTGTGGGACTTCGGCCGCTATAACGCGCGGGCGGGCGAACAGGCGGAGAAGGTGGTGGCCGCCGAGACGCAGCTGGCCGAGATCGGTTACACGGTCTTTGGCGAGGTGGCCTCGGCCTACTTCACGTTTCTGGAGCGGTGCTCGCTGCAGGAGGTCGCCGAGACCAATGTGGTGAATTACGCCGATCATCTCGCACGGGCGGAAGCGCGCGCCGGGGCCGGCGAAGCCTACAAGCTCGACGTGCTCAAGGCGCGGCTCGACCTGGCGCAGGCGCGGCAGGCGCTGGTCGCCGCCTCGAACCTGGTCGATACCGCCGGCGCGGCGCTGATGAACGCGCTCGGCGTCGAGGAGACGCGCGGCACCTGCGAGCAGGTGTTCGGACGGCGTCCGGTCGGCATGGACGGCGTTCGGCGCGGCTTTAGGCGCACGGACTTCACGGTGGACGAGGCGTTTCAGCTCGCCCGCACCAATGCGCCGGCGATCAAGGTCAACCGGGCGCAGCTGCGGGCGGCCTCGAAGGCGGTCGACTATGCGGTGGCGGATCTGCTGCCGTCGATTTCGGCTTCGGCCTCCTTCAGCTGGTCGGATCCGCTGTGGATGTGGAACTGGGGCGTCTCGGGCGTGCAGTCGCTCTTCCAGGGCTTCCGCAAGACCACGGCCGTCGACCGCGCGGTGGTGGCGATGAAGCGGGCCTCGGCGACGCTGGACCAGACCGAACAGGAGCTTTCGCTGGAGCTGGAGACGGCCATCGCCAATCGCGACAATTCCGTTTCCGCGCTGTTGAGCGCCCAAGCTTCGCAGAAGAGCGCCAAGGAGAACCTGCAGCTGGTGCAGGAGCAGCTGACGCTCGGCGATGTCAGCCGCATCGAGCTTTCCGAGGCGATCTCCTCGCATTCGAAGGCCATCGGCGACTGCATTTCCGCGTTTTACGACGGGCAGCGGGCGGAGGCTCGGCTGTTTGCGCTCCTCGGTTCGGAGCCGATTTATCACGAAGAAATCATCAAGGAAGAAAAATGAAGAAGTTAGCCTTAGGTCTGCTGGGTTCGGCTTTGGCGGCGGCGGTGCTGTCCGGGTGCGGCGAGGGAGCGCCGGGCTTCGGCGGCAAGGAGCTGCCGAAATATCGGCTGGCGCCGATTTCGCGCACCGACATCGTCCGCACGGTCGAAGCTACCGGCACGATCCAGCCGGTCAACACCCCGAGCGGAATTCCGGTAGGCGCACAAGTCAACGGGCGCATCATCAAGATGTTCGTCGACTACAACTCGATGGTGACGAACGGTCAGGTGGTGGCGCTCATCGATCCGCAGGTCTACGAGGCGACCTATCGTAACGCGCTCGGTCAGCTGCACGGCAATCAGGCGAACGTGAAGAAGTGCCAGGCGGCGCTGGTGCTGGCCGAAAAGACGCTGGTGCGCAAGCAGAAGCTGTTCGAGAAGAAGATGTGCTCCGAGGCCGATCTCGACAACGCCATCCAGGCGCGCGACTCGGCGGCGGCGAGCCTCGACAGCGCCAAGGCGTCGGTCGAGCAGAGCGAGGCGTCGGTCAGCAAGGCCCGCGCCGACCTCGACTATTGCACGATCCGTTCGCCGGTCAACGGCATTGTCCTGGCCCGCAAGGTCGAGGAGGGCGAGACGGTCGTCTCGTCGATGAACGCGGTGCCGGTCCTGACGATTGCCGAGGATCTGCGCACCATCTGGGTGCAGGCTACCATTCCCGAGTCGGATGTCGGCAACATCAAGGTCGGGCAGACGGTGACCTTCACCGCCGACGCCTATCGCCGCAAGTTTACCGGCAGGGTGAAGCAGATCCGGCTGGCGGCCACCACCAGCAACAACGTCGTCACCTATCCGATCATCATCGAGGCGGAGAATCCGGACGAGATGCTGTTTCCGGGCATGACCGCCACGCTGTCGATTGAGACGGCCCGGGCGGACGAGGCGGTGGTGGTCAGTGCCGCGGCCTTCCGGTTCCGGCCGAAGGACGAGGACCGGGTCGCCGGCGAGGTGCCGCGCGGCCGCAAGCTGTGGTTCCTCAATGCGTCCGGCAAGCTGGAACCGGCCGTGGTGGAGCCGGGCATCAGCGACGGCGCCTTCTCGGAAATCAAGAACGGCGATCAGTTTGAGGGCCGCGAGGCGGTGATCGGCTACGAAACGCCGAAGACGCTCGCGCGCACCGCCGAGCAGGCCACCAATCCCTTCGCGCCCAAGCGCATGAAGCGCGGCACCAAGGGCACCGCTCCCGAACCGAAGAAACAGCCATGAACTTCGGCATGATCTTCAAGGTGGCCATCCTGGCCATCCTGCGCAACAAGACGCGCAGCTTCCTGACCTGCATCGGCATCATCGTCGGCATTGCGGCGGTGATTGCCGTGCTGGCGATCGGCAAGGGCGCCTCGGCGATGATGGTCAAGGAGATCTCCTCCATGGGCAACAATCTCATGATGATCTGGCCAGACTGGAACCGCCGCGGGCAGGTCCGCAGCGGCATGGGGGCCGGACAGACGATGACTGCGGCCGATGCCCGCGCCGTCGCCACCGAATTGTCGCATCTGGTCGCGGCCGTCTCCCCGTCGGTGAATGTTAACAGCCAGCTGATTCACGAGAACAAGAACTGGAGCACCCGGGTGAGCGGGGTTTCCTACGACTTCCCCGACATCCGCAACTGGCAGATCGGCGAAGGGCGTTTCTTCGAAGAGTCCGAACAGCGTGCCTATTCCCGGGTCTGCGTTATCGGCACGACGGTCAAGTCCAACCTCTTTGACGAGGATGCCGAGGTCGTCGGCAAGACCATCCGCATCGGGGCGATGCCGTTCAAGGTGATCGGCGTCCTGGAGTCGAAGGGCGCGACCGGCTGGGGGCAGGATCAGGACGACACGGTGATGGCTCCGTGGACCACGGTTTCGCGGGTGTTGCAGCGCTCGAAGTTCAAGTCCATCAACATGATGAACGTTTCGCTGCATTCGATGGACGACATTGACGAGGCCAAGCGCGAGATTACCGCGCTCCTCCGTCAGCGGCACAACCTTGCGGACTATCAGGACAATGACTTCGAGACGCGCGACACCACCGAAATCATGAACACGGTCGGCTCGGTCTCGGGGCTGATGACCGTGCTCCTGACGGCGGTGGCGGCGATTTCGCTCCTGGTCGGCGGCATCGGCATCATGAACATCATGCTGGTTTCGGTCACCGAGCGCATCAAGGAAATCGGCCTCAGAATGGCGATCGGCGCCTCGCCGGCCAACATCCTGATGCAGTTCATTTTGGAGGCGGTGGTGCTGTCGACGGTCGGCGGCGCCATCGGGGTGGCACTGGGAATCGGCGCGGCGCAGGCGATTGGCGAAATCAACCATTGGCCGATCGAAATCGGAATCGCGAGCACCATCTATTCGTTCCTCTTCTCGGCGTTCGTCGGCATGTTCTTCGGCTTCTATCCTGCGTATCGTGCGTCGAAACTCAATCCGATTGATTGCTTGCGTTATGAATAGTCGACCTCGGGCAGTTGATTTGCGGAACTCTGTGATATAATAACGAATTTATGGACAAACGGTTGACATTGGCTTGGGGATGGGCGCTGGCGGCTTCGTTGGCGTGGGCGATGGAGTATCGGCAGGTGAAGGTCGAAGACGCGCCGTTTGCCATGCCGGCGATTCCGGAATGCGTCTTTCCGGCGCGCGACTTTTCCATTGTGGATTTCGGCGCCCGGCCGGGAGTGAAGTGCACCGAGGCCTTGGCCCGGGCGATGGCGGCTTGCGAGGCGGCCGGCGGCGGGCGGGTGGTGGTGCCGGACGGCTCTTGGATTACCGGCGCCATCCGTTTCCGCTCGAACTGCAACTTGCACCTGGCGGCGGGCGCAATCATTGAATTTACCGACGATCCCGCCGACTACCCGGTGGTGCATACGACTTGGGAAGGCGTCGAATGCCTGAATCTTTCGCCGCTGGTCTTCGCCTACGAGGTCGAGAACATCGCGATCACCGGCCAGGGGCTTTTTCGGCCGAAGATGGATCGCTGGCGCTCCTGGTTCACGCGGCCGCCGGCGCATCTTTATGCCACCGAATGCCTCTATCACTGGTGCTCGACCAATGCGCCGATGGCCGCCCGCGACGTGACCGCGATCAAGGGTTCCAACGTTCGGCCGCATCTCATTCAGATCAACCGGGCGAAGAACGTGCTGCTGGACGGCTTCCGCATTAAGGAGTCGCCGTTCTGGATGATTCATCTCTATCATAGCGAAAACTGCATCGTCCGCAATCTTGACACTTGCGCCCACGGGCACAACAACGACGGCGTCGATGTCGACATGACGAAGAACGTGCTGATTGAAAAGTGCCGTTTCGACCAGGGTGACGACGGCATCTGCCTCAAGGCGGGCCGGAACGCCGATGCCTGGCGGCTTAACCGTCCGACGGAGAACGTGGTCGTCCGCGACTGCGACCTGGTGCGCTCCCATTCGCTCCTGGGAATCGGTTCGGAATTGTCCGGCGGCATCCGCAACGTCTGGATGACGCGGTGCAAGGTGCAGTCTACCGGCGGCGCCGTCCGCATCAAGACCAACCGCCGCCGCGGCGGTTTTGTCGAGAATATCTACCTTGACCACTGTCAGGCCGGCGACCTCACCTGGGTGTTCGGGCTGGGAACGGACGTGCTCTTTCAATGGAAGGCGTTTCCCGATTACGAGCTGCGCTATACGCGCATTCGCAACATCAACATCTCCGACTTGACTTGCGACGAGGTGCGGGTGGCCTTTGACGTGCAGGGCGACCGCCATCTGCCGGTCGAAGGCCTGCATTTCCGCAATATTTCCATCAATCGCGTCGGCAAGGCCTTCAGCGACATCAAGAACTGCTCGGACATTACCTTTGACAACGTTCGGCTGGCGCCGGCAGATCCGGACTACCGGCCGCCGGAAGTCGAGCTGATGCCGATCGACGATCGGTTTGACAGTCTTTCGCCGGCCCACGCGGCGGCGGTGAAGTTCCTTAACGATCCGAAGCTCAAGACCTTGGGCGACGGGCGCTATGAGCTCGGCGGCGGGGCGTTTGCGGAAATCGGCATGTGGACTTGCCGCAATTTCAACCGCGACGTCGAGTTCAAGGACGAGCCCGACTATGACACTTTCGTCGCTTATCTCGATCCGCTTGAAGGCGAGCGCTTCTTTGTCGGCAAATACGCCAAGGAAATGAGCGTCTGGGGCGACTATTACATTTTCTTCCCGGCGGGGCTTCGCCGTGCCGAGCAGCTGACTAATCGCGATGATTACGAGGCGCGGCGGATTACGGTGAAGGTGCCGGTGGCGAAGAAGTGACAGGGCCAAGTGCAAGTGAAAGGAAAGACTATGATCAGGCGAATGACATTGTGGGCGGTGGCGCTCGTGGCGACGACGCTGGTGGCGCGCGAACCGAATTACGACGAGTCCAAGATCGCTCCCTACACGCTGGAAGATCCGCTGACTTTTGTCAATGGGAAGAAGGTGACCAATTGGGACGAGTGGAAGGCGCGGCGGGCGGAAATCGTCCGGATTTTCGAAAAGGAGATGTTCGGGCGCACGCCGCCGAAGCCGGAAGCGGTGGTGGCCGAGCTTCTGGAAGAGGGGCCGACGCTCAAGGGCCTGGCCATCCGCCGTCAGTATCGCGTGTGGTACAAGCGCGACAAGACCGGGCCGCATCTGGACTGGCTGGTCATTCTCCCCAACCGCATCAAGGGCATCGAGCCGAAAGTGGAGAACGGCCGCGTCGTCTGCGAGAACGAGACCAAGGTGCCGGTCATCCTGTTCCTCAACTACCGCGGCAATCAGCATGTCGTCACCGACCCCGAGGTGTTCAAGTGCACGGGCTGGAGCCGCAACGACAAGCCGCATGTGGTCGATCACGTGATTCAGGAGTCCAGCCGCGGCGAGCTGCGTCGGTGCGATTCGACGACGCCGTTTCCGATTGAGACGATTATTGCCCGCGGCTATGCGGTCATGACCGCCTGCTACTGCGACATTTCGCCCGACGTCGAGGTGCGCAAGGGCGATCCGGAGGAGCTTGCCTACACCGGTGTCTTCGAGCTGTGGCCGCGCGATCCGAACGCCGACGACAACATTACCGCGATCGGCGCCTGGGCGTGGTCGCTGTCGCGGGGCCTGGATCTTGCCGAGCAGATTCCCGAGATCGATTCGACCCGGTCGGTCGCCACCGGCTGCTCGCGGCTCGCGAAGACGCCGCTCCTGGCGGCCTCCCGCGACGAGCGTTTTGCGGTTTGCGTCCCGTGTCAGACCGGCGGCGGCGGCGCGCCGCTCGCCAAGCGCGACTTCGGCGAGAATGTTTCGACCGAGATGCGGGCGTTTCCGCATTGGTATTGCAAGGCCTATGCCAAATACATTGACAACGAGCAGGCGATGAAGTTCGACCAGCACCTGCTGCTGGCGTCGATCGCCCCGCGCGGGCTGCTGGTGCAGGGCTTCCCCTCGAATTGGTTCGACACCAAGGGCGAATATCTCGCCTGCGTCGCGGCTTCGCCGGTCTGGGAGCTTCGGGATTCCTTCCGGGGCTTGCCCAAGACGGGCTTCCCGGCGGAATACTCGACGGCGGCGATCGGCGATCGGCTCGGGTATGTCCGGCGCGGCGGCGAACACGGCATTTCCGGCAGCGACTGGCTGTGGACGATGGACTTCGCCGATCAGATCTTCAAGGAGCGGCCGGTGATGAGCATCAAGGGCTTCACGCAGACGGTGAAGATGCTGGAGGGCGAACAGTGGTGGGGCGTGGCGAATTATTTCGCCAAGGAAATGCCGTTTACCGCCCAAAGCAAGTGCATCATTGACCTGACGGTCAACGGCTACGCCAACCAGTATGCGTCGCTGCTGATTTCCGATCGGGGCCGCGAGATCTGGTGCGACCGCCAGTGCCGCTTTGAAATTGCCGATGGCGAAATCAAGGTGATTTCCTCCTCGGGCGCGCCGGTCGAGGTCGTCGAAGCGGGAAAGAATCTCCGCGAGGCGTTTCTCCATGCGTCGAAGCATCACTTCCCGCCGAGCGGCAAGACGCCCGACCTGGCGTTCATCCGTTCGCCGCAGTACAACACCTGGATCGAGCTGACCTATAATCAGAACGAGAAGGACATCCTGGCCTATGCGCAGTCGATGCTGGACAACGGGCTGCCGCCCGGGGTCTTTATGATCGACAACACCTGGCAGCAGAATTACGGCACCTGGGAGTTCGAGTCTTCGCGCTTCAAGGATCCGAAGGGCATGGTCGAAAAGCTCCATCAGCAGGGCTTTAAGGTGATGCTCTGGGTGTGCCCGTGGATTTCGATGGATACCGAACCTTACCGGCAGCTTTATACCGGCAAGACCTGGGAAGGCAAGAAGGTGCCGATCGGCGGCTTCCTCAATCTTGCGCCGGCCGGGCTCGGCGAGCGTGGCGATCCCGCGGCGGTGCAGTGGTGGAACGGCAAGTCGGCCCTGCTGGACTTCACCCACCCCAATGCCAATCGCTGGTTCACGGAACAGCTCGACCGGTTGGTGAAGGACTATGGCGTCGACGGCTTCAAGCTGGACGGCGGGTCGCTCCTCTATTACACCCGCGGCTATCATTGCTTCGACAAGTCGGTGCCGAGCGGCGATCAGGCCAACGGCTACCTTAAGTATGCGCTCAAGTATCCGGTCTGCGAATATCGCCACGCCTGGAAGAACGGCGGGCAGCCGATCGTGATGCGCCTTCACGACAAGAACCACAAGTGGAGCGAAGTCCAGGCGCTCATTCCGGCGATGATCGCGGGCGGATTGCTCGGCCATTCCTTCATGTGCCCGGACATGGTCGGCGGCGGCAACTGGGTGACTTTCCTGCCGGGGCAGCCGTTTGAAGAGGAAATGTTCGTCCGCTCGGCGCAGGTGCATGCGCTGTGCGGGCAGATGCAGTTCTCGGCTTCGCCGTGGCGCGTGCTTTCCAAGGCAAACCAGCAGATCATCCGCGACCTGGTGAAGATGCGCCAGGAGAAGTTCGCCGAGAAGTTCGTCGCGCTCGCCCGGGAGTGCGGGCATACCGGCGAGCCGATGATCCGCAACCTCGAATACATGTTCCCCGGCTGCGGCTACGGTAGCATTCAGGACGAGTTCATGATGGGCGACTTCCTTTTGGTGGCGCCGCAGGTTGAAAAGGGCAAGGCTACGCGCGAGGTGGTCATTCCGGCCGGCAACTGGAAGGCCGATGACGGTTCGCTCGTCAAGGGACCGTGCAAGCTCGTGGTCAAGACGCCGCTTTCGCGGTTGCCGTACTTTGAGAAGCAGCCGTGAGCCGCGTTCGCATTTCCATTCTGACCGGATTGACGCTGGCGCTCTCCCTAGCAGCGCCGGCGCTAGAGCTGGACGCACCTTTCGGCCGCTTTGCGATTGCCGAACCTGCCATTCCCGATCGGGAATTCGTCATCACCGAGTTCGGGGCGAGGCCGGATGGTTCCGATTCGTCCGCGGCGTTTGCCGCCGCCTTTGCGGCGGCGTCGGCCGCCGGCGGCGGGCGGGTGCTGGTGCCGGGCGGCGTCTGGACCGTCGGGGCGATTCACCTTAAGTCCAATTGCGAATTGCACCTTGACGAAGGCGCGGTCCTGGACTTTCTCGACGATCCGGCCAAGTATCCGGTCGTTGACACGACTTGGGAGGGGCTTGAGTGCCGCAACTATTCGCCGCTCGTCTACGCCTACGGCTGCACCAACCTTGCCATTGTCGGCAAGGGGCAGCTCCGGCCGCGGATGGCCTTTTGGCGCACTTGGTTCGGTCGGCCCGAGTCGCATATCGCCGCGACTGGCGAACTTTATCACTGGGGGGCGACGAACGCGACGCTGGCGGCGCGCGACCTGACGAGGCTGCCGGCTGCGCACATGCGGCCGCACCTCCTGCAGCTCAACCGCTGCGCCCGGATCCGGCTGGAGGGCTTCCGCATCCGCGAGTCGCCGTTTTGGACGGTGCATCTCTATCATTCTCAGGACGTGGTCGTCCGCGCGCTCGACATCTACGCCCACGGGCACAACAACGACGGCATCGACGTCGACATGACCCAGAACGTGCTGATCGAGAACTGCCGTTTCGATCAGGGCGACGACGGCGTCTGTCTCAAGGCGGGCCGGAACGCCGATGCCTGGCGGCTTAACCGGCCGACGGCAAACGTCGTTGTCCGCAACTGCGATTATGTTCACGCCGGTTCGCTTTTGGGAATCGGCTCGGAACTCTCCGGCGGCGTCCGCAACGTGTGGTTGCACGACTGTCGCATTTCCTCGCCGAACAACTGCGTGCGCATCAAGACGAATCGCCGGCGCGGCGGTTTCGTGGAAAACGTCTGGGTGGAGAACTGCGAGATCGGCGTCATTCGCGAGGCGCTCTTCAACATCAAGACCAAATACTATTATCAGTATGCGGTCTTTCCGGACTACGAGTTCCGCTGGACCCCCATCCGCAACATTCATCTTCGCAACCTGAAGGCCCAATGCGCCGACTGGATGTTTGACATTGCCGCTGATGAAAAGTGCCCGGCGGAAGACCTCTTTTTCGAGCGGCTGTCGATCGGCGCGGTGCGATTGGGGATGTCGAAGATCGAAAATGCGCGCGGCGTCACGATGAATCAGGTGACTTTAGGCAAAGACCGACCGGTGCCGCCGGTAGAACTGAAGGACTGGATTCCCACGGGGGCGCCGGATCAGGCCGACGCCGTGCCGGACTCGGAGCATAAACTATGAAAAAATCGTTGGAGTTGATTTTCGTCTCGGCCATGGCGTTGACGCTGACGGGCGCCGAGCAGGAGTATGGCGAGCGCGAGGAGCGGGTCTATTCGCACTGCTGCTATCAGTCCAAGTTTCTGGACGGCGCCTGGGAGATGGCCTACAGTCCTTATGACTGGACGCTGAAAAGCCTGCCGAAATTCCAGGGCGCGGTGGTTACCAACGCGATTCCCGGCTACTGGGAAGATATGATTCCGGCGTTTCGGCAGGCGGGCATCCAGGACGAGTTCCGGATTCACCCGCGCTACGAGGTGCAGCAGTATCCCATCACCGGTTCGGCGATGGATACGACTTTCCCGAACCTTACTGGCACCTTCTTCTACCGGCGCAAGGTCACGCTGCAGCGCACGCGGGGCGCGGTGCTGGCTTTTGAAGGCGTCCGCAACCAAGTGTCGGTCTGGGTCAACGGAGCGTTTGTGGCCCGGCACGAGGGCTATTCCACGCCGTTTGAGCTTCCGGTTCCCGAGGAGGTGCTGACCCGGGGCGAGAATGAAATCGTGCTCGCGGTTTCCAACGGCCCCGTGCTGGGCTATTGCGATCATGTGATCGGGCTTACCAGCCGCGCAACCTTCGGCGGCACCGGCGGGGTGAACGGGCATCTGGAGCTCAGGTTCGTCGGCAATTCGCTGGGCGACGTCTATGTGACGACGGCGGCCGACTTGAAGACCTTTACCATCCACACTTCCGGCCGGGTGCCGTTCGAATACGAGATTCGCGACGGCGAGCGCACCCTCGCCCAGGGCTGCGGCATTGGCGCAGTCACCCTGTCCGCCCGCGGCTATGAATTCTGGTCGCCGGAACATCCGCGGCGCTATACGCTGCGCCTCAAGACGCCGGAGGGCAGTTACGGCCAGCGCTTCGGCCTGCGCCGGCTGACGGCCGAGGGCGAGCGGCTCAAGCTGAACGGCGAGTTCGTTTATCTGCGCGGCGTCACCGAGCACTGCTACTTCCCGAAGACCATGCATTTGCCGCGGGATCTCGGCTACTACCGCATGATCACGAAAAAGCGCAAGGAACTCGGCTTCAACTTCGTGCGTTTCCATACTTTCGTGCCGCCAGTCGAATATCTGGAGGCGACGGATGAGCTCGGGATGCTCGTCCATCTCGAAAGCCCCAATTTCACCACGCTCCACGAATATGCGGAAATCATCGCCTTCGCGCGCCGCCATCCGTCGGTCGTCATCTACTGCACCGGCAACGAGACGCGCATCGACCGGCTGGCCGAGGCCTATCTTGAGCAGGTGGCGGCCATGGTGCATTCGCAGACCGATTCGCTCTTTTCGCCGATGAGCGCCTTGCGCGGGCTTGAGTATGCGCTGATGCCGGGGCTCGATCCGGTGGTCAACGAGCCGTTCAAGCACAACGCCGAGCGGTTTGCGCGGGTGGCGAAGTATACGGATCTCTTCACTTCCTATCAGCTGTCCATGACCAGTTACGACACGCTGACCAACGGTACGGCGGAAGTGATCGACCGGCATGGCGACGCCTACTGCGGCAAGCCGCGGCTCGCGCATGAGATCTGCATTGACGGCAGTTATGCCGATCTCAAGCTGGAGCAGGACTATCCGCCGGATTCGCCGATGCTCAAAGTCGGCATGTTCTCCGGCGTTCGCCAGCAGCTGAAGGAGAAGGGCCTCTTGGACCGGGCCGACACCTATTTCCGCAACTCCTCGGAATGGATGCGCCGCATCCGCAAGCATGCGTTCGAGAAGCTGCGGCTTTCGCGGCGGACCGTCGGCTACGACTTCCTCGGCGACATCAACACCCACTGGCATACCTTCGGATATTCGGTCGGGATGATGGACGAGTTCTATCGGCTCAAGCCCGGCGAGACGGTCGAGAACGTGCGGCGGTACAATTCGGCGGCCGTCCTCCTCGCCGATCTCGGCAACGAGTTCAACCTGGTGGCGGGCACGACCAAGCGGGTGGTCTTTACGCTTTCCAACTATTCGGGCGTGACGGCGGATTCGGAGCTTCAGGTCTCGCTCGTCGGCGAAGACGGGCAAAGCGTCTTTGACGCGGAACTCGATTCGCCGATGATTGCGAACGGCACGGTGGCGGCGCTGGGCGAAGTGGCGGTCAAGCTGCCGAAAGCGGCCACGGTGAAGAAATATCTTCTCCGCGCCAGCATGGAAGTCGGCGAGACGCGCGTGGCCAACGAATGGGAAATCTATGCCTATCCTCCGGAAACGGCGGTCGAGGCGCCGGCCAGCGTCAAGGTCGTGAATGCGATTGCCGCCGCCGATTTGCAGGCGAGGCTGCAGGCCGGCGAGCGGGTGATGATCGTCGGTGCGGGGCCGTTCAAGGCGCAGGAGACCTCGTTCCAGATTGCCCTGGCGGGGCGTTGCAGCGGCAATTATGCGACCGTCATCCGCCCGGGGCATCCGATTTTCGCCCAGCTTCCCCATGACGGCTATTGCGGCTGGCAATTCCGGCACCTGCTCGACGGCGGGCAGGCGATTCAGCTGGAGCGCGGCGTTGCCTTCGATCCGATCGTCGACATTGCCTCGTCGGTCAAGTGCGTGATTCGGCAGGCGATGATGTTCGAATATTCGGTCGGGCCGGGCAAGCTGCTGGTCTGCGGGTTCAATTTCGTCCCGGGCGATCCCGCGTCGGTGTGGCTTTGGAACCGGCTTTGCGAATATGTCGCGGGGGATCAGTTCCAGCCGGCGTCGGCGGTGACGGCCGAGGAGCTGCAGGCGGCCATCGACGCGCCGCTCGTGACCGGGGCGGTGGACACCAACCGCGCCAAGAACGACAACGATCCGTCGTCGGCGGTGCGGGCCGAGGCGCTGGCGCAGCCGTAACTTCAACCGCTTATCTAAATCCAAAGGAGAAAAACCATGAACATGAAAACCGTAGCGCTGGCGTTGGGCGCCAGTATGATGGTCGCGGGCAATGCCGCCGGGCAGGAATGCCTGAAACTGAAGCCGTTTCCCAATCTGCAGCCGGCGCGGGCGGTTTCTGCTGGTCCGCACGACCACTTCCTCGCCAATTACTTTGCCATCAATGCCTGGAGCCCCGACAACCGCTATCTGCTGACGTTGGAGACCGATCTCAAGAATCGGATGCCCGACGGCGAGCCGTGCACGCTCGGGCTCATCGACCTTGAGGACGGCAACAAGTTCATTCCGGTGACCACCACCCGCACCTGGAACTTCCAGGAGGCGGCGATGGCGCATTGGCTGCCCTGGGCCAAAGACACCTTCGTCTTCAACGACCTGCGCGACGGCAAGTTCGCTGCAGTCGTCATGAACTGGAAGACCAAGGAGGAGCGCGTCCTCGGCGGCTACCCGGTGTCGGCCGTTTCCGAAGACGGCGAGTGGGCGATTTCCATCAACTACTCGCGCCTTTTCTGCACTCGCCCCGACTACGGCTACGCGGGCGAAGGCCAGGACGCGCGCCGCGGGACGGTGTTTCCCGAGGACGACGGGCTCTTTCGCGTCAACTTGCGCACGGGCGAGGCGAAGCTGATCGTCTCCACGGCGGCGGTCAAGTCGATGGTGCCCGATCCGGGTCCGGTCGGCATGAGCTATCTCTGCCACACCGTCATCTCCAAGGACTTCAAGCGCATCTACTTCCTTTCGCGTTCGGTCTCCAAGTCGGTCGAAGGCCAGAAGGAGTTCAAGGGCGTCAATTGGGAGACGACGGCCTTCACCTGCAATGCCGACGGCACCGACATCCGCCGCTGCTTTCCCGACGGCTGGGGCAGCTCGCATTTCAACTGGAAGCCGAATCTCTCCGAGCGCGACGCGCGCACGATGATCGTGACCGCCAAGTGGCTCAACCGGGTCTACACGCACGTCGAGTTCACGGTCGGCGAAGAGGATTACCCGAAGCAGATCGGCGGCGCGGAGATGAGCTTCGACGGCCACTGCATCTACACTCCCGACGGCGAGTTCATCTCCGGCGACGGCTATTTCGACGAGCAGGGCTATCGCCATTGGAAGATGGTGCGCCTGGCCGACCAGAAGATCAAGGATCTCGGCGCCTGGTGGACGCCGGAGGTGTATCGCGACATTTACTGCCGCTGCGACCTGCACCCGCGGTGGCGGCCCGACGGCAAGCAGCTCGGCTTCAATTCGGTGCACGAAGGTTCGCGTCAGGTTTATGTGATGGATGTGAAATAAGATGAAAAAGACCAATGAATTCAAGGCTGAGATCGCCGAAATGCTCGATCTCGTCGTCAACTCGCTTTATTCAAAAAAGGAAATTTTTCTTCGCGAGCTCATCTCCAACGCTTCCGACGCCATCGACCGGGCCAAGTTCCTGGGCCTGACCGACAAGGCGATCGTCGCCGACAATCCCGAATGGAAGATCGAGATTGCCGTCGACAAGACCGCCAAGACGATGATGGTCGCCGACAACGGCTCCGGCATGGACGCGGGCGAACTGGAGCAGAATCTCGGCACCATCGCCTCGTCCGGCACCAAGAAGTTCCGGGAAATGCTCAAGGAAAAGGGCGGCGAGTCGCTGCCGGAGCTGATCGGTCAGTTCGGCGTCGGCTTCTATGCGGCGTTCATGGTGGCCGACAAGGTTCGCGTCGTCACCAAGAGGCGCGGCACCGACCAGGCGTATCAGTGGGAAAGCGACATGTCGGGCTCGTACACGATCGAGGATGCCGAGCGCGACGGCTACGGCACTTCGATCATGCTGCATTTCCGCGATGACCAGGCGGAGTATCTTGACCAGTGGCGCGTTTCGGAGCTGGTGCGGAAGTATTCCGACTTCATCGCCTATCCGATAACCTTCCGGCAGCTCGACCTTCCCAAGGACGAAAAGGAAGAGGACCGCAAGCGTCGCGAGGAAAACGAGGCGAAGCCGCTCAACACCCGGGTGGCGCTCTGGAAGCGGGCCAAGAAGGACGTCAAGGACGAGGAGTACGCCGAGTTCTACAAGCATCTGACCCACGACTGGGAAGGGCCGTTTGAGACGATTCCGTTCGCCGGCGAGGGGCAGGTGGAGTTCAAGGCGCTGCTGTTCCTGCCCAAGAAGGCGACGATGGAGCTCTTCATGCCCAATCAGAAGCGCGGGCTGTCGCTCTATGTCCGCAACGTCTTCATCGGCGACGACATCGAGATGCTGCTGCCGAGCTGGCTTCGGTTCGTGAAGGGCGTGGTCGACAGCTCCGACCTGCCGCTCAACGTCTCGCGGGAGATGCTGCAGGACGACGCTATCATCGCCAAGATCAAGACGGCCGTCACCAAGAAGGTGCTTTCGACGCTGGAAGACCTCAAGAAGAAGGATCCGAAGCGCTACGATGAGTTCTATGCCGCGTTCGGCACCGTGCTCAAGGAGGGCGTGCATGTCGATTGGGAGCATGCCGACCGCATCAAGAAGCTGATCAAGTATCCGACCGCCCGGGGCGAAGCCGGCCAGCTGATGTTCCTGGAGGACTATGTCAAGGACATGGCCGCCGACCAGAAGGACATCTATTATTTCGTCTGCGAACGCGAAGCCGACGCCCGCAAGGCGCCGCAGCTGGAGGCGGCCCGCCGTCACGGGTGCGACGTGCTGCTGTTCTGCGATCCGGTTGACGAGTATCTCACCGAGTCGCTGCGCGAGTTCGACGGCAAGAAGTTCGTCGATGTCGCCAAGGGCGAGGTGCAGTTCGGCTCCGAAGCCGAGCAGAAAGCGGAGAAGGAGTCGCTGGACAAGACTGCCGCCGAGCTGAAGCCGTTCTTGGACGCGGTCAAGCAGCAGCTGGAGGCGCAGGTGGCCGAAGTGCGGCTTTCGTCGCGGCTTACGGATTCGCCTTGCTGTCTGGTGGCGAAGGAGAACTCCCTGCCGCCGTCGATGGTACGGATGATGCGCGCGATGAAGCAGGAGGTGCCGGACGAGAAGCGCGTTCTCGAGCTTAACGCCGCGCATCCGCTCATCGCCAAGGTCCGGGGGCTGGAAGGCGACGCACTCAAAGACGCAGTTTCGCTCCTTTATGACGCGGCGCTCATCGCCGAAGGTTCGCCGGTGGCGGACGGCGCGCGCTTTACGAAACTCCTGGCGGAGCTAATGCTCAAGTGATCGTCGACGTCCATTCTCATGACTTCGCCCGTTCGATTGCCGTGCGGGCGATGTCGGGAATGTGTCGAATGACCGAGGGCGTGCTGTGGTCGACTGGCGACGGCACGCTCGCCAATCATCTGGATCAGATCGAACGCGCCGGCGTTGACTGCGCCGTCACCTGCCCGATCGCCACCAAACCCGGGCACTGGCGAATCATCTTCGACCGGGCCCGCCGCATCCTTCGCGGCGAATGCGGCGACCGGGCCCGTGCGCGGATCGTGCCGTTCGCCTCGGTGCATCCGGACGATCCCGAACTGGAGGCGCACCTCCGGGTCATTGCCGAGGGCGGCATCCGCGGGGTCAAGTTCCATCCGTATTATCAGGACTTCGCCTTGACGGAAGCGCGTTCGCGGCGGATGTTCGACATCGTTGCCGATCTCGGGCTGGTGGTGCAGTGCCATGCCGGCGGCGACATCTGCTGGCGGGAGTCGACCGGGCGTTGCGGTCCGCGGGAGATTGAGTCGTTGGTCAAGCGATGCCGGCGGCTTAAGTTCATCGCCGCGCATTTGGGCGGGTGCTTCCGGCAGCCGGCGCACGAAGCCGACCGGCTGATGGACTGCGGTGTCTACACGGACACGTCGGTTCTGCATGCGCGGTGGCACTACGACGAGGAGATGCGGCTCTTGAGGTCCTGGCCGCGGGAATTGATCATGTTCGGCACCGATTTTCCCTGGACGCATTATCCCGAGGCGATTCGCTGGGTCAAGTCCGTGCGCGAGCAGCGGGATTGGGAGGATCTGTTCGGAGGCAATGCATGTCGGTTGCTGGGCCTTTGACCAAGGACGCGATTCGCGATCGAATGCGCACATTGCGGCGGGCGGTGAAGCCGGCTCGGCGCGAGCTGGTGTCGCGGCAATTGTGCGAGCGGCTGTTGCTGAAGACTCTTGGCGCGAAACGGGTGTGCTGCTATCGCGCGCTTAAGACCGAAATCGACTTGGCGGAATTCATCGCCCGCTCGCCGGCGGAAATCGTCTTTCCCGAAAAGGTCGGCGATGGCTATCAGGTCGAAAGCCCGGAGACGGTCGACGTCTGGATCTGCCCGGGGCTGGCGTTCACTCGTGCCGGCGATCGCGTGGGGTTTGGCGGTGGCTGGTACGACCGCTTTCTGGCGGCGGCTAAGCCGACTGCCCGCAAGTTGGGCGTTGCGTATCGCTTTCAGCTCGTGGACGAGTTGCCGTGCGCGGCGCACGACATACGGCTGGACGAGATGGTCGTGGAAGGGGTTTCGCTGGACTATGAGCGCGGTGAGGGGCCGCTGGTGATGGGCATTGACGAGGCGGGGCGCGGTCCGCTCGTCGGCGGCGTTTATGCGGCGGCGGTATCGGTGCCGCTTGATCGCGCCGCCGAACTGGCCGCGAACGAATGGCGGGCGATCAACGATTCTAAGCAGCTGTCGGAGAAGAAGCGCTTTCAGCTCGCGGAAGTCATCAAAGCTACGGCCGGATGCACTTGGGCGATCGCTTCGGCGAGCCCGCAGGAAATTGACGCGCTCAACATCCTCAAGGCGACGCATTTGGCGATGCGACGGGCGGCGGAGTCGCTGGCGGGCCAGTTGGCGGCGGGGACTGTCCCCATGGCGGCGGGGACTGTCCCCAAGATTCTAGTGGATGGGCTGGCGGTGCCGACTTTGCCGTATCCGGCGAAAAATGTGATCAAGGGCGATGCGCAGTCGCTGTTCATCGCGGCCGCGTCCATCTTGGCGAAAACGGCCCGTGACGAAGATTGCTTTCGTTTGGAACGCGAATATCCGGGTTATGGCTTTGCCAAGCATAAGGGCTATCCGACGCCCGAGCATCTGGCCGCCTTGGCCAAATTGGGGCCTTGTCCCGAGCATCGGCGGAGTTTTGGCCCGGTAAGTCAGCCGGAATTCAAATGGACAGGAGCCTAGACGGAGATGGCCATAAACTGTCAAGTCATGGGAATTGTCAATGTCACGCCAGATTCTTTTTCGGATGGCGGCAAGTATTTCCGGCCGGAAGAGGCGGTGCGGCGGGCCCATAACCTGGCGAAAGCGGGGGCGGATATCATCGACTTGGGCGCGGAATCAACGCGGCCAGGGGCCACTCCGATCACTTGGGAGGAGGAGTGGGCGCGGCTGGAGCCGGTTTTGCGGGGACTGTCCCCATCGGTTTTGCGGGGACTGTCCCCAAGGTTGAGCGTTGACACCTACCATCCCGAAACGGCCGAGCGCGCCTTGGCGATGGGCGTCAAGATGATCAATTGCGTTTATGCGGAGTCAGTTCCGCAAATTGCGGAATTGTGCGGAAAATTTAAGGTAGACGCCGTTTTTCCTTCAACTTACGCGGATTTTGCGGGGACTGTCCCCACGATTTACTTAGATCCGATGATTGGCTTTGGCACCACTCGCGAGGAGGATTTGGCGCGGCTTAAGTCAATTCCTGAGCTTGCCAAGCGAGGTCCGGTATTGGTAGGTGCGAGTCGCAAGCGTATCGTGCAGAAGCTTTCGGGAGTCAAGGCGACGGGCAAACTGCTGGGCGGCAATCTTGCGCTGGTCGTTTGGGCCGCCTTGCACGGAGCATCCATCGTTCGGGTTCACGATGTCGCCGAGACCGTCCAGGCGCTGAAAGTGGCATCGGTCTTGGAATCGGAGGGCGCTTAAATGGACTTTGTGGCGTTAGACTTTGAAACTACTGGCTATGAGCTCGGCGGCGTCAACGAGCCGTGGCAGCTGGGTCTCGCCGTCGTACGCGATGACCGGATCGTCGAAACGCGCGAATGGTTCTTTACGACTTCGGTGCCGATGCCGGGGCTCAAGGCGGCGGTGCCGTTTATGACGCAGTGGGAGGAGTTTTTCCCGTATTTGGCCGGTCAGCGTCTCGTGGCGCATAATCTTGCCTGCGAGAAGACGATTCTTACGCGAGTGGCGCCGCTTACCCGGTGGGGGCCATGGGTGGACACCCTGAAACTGGCCAAGGCGCGCTACCCGAGGCTGCCCAGTTACAAGTTAGGGGATCTTTGCGAGACTTTCGGCTGCGTCCCGCAGTTAGACGGGCGCACCTGGCATGATGCGCTTTATGATGCCGTCGCCTGTGCCGAACTGGCGATGCGGCTTTCAATTGGACTATGAAGCGTCAACTGGAATTGTTTTGGGAGCTCTTTAAGATTTCGCTGCTGGTAATCGGCGGCGGCTATGCGATCATCGCGGCGGCGGAGGCGACCTTTTCCCGCAAGGGCTGGACGGAGGACGGCGAGCTCGTCGAACGGCTGCCGGTTTTTCAGATGATTCCCGGTTTGATTGCCGCGCATACCGCCGTCTATGTCGGCAACAAGGTCGCGGGTTTTCGGGGCGCCGTCATTGGGCTTACGGCCATCGCCTTGCCGTCGGTGGTCATCTTTACGCTGGTGTCCGTTTTCTACCGGCAGCTGCCGCTGATCAACGAATGGGTGACAGCCGCGTTTGTCGGCTTGCGTGCCTCGATGACCGGCATCATTGCCGCCACGATCGTCCGCAGCTGGCAGAAAGCCGAGAAGGACTGCTTCTTTTTCGGTTTGCTGACGGTGGGCCTGGCGGCCGTTGGCGTTTTCGAAGTGTCGATTCCGCTCGTGTTGGCAGGATGCATGGGCCTGGGGCTCATGCGGGAATTTGGCGGCGGTCGCGATCAGGCCGGGACGCGGCGATTTAATGCCAGCTGGTTGCCGCTGGTGCTCTTTCTCAAGTACGGGGCGTTGGGCTTTGGCGGCGGCTTCGTGCTGGTGCCGATGTATTTGCAGGATTTCGTCGGGCCGACGGCGGCCTATTTGCAGCTGGAGGAGACGGAGTTTGCCAATGTGATGGCGCTTTCGCAGATGACGCCGGGGCCGGTCGGCATCAATTGCGCGACTTTTTTCGGCTATAATCTGGCTGGCTGTCCAGGGGCGCTCGTGGCTTCGCTCGCGCTTTTGCTGCCGGGGGCGGTGCTGGCGATGCTGGCGTTTCGTTCGCTGGCGCGATTCCAAGACAGTCGGGTGGTGAAAGGCCTCTTCGCCGGCATCCGTCCCGCCTCGATTGCGCTGATGTCGGTGGCGCTGGTGGCCTTCGCCCGTTGCTCGTTTTCCGAATGGCTGGCCTGGCCGCTGGCGGTCGCGACCGGCTATTTGGCCTATTCGCGGCGGCTCGGGGTGGTGACGATAATCCTCTTGTCGGCGCTGGTGGCGGTGCTCGGCCACCTCGTTTTTCCTTGAATGTCCCGAGCGTCATCGCCTATGTCTACGCCGGTTTTGATATAATGTGACGACAAGGAGAAGTTGAGATGAAGCAACTGATGACGGCAGTGGCGGGTATGGTGTTGGCGCTTGGTGCCTTTTCGGCGTTTGCCGGGGAGCCTGGTCCGCGTCTTGTGCCGGACTACGACCGCAACGGGGTGATCGACGAGGCCGATTGTATACGGGCTGCCGCGAACGAGCCGTTCACCATCTGGCTCAATGACGACGATGATGCCGCAGGCGCGGAAGTGGACGAAGGCAAGGGAGATGTCAACACCGACCTGCATGACGTTCCCGGAGGGAATGATGAGAAGGACTGCGAGGACGACAAGGTCAACGGACGCTGCGACCTCCTTGATTTCTTCCCCGTGCTCGTGGATGTGACTGGTGTGGACGATTGGGCGAATTACACCTGGAAGCTGAGTTCGGAGTCCGTTAACGTCGTATTCACCAGGTTGAATCCGAATTTTGCGGGCGACTTTCACACGAAGACCGTTCAGGGCTGGGATGTCGAGTCGCCGCTTTATCAGGCAGCGGTCTCGAAGCTTGCGAATGGTGATGTCGTACTGCCAGATGGTTTTTTCACATGCGAGAACCACTATGGCAGGGGAGTTCTTTTGGTCGAAGGCGCCGCGTTTGCGAACGCCGGCGGCATCACGCTTCGCGGCGAGAAGGAGTCCGGCGACCACGTCGAGGTGACGCTGGACCTTCGTGTCAAGAATGTGGAGGACATGTACGGGTGGATGAATTTGAGGGATCAGGGATCAGAAGGGGATCGGTTAGCGCCACGACGCGAGGACGCGTCGGGTACGATGTTGGACAACCGGCACTTTGTGCTTGTTCACGGTTACAACACGAACCACGAGGAGGCGAGGGGCAACGCCGCGGAGTTCTACAAGAAACTCTGGCAGTCCGGCTCGGACGCGATGTTCACCGCGGTCGAGTGGAACGGCAACCAGTCGCAGATTAAGTTCGATGAACTTGGCGTCAACTTCACGCCGAACTACTTTGTGAACGTCGCGAACGCCTTGGCGGCGGCGAAGCCGTTCGCGGAAGCGTGCAAACGGCTGTCGGGCGAGAAGATCCTCGTCGGGCACTCCCTCGGCAACGTGCTGATTTCGTCCGCCATCAAGGATCATGGCCTCGACTACACGAAGTTCGTAATGCTCAACGCGGAGATCGCTGGGAAGGATTTTGCTGCGGACGGGCGCTTCGCCAAGCTGCCGCGGACGATCAACTGCTATTCGCCCTCCGATTCGTTTTTGGAGGAATCCGAATTTGATGTCGAGCATTGCGACGACAGCCGTGAGTTTCTCGCCGCTTTTTGTCAAGAAGCCGGATTTTGGTCGCTGAACGCGAAGATCAAGACGAGCGGGAAGGCGGTGGGCTGGGTCAATGAGTTCATCATCAACCGCCTTGAGCTGGCCGAGGCAGAAGCGATTACGCCCGAACAACTCGCGTACGCCGGCGTGATCGAGATGCCCGCTGCGGGCGCGAATCCGGTCGCGACGCTGGAGAACGTGAATATGGAGGACTTCATTGGCGAGAATTGGCCGGTTGTCGAGGAGGGAACGGGGAATGGAGAACAGGGAATAGCGGATCGGGAGAAGGAGTGGCAGCACTCGACTTTTAGGGAGGTCGCGTTCTACCACACCTCGAAGTTTTACGCTTCGCTGGCCGCGGTCGGCAAGCCGCGCGTCATCATCGACACGGACCTCGGCTCAAGCATAGACGACCTCTTCACGATTGATCTTGCGGCGCGGATGCACAAGGCGGGCAAGCTCGACCTGATGGCGGTGATGATGGACCGTCCTGACGGGAGCAATGCATCCGACGATCCGCACGGGAGGGGCGAGTTCCTGAAGTTCGCCGACCGCTACCTCGCTTCGCTTGGACTTGGAGACCTGCCGATCGGGGTGTCGACGCCACTGACAGAAGATCGCCTGCCACAGCATGTGTTCAATCCCTATTGGACGCTCATCTACTCGAACAACCTGACGAGTGTCGGTCTGATGCTGCCGACGAATCGCACGGACGAGCAGATTGGCGCCCTTACGAACGCGGTCGTTCTCTACCGGCGGCTCCTCGAGGACGCGCAGCCTAAGTCGGTCGTCATCTGCTCGCTCGGCTTCCTCAACAACCTGAAGGCGTTGATGGAGTCGGGCCTGAATTACGGGGACGATGGCATTCAGTCCACGGGCAAGGAACTCATCGCGGCGAAGGTGAAGGAGTTGCGCATCATGGCCGGATGCTTCGATCCGTCCACCGCGCCGGACGGCAAGGATGGCGCCGAATATAACGCGGCAGGTGATCCTGCGGGAACGAAGAAGGTCTTCGAGGAATGGCCGACGCCGGTTGTCGTCAGCACATGGGAGGTGGGACTGAATCTGTGGTACGATCCGAAGGACGTCCTGGCAGACTTCCCGCCCGGCACGCTAGATCCGGTTGTTCGCGCCGTCTACACGTATTGGCCTGATCGGGCGGCGGACGGCATCAACCGTCTCTGGGACGTGATGACGGTGCTGCCGCTTTTTGAGGGCGAGGCGCTGGCGCCGTTGTCGGAGATGGGCGGAATTTCGGTGGATGAGAAGGGCGTGACGACATTCACGCCCGATCCGTCCAGCAACCGCTGCTACCAGGTCGCGTCGAGCATGGACGCGACGGCGGTGATGGAGCGGATTCGGACGCTCTGCCGGACGGGCAATCCGTCGGCAGACACGGTGGTGTACGGGACGATCCGCACCGCCGAGACGGGGAATCCGGTCGCCGAGGCCATCGCCGTCAAGGACGGCAGGTACGTCTACGTCGGCGACGAGGCCGGTGCGGCGGCGTTCATTGAGGACGGCGTCACCAAGGTCGTCGACCACCGCGGCAAGGGTATGGTGATGCCCGGTTGCACCGACGGACATTCGCACTACACGATGCTTTTCGGTCTCGTCCACATGAAGGGTGGCGTCAAGTTCGAGTACACAGACGACAAGGCGATGGTCCTGCAAAAACTGAAGGCGGCTTCGCAGGCGGCGAAAGATGCTGGGAAGCAGACCCTCTTTTCCATTGGTTGGAACTACTACACCTTCCGGATGGGCGAAGGACTGACCTTGGAGGAGCTGGACGCGGCTACGCTCGGGGTGTCTGCGGTTCTCTTCGATTCTAACGGTCACAGCGCTTACTGCAATACGGAATGTCTGAAGCGCTGCGGCATCATCGACGGCGCGGGAAACGTGCTGATCACGAAGATTGACGGCGGTCTTCTGGAACTGGACGGCAACGGATACCCCACCGGATTCGTGCAAGAGCGCGTCTCGGGGTATCTGACGCGTATGGGTGGAATCATCGCGGACGAGAACATCGATGACAAGGTGGCGGAATCCGTCGTGCGTGAGTCCCAGGAGCTTTTGCTGTCCACGGGTTATACTATCGCGCTGGAAGGATGGAGCAACCAGTTGCATCCAAGCAAGTTCTATGAAGCCGCGCATCGGTTGGACACCAATGGGGAGTTTAAGATCGTATTCCCCATGACCTACGAAGTGGAGCCGTGGCAGACGAACATGACCAGCGAGATCGACCATCTCGCCTCGCTTAAGGAGACGTACGGGACGCGACACGTGCTGCCGAGCTATCTGAAGATCTTTATGGACGGCTGCGTGGAAACCAAGACCGGCGCGATGGTTGATCCATACCAGGACACGGATCACACCGTTTACAAGAGTTTCTGGGCCACGAACCGCCTCGCGGACATCACCAGGGCGTGCAACGCCAAGGGACTGACCGTACACACCCACACCATGGGCGATGCCGCCATCCGGGATGTGACTGACGCCTATATCCAGGGCGGCGACGGCACGCATCGCAATTGCCTGGTGCATCTCCGCAACGTGCGTCCGGAAGATTTCCAGCGTTTCGCCGAGAACAACATCGCCTGCACCGCCGGTATGACCTGGCATGTGATCAACGGGGGAGGGTCTGATGAACATATGGTGGGTTTCCTGGATGAGAAATATATCAAGCACGCCTACCCGATGAAGTCCTTCTTCGACGCCGGTGTCAAGGTCTCCAGTCATACGGACTTCCCGGCAAACGGCGGCTGTCCGCAGGATCCGTTCGGGATCATGCAAGTCGCCGTCACCGGATTGATTCCAAACCCTCCGGATGGCATGACGCCGTTCGACACGGACGAGCTGATCACGCGCGAGCAGGCGTTCCAGGCGCTGACGCTGAACGGAGCGTGGCAGATGGGCCTCGAAAACGAGCGCGGCAGCATCAAGGTCGGCAAGTGGGCGGACTTCGTGCTCGCCGACCAGGACGTGTTCGAATGCGAGACGTCCGACATCGGCAAGACCAAGGTCGTCTCCACCTGGTTTGAGGGGGAGAAGGTCTTTGAGGCGTCTGAGTCGGTGTCGGTCAAGCCGGGTGAGCAGATTGTTCGCGACACGGCCGAGGAGGCGTCGAACGTCATGAAGCGGGCCGTGTTCACCCCGAGCGCAAAGGTCGCGGAGGAGTTGGGTGGCGAAGGGTCGACGGTGTTGCAAACATATTGCAATATGTTCACGCTGGACGTCGTGCCGACCTCGGACGGCAAATGGGCGGTTGCGGCGTTTCTCTTGCCGCCGGACTGGACGAACGTCGTCAAGTCGGCTCAGGCGGCGACGTTGCAGATTCCGGTGGCGGAGCTTGCGGCGTATCCGTATGGCGAACCGCTGAAAAACGTGCCGCTCACGAACTGCGTGCCGGGCTTCTACTATTCGCTTTATGACGGGACGGCCGTGACGAACCTCAAGGCGGATCTCAACTCGGACAACTGCAATCTTCTCTGCGGTCCGGGTGCGACGGTGACGATCCCCGTGGTGCCGCATAACCCTGCGTCGGGCTTCTACTCCATCGGGGTGCTTGAGGCCCCGGTAGTCGTCCCCGGCAAAACCGAAACCGCCACAATGGCGGAGTAGTATGGTCAAGGCATGAAAACCGGCGGCAGTAAGAATGCGCCCGTTATGGCCGTTCGCGAAGATCCAATCGTCTATGTCGACGGAGTGGAGCGCCGAACCATTGACCTTAGGCCGTACGGGGTCGATGCCATTCCGCTGGTTGGCATCAGCAACTACCGCATGGTTCGGGGCGGCACCGAATACCATGTTCATCCCGGCTGCGTCGAGGTGTGCCTGTGTCTGCGCGGCAATTTGCGCTTTGAGGCCGACGGCCAGCAATATCCGTTCCTGCCGGGGCGCGTATTCGTCTCCAACTGCAATGAGCCGCATCGGATGCGCTCGAATCCCAAGGGACTCGCGCTTTATCGGCTGCTCTTTGCCTTGCCGTCGCCCGGCAAGGCGGTTCTGGGGCTTACGCTGGCCGAAACCCAGTGGCTGGTCCGTTCGTTGACGCATTTTCCCGTGCGGCTTTTCCCCGCTTCGCCGCGGGTGAAGAGCGGCTTCGCTCAGGTGCTGTCCATCTATGACGAGAAGCCCAAGGGCGTGGACGGCCGGTTGCGTCTGCGGACTTCGGTGATCGAGCTTTTGCTGGCGATCATCGAGTCGCCGCAGCTGCCGCCGGAGCAGGACGTGCGCCCTCAGCCCAAGGTCCGGGAAATCGTGGCGCGGATGCAGGCGAGCCCGGAGCGAGAGTATCCGGTTGAGTCGCTGGCGGCCGAGGCGGCGTTGTCGACGGTGGCGTTCAACGAGGCGTTCAAGCGCGCCACGGGCTTGCCGCCGCATGCCTTCCTGCTTGGTTGTCGGCTTGAAAATTCGCGGCAGGAGCTGGAGCGGGGCAAGGTCTCGGTCGCGACGGTGGCCCTGAAGTTCGGCTTTTGTTCGGCGCGGCATTTTTCCACGGCCTTCAAGCGCATGTTCGGCGTTTGTCCGAGCAAAGTTGCGGGCGAAGGTGTGGTATAATACCTGCCTATGAAAACGCGGCAGTTTTGGTATCCGCTCCCGGAGCGGCTCATCGCCCAGCACCCGGTGGAACGGCGGGGCACGGAGAAGATGATGGTGCTTCATCGCGACACCGGGATGATCGAGCATCGCCATATCGCGGACATCGTCGAATACCTTACGCCTGACGATCTGCTGGTCGTCAACGACACCAAGGTCTTCCCGGCGCGGCTGATCGGCGAATGGCCCGATACCCACGGGGCGGTGGAAGTGCTGCTCGTCAATGCCGCGCCCATGGACGGCGGCTTTGCCGAGGATCCCGCGGCGGCCCGGCCGTCGATGTCGACGGCGGGGTTGCGGTGGAACGTGATCGTTGGCTCGGGGCGCAAGTGCCGCGAAGGGCAGGAGGCCGTCTTCGGGCCGAATCGCGAGCTTAAGGTGCGGCTCCTGAAGCCGCTTTCGGGCATTGGCATGTGGCAGGTGGAGTTCGTCTGCGAGCGGCCGCTCATGGAGCTCCTCGACGAGTTCGGCCATACGCCGGTGCCGCCGTATGTGAAGCGCGAGGGAACTGCCGAGGAGGAACGCGCGGACCGTGAGCGCTATCAGACCATTTACGCGCGCGAAGTCGGTTCGGTGGCCGCGCCGACGGCCGGGCTTCACTTTACGCCGGAGATCTTCGCCGCGTTGGAAGCCAAGGGCGTGAGGCGCGTGGCGGTGACGCTCCACGTTGGCCCCGGGACCTTCCGCCCGGTCAAGACCGAGAACATCGAAGACCATCAGATGGATTTCGAGGCCTTTTCAGTCTCGCCGGAGGCGGCTGCGGCCATCAACGACTGCAAGGCCCGCGGCGGGCGCGTCTTCTGCGTCGGCTCGACGAGCGTTCGGACGCTGGAGTCCGTCGCGGCAGGAGTGGAAGAAGTAAAAAGTAAAAGTGAAGAAGTAAGAAGTGGGGAGACCAAAGTTGTGGTTCCGGGCGAGGGCGCGAGCAACATCTTCATCTACCCGCCTTACCGGTTCCGGGTCTGCGACGCGATGCTGACCAATTTCCACCTGCCGCAGTCCACGCTGCTGATGATGATTTCGGCGCTCGCCGGCCGCGAGCCCGTCCTCTGCGCGTATGCGCTGGCAGTGCGCGCCGAGTACCGCTTCTTCTCCTACGGCGATTGCATGTTGATTGTCTGATTTGTTATAATCCGCCTATGCCTTTATTCGTTCCCAAAGATCGGCGTTCGCTTTTTCGTCAGTTTCTGGCGGGAATGTACGACGCGGTCGTGATAACCGATCCCAACGGCTATATTCTCGAGATCAATCCTCGGGCGGTGGAGTATTTCGGCTACGATCCGGAAGCGGTGCTGGACCAGCCGGTTTCGCTGTTCGTGCCGGGGCTCAGGCAGGAGGTCGTCCAGCGCATTCGCAAGGGCCTCGACTGCGATCGCCATGTGGTCGTGGACGCCAATGGCAGGAGTCGCGACGGGCGCAAGATCGCCTGCGAGGTGACGGTGTCGTCGATCGACCTCATGAATCCCGGCGATCTCATCTTCACGATTCGGAATGTCGAGCGTCGCCGTGAATACATGAATCAGTTTCGGCTCAAGGCTAACGCGTTTCAGCTGTCGCAGTCGGCGCTCTTCGGGTGCGATGCCGAAGGGCATATCCTGGAGGCGAATCCCGCGTTTCTGGAGATGTTCGGGCTACCCGATCTCGAAGCGGCGCGTCAGCATCAGTTTGCCGACTTCATGAACGACGATCCGCTGCCGGAGAATTTCCGCCGGGCGCTTGCGGGCGAAACCACGACGGTCGGCATCGTCGCCGAGGGCGACGATGGCGATCAGGATGAACTGGAAATCGTGCTCGCGCCCAATTTAAGCGGCCGCCGCATCGTCGGGGTCGTCGGGAGTCTGAAGAAGATCTGATATGCGACGTGCGCCTCAACATGCCGCCGGCATCATGCAGATGTGTGTCGGCAAGCCGGATGTCAAACTGCTGCAGGATTTCCTGTCGGCGAAGTTTTCGCTTTCCCGGCGGACGGCCAAGGCGATGATTGACGGGCGCAGCGTCTGGGTCAACCGCAAGTGCGTGTGGATCGCGCGTTACGAGCTCAAGACCGGCGATCTCGTCGAGATTCCCGAGCGTGTGGTCAAGGGCGCGCAGGCGCAGTCACGGGGCGGGAATACGACGGCGGGCGGCGAAGCGGCGCCGGCGAAGCGCCATGTGCGGGTGCTGTGGCAGAATGACAACTATCTCGTCTGCGACAAGCCCGCCGGGTATGTGAGCTGCGACGACCCGAAGTCGGTGGAGACGATCTTGCGCGAGCAGGAGAAGATCCCCACGCTGGAGGCGGTGCATCGGCTCGATCGGGATACGACTGGGTGCCTGATGTTCGCCAAGAATCACGCCGCGCTGCTGGCGGCGATTGAGATTTTCAAGACGCACAAGGTCTCCAAGACCTATCATGCGCTGGTGTCGGGGAGGCTGCAGTACGCCCATCGGGTGATCAATGCCGAACTGGACGGGCAGCCGGCCGTTTCCCGGGTCGCGCGCGAAGCCTGGACGGATGACATGTCCTTTTTGCGGGTGCGCATCGAGACGGGCCGCACCAATCAGATCCGCCGGCATCTTGCGCAGATTCGGCATCCGATTGTCGGCGATCGCGTGTTCGGGCTCAAGAACCTTCGCGACCCGCGGTTCATGCGGGTGCCGCGGCAGCTATTGCACGCCTCGACCTTGATTCTGCCCGATCCGATGGACTTGCATGTCGAGATCAAGGTGCATTCGCCGCTGCCGGCCGATTTCCGTGCGGCCTTGCGCCTTTTCGGCATGGGCAAGTAGCAGGGCTGACTCGGCGGGCGGCGGCGAAGACGGGCGCGGCCTTTTGCGAGCCGGCGGTGGGAACATGAAAAGATGCAGAATCTGCGGGGCGGAGAATACCGAGGCGGCAACCCATTGTTGCGGTTGCGGAATCGGTTTTTCAGTTCCGCCCGCCGCGCCGGCTAAGTTGTCCCGAAGGCGGAAACCGCTGACGCTGGCGGTGGTGGCGACGGCGGTGCTGGTGATTGCGCTGGCGGTTGCGGTCGGCCACGGGCGGCAGGCTGCGGTTTTGCCGCGGAAACCGGTCGTCCGCCCGCTGCCGATTGAAAGCGAGCAACGTCTGTCGGCGGCGCCGATGGCATCCGCGGCGGCCGAAGTCCCGTCCGCGGTGACGCCGGCGGAGCCTGCGCCGTCGCCGGAGGCGAAGCGGCCCCAGGAGTCACTGCTGGAGTTGCATCCGGAGCTCAATCGTTTCATTCCGCTTAAGCGCACGGTCGCGGAGGATGATCGACAGGCGCTGCGCCTGCCGCCCTACGATCTGGGAAGGGAGTTCGCGAATCATCCCGAGGCCTGGCAGGTGGACTGGGAGGAGTTCCAGCGGCGGCATCCGGGCATCTGGTATTCGACGGACGGCGACCGACGCCGTTCGATTCGGAGTGACGGCGTGACTTTCTTCGGCTATGTGATCTGTGAGAATCTGCTGGAGTTCGATGCCACCGGGCTGGTGCGGATTCAGGTGTCGGTCTTCAACAAGGGGGTGGCGGGGTCGGTGCTTTCCGAGGGTGGCGCCCGCGAGGTGGTCGACCGCGTCACTTCGCAGCTTGAAGCGCGGCGGCTGCAGGTGGCGGTGGCCGCCGAAGACGGCAAGTCGGTGACTCGCTACGAATGGCTGGGCGCGCCGCCGTTCGTTCGTGCCGTCATGGGGGAAAGCGTGATTGACGGGGAGAACTGTGCGGAGTATCTCAACTTTACCCTGGAATTGGCGGAAAGCGAGCCGCTGTCGGTGCCGCGGGATCTGCGGAGCAATCGCTGCCGGCAGGGCGGCGACGTCTACCTGAAGGGGATTCCGATGGTGAACCAGGGGCAGACGGGTTATTGCGTGCCGGCGACGATTTCGCGCTTGCTCGGCTATTACGGCATTGACGCGGACATGCATGAGCTGGCGCTGGTGATGGAGACCGAGTGCGGCGGCGGCACCCTGGTGGGCGGGGATTTTCCGACGCTGGACAAGATTGCCGCGGCGACGGGGCTTACGCGGACCGACTACCGGAATTTCGAGGTCTTCAATGCGGAATATTTCGAGCGCTACAATGCGGCGGCGCGGGCAGCTGGCGGCAAGGAGCTGCTGGTCGAGGATTTTACCGCAGTCGAAAATCATGACGGCGAGCAGGTGCGTGTCCGACATTACGACTGGATGGCCGAGGAGCTGGATCCGGAAATTCAGCGGCAGAGTCGCGATTACGATCAGGCGGGTTATGCCAGGTTCCGCGCGGGCATTGTCGAGTCGATTGAATGCGGCTGTCCGCTTCTCTGGTCGGTGGATCGGCTGTTTCCCTGGGATCGGTCGGATGGTTGGGCGGGCGGCGGGCACATGCGGCTCATAGTCGGCTACAATTCGGCGCGCGACGAGGTGCTTTACTCCGACAGCTGGGGCAGCGGCAACGAGCTTAAGCGCGCTTCGATGTCGGAGGCCTGGAGCGTGACAGATTTCCTGTCCTGTCTCAAGCCGTAAGTGGTTGGATGTCGCATCTCTCGCGGCCGTCGGTCGTCGCTAGTCGCTTTTCGCTAAGGCGCTATTCCTAAGCCTCTCCGGCGCGGAGCAGTTAGGAGGGCGGCGATTCTTGACGTGCCGCCGCGCGGTTTTGGTATAATATCGGCCAGTTATGAATAACGAGACATTTGATTTTGAGGCGCTGCTGGACAATCAGTTCAAGGGGATCCGACGCGGGTATAAGTTCGGCAAGTCGTTTAACGAAGACAAGTCGCTGGTGCGTCCGCAGCGGCCGGCGGTTGCCGTCGGTTCCGACGACAACGCCACCATCAAGGCGGCCTGGGATGCCGGCGAGGCGATTTCGGGGCTGGTCGAAAAGGAAGTGAAGGGCGGCTTTGAGGTGACGGTGGCCGGTCAGCGCGCGTTTTGCCCCGTCAGCCAGATCGACCGCTTCAAGAAGGAGGCTTCCGAATATCTCGGGCGCAAGTTTGACTTCATCGTCACCGAGTATTCGACGGACGAGCGCGGGCTCAACGTGGTGGTTTCCCGTCGGGCGCTGCAGGAGGTCGAAGCCGAGGCGATGAAGGAGGCCATGCTTGCGCAGCTTAATGAGGGCGAGACGCTCAACGGCACGGTCACGCGGGTTATGGATTTCGGAGCTTTCGTCGACCTCGGAGGAATCGAAGGACTGATTCCGGCGCGGGAAGTCGCGTGGGAGCGGGTTGACGATCTCAACACGGTGCTCAAGTCCGGCGACGGCGTGACCGTGAAGATTCTGCGCATCGACCGCGAGGAAGGCAAGCTTACGCTGTCGCGCAAGGAGTGCATCGCCCGCGTCTTCAAGCGCTCGCCCGAAGACGAAGCGGCGGCCAAGTCGGCGGCCGAGGTCGCCGAATGGATGAAGGCGAATGCCGAGAAGAACGCCAACGTCGGTTCGATGGCCGCGGCCTTTGACGGCCTGAAACTCGGATGAAAACGCCGGCCGACAAGCTGATTCACTTCAGTTTCGACTCGCACCCGACCAAACGGCTGGAGGAGCGCTGGTCAGCGAAACTGACTTTTCCGCCCGGGTCGACGGCGACCACCGTGCTGCCGATTGAAATCGTCGACGGCAACGGCGTTCCGGTTAGGGCGGCGACCTTTGAATTTGCGGGGCAGCGGCTGCCGGTCAAGGACGGCCAGGCCTCAATTGTCTATGCCGATTTCATCCGCGGCAAGCACGAGGTCGCGCTGTGGCTTTATCGGGAGGGGATGCCGCCGATTCCCGGCGGGCTGACTTTTAAGTGATGGAAAAACTGCCTGACAGCGAATGGCTCGAACATCTCAAGGCCGGCGACGACCTCGGGTGGCGGCAGGTCTGGGAGCGGGTGATCGCGCCGGAAGCGCGGTCGCTCCGGTCGGCCGAGCTGATGAAACGCTATTCGCTTACCGACGGCGACTTGATGGGCATGCTCTATGAAGAGATGCTCTCGCGGGGCAAGTTGGTGCTTTTCCGCGGTGAAGGCAGTCTCGAAGGGTGGCTCAAGCGCTATGTGCGCGGGTTTGTGCTCAATGCCAATCCGAACAAGCACGGCGAGATCTCGATCGAAGGCGCCCACACCGACGAGAGCGGCGAAGCGGAGGCAATGGAGCTGCCGCAGCGCGACGTCGAGGTGGTGCGCAGCGAGGTGTGGCGGATGACGCTCTGGTGCTTCCGCAAGCTGTGGAATGAGGATCCGGTGCGCTGCTATGTGCATTTGCTGAAGACGCGCTTCTTCCTGAAGAGCGACGAGATCAAGGAATTCCTCGACGAGTCTTCGGCGGCGAATGTCGATCAGATCTTTTCTCGCAGCGTCAAGTTCATGCGTGAGCTGGCCTCGCGCTTTTAAGGAGTCAGGCGAATGAAGTACAAATCGATTCTGGAGACCGTCGGCGGCACACCGTTGGTCGAGGCTTCGTCGCGGTTGAACCCGACGGCGGCGAAGTTGTATTTGAAAGTCGAGTCGTTCAATCCCGGCGGCAGTGCCAAGGACCGGGTGGCGATTGCGATGCTGGCGGCGGCAGAAGCCGACGGCCGGCTGCGCCCGGGCGGCACGGTCATCGAGCCGACGAGCGGCAATACCGGCATCGGGCTCGCGCAGGCCTGCGCGGTGCGGGGGTATCGGATGATTCTGGTCATGCCCGACACGATGAGCGTCGAGCGCATCAAGCTGGCGCGGGCCTACGGGGCCGAGGTGGTGCTGACGCCGGGGGCGGAGGGCATGGCGGGGTCGATTGCCAAGGCGGAGGAACTGAAGGCGTCGATTGCCGGCGCGATGATCGCTGGGCAGTTCGTGAACCCGGCCAATGCCGCGGCGCACGAGCGGACGACCGGGCCGGAAATCTGGCAGGACCTCGAAGGCCGGGTCGATGCGTTCGTCGCCGGGGTTGGCACGGGCGGCACGCTGACTGGCGTCGGCCGTTATCTGCGCGCGCAGAATCCTGCCGTCGGAATTTATGCGGTGGAGCCGGCGGCAAGCCCGCTGCTGTCGAAGGGCGTGGCGGGGCCGCATCAGTTGCAGGGCATCGGCGCGAATTTCGTCCCCGAGGTTCTGGACCGTTCGCTGATAACCGAAGTGCTGACGGTCAGCGACGACGAAGCCGGCAAGTTCGCGCGGCGGCTCGGCGCGGTGGAAGGCATTCTTGCCGGCATCTCTTCCGGCGCGGCGGTGGCGGCGGCGCTTCGGCTGGCGGCGCGGCCCGAATTCGCCGGCAAGCACATCGTGGCGCTGTTGCCGGATACTGGCGAGCGCTACCTGTCGACTTGGCTGTTCGCAGACTGACGAACACGATGCGCAAGGTCGCGGTAGGCATTTCCGGGGGCGTGGATTCGGCGGTGGCCGTGCGGTTGCTGCAGGAGCGCGGCCTGGGCGGCGAACCTTGCGAAGTGGTGGGCGTGACGATGACGCTCGGGCGCGCGGACGAGGCGCAGTCGGTCGCGGAGGCGCGGCGGGCGGCGGCCCGGCTCGGCGTCCGGCTGGAGCTGGTGGACCTGGCCGACGAATGGCGCCGACGGGTGACGCAGGACTTGCGCGACACCTACTTGCGGGGACAGACTCCGAATCCCTGCGTCCGCTGCAACGAGTTCGTCAAGTTCGGTCAATTGCCGCGCTATGCCTTTTCGCAGCTGGGCTGCGACTTGTTTGCGACCGGACACTATGCGAGGCTGGAGCGGAGCGACGGCCGGGTGCGGCTGCTTCGCGCGCGTGACCGCACCAAGGACCAGAGCTATTTCCTCTATCGCGTCGACCCGGAGATTTTGGCGCGGACGGTGCTGCCGCTCGGCGAGCTGACGAAGGCGGAGGTGCGCGAATACGCGCGGCAGCAGCAGCTGGAGGTCGCCGACCAGGGCGACAGCCAGGATTTCTGCGGCGGGGAGGTGCGCGCGTTCGTCGGCGCCGAACCGCGCGAAGGCAACATCGTCACCCGCGACGGCAAGGTGCTGGGCAGGCATTCGGGCATCTGGAACTATACGGTCGGCAAGCGCAAGGGGCTCGGAATCGGCGGCGGAATCCCGTATTACGTCGTGGAACTGCGCGCGGCCAGCAACGAAGTGGTGGTGGCGTTTCGCGAGGAGGCGATCTGCCGCGAATTGCGATTGGTCGAGACCGTCGGTCGCATCGACCTTTCGCTGCCGGTCAAGGTGCGCAGCGCCGGCGAGCCGCGACTGCTGGCGGACGGCGTGCTCGGGGTGGCGCCCGGGCAGAGCGCGGTATTCTATGACGGTGACGAAATCGTCGGCGGCGGCATCATCGCCTAGGTGGCAGCTAAGAAAGGGAGTGAAGGCAAAATGTTTGACTTGGCGAAGAAAAAGGCGTTTGTCTGCGATTTGGACGGGACGCTCTTCATGGGCGCAAAGCCGATTCCGAGCGCGGTGAAGTTCGTGATCGAGAATACGCGCTCCGGGCGCTTTAAGTTCTTTTATCTTACCAACAACACTTCCAAGTGCCCGGAGGAGTATCTGAAAAAGATCGCCGGCGCGGAGATTCCGGTCGCTCCCGAGCAGATCTTGACGCCGCTCATCACCCTTGAAGCCTACATCCGCGAGCGAGGGTATAAGTCGGTTTACCTGATTGCCACGGAGAAGGTGCGCGCGCATATGGCGGAACGGCTGCGGGACGCGAAGGTCCGCTTCGAATATGACCCCGAGGCGAACGAGCTGATTGCGCTTGCCTACGACCGCGAAATCACCTACGAGAAACTGGCGAACGCCACTCGGCTTTGGAATATGCGCAACGTGCCGGCGAGTCCGATGTGCCCGGTGCGGACGCGCAACACCCGGCCGGTCGATTTCGTCGGCACCCACCCCGACAACTGCTGTCCGAGCGAGATGGGACCAATCCCAGACATGGGCGCGCTCATGAAGCTCCTGGAGCTCACTAACGGCATGAAGCCGACTCACGTGTTCGGCAAGCCCTCGCCGTCGCTGCTTCAGCCCGTGCTGGCCGAGTTTCGCCCGGAGGAGATAGCCGTCGTCGGCGACCGGCTTTATACCGACAAGGCGATTGCCGACAATGCCGGCGTCGACTTCGTCTGCGTCCTTTCCGGCGAGACGACGCCAGAGGATCTTAAAAGCTACGTCGGCAAGCCGCCGGCGATCGTCGTGGAGACTTTTGATCGAGTGGCGCAGGCCTGAAAGGGGACGGGCGTGGAGCCGGGCAAGCCAATTTCGGTCGTCTATGCTACCGACGAGAACTACGTCAAGCTGACGGCGGTATCGATGGTGTCGCTCCTCAAGGCGAATCCCGGCACCACCGTGTATTTGCTGACGGATCGGGTAAGCGCTTCGTCGCTGGCGCTCCTTCGCGAGCGGGCCGAGCGGTTCGGCGGCACCTTGCAGGCGGTGCCGGTCGAGGCGCAGCTGAAGCAGGTGAGCGAAATCGGAGCCGGGCGCTATGTCGCCTACGCGGCCTATGCGCGGCTCTTTTTGCCAGCGCTGTTGCCGGCGACGGTGGAGCGCGTCGTGTATCTGGACAGCGACACGCTGGTGACGGGTTCGCTGGCGCCGCTCGCCTCGCTGGACTTGAAGGGCAAGGCCTTTGCCATTGGCTACGATTGTCTGGGGGCGGCTTACAAGCAGCTGGTGGGGCTCAAGCCCAGTGACCCCTATTACAATTCCGGCGTCTTGGTGATGGATTTGCGGGAATGGCGCCGGCGGCGCTGCGCGGAGCGGATTTTCGAGCACATGCGCAAGGTTCGCTGCGATTACCTGATGGGCGATCAGGACTATTTCTCAGTCGTGTTGGCGGAAGATGCGGCGGTGCTGCCGCCGGCCTATAATTTCCTTACGCATTTTCAGCTCTTCAAGACGCAGCGGATGGCGTTACTGGCGACCAAGCTGCGGCCCGAGTGCTGGTATTCGCGCGAAGCGTACGCCGAAGCGCAGCGGCAGCCGGTCATCCGGCATTTTCTCGGGCATACGCTCGGGCGGCCGTGGTATCGTCAGTCGCGCAATCCGTTGCGGCCGCGGTATGTGCAAGCGGCGGCAGAAGCGGGGGTGAGCGAAGTTGCTGAGCAGTCGCGACCGCTGGAGTTCTGCTATCGGGTGCAGGAGCGTTGCTGGCGCTGGCTGCCGCAGTCGCTGTTTGCGCTCGCCTGCCGCGCGATGTACACCTATTTCTTCTGGCGTAGCTACGGCGTGTGGTGAACCCAGCCGCGATTTTTGGTATAATATCCGAACATTTTCACCAAGGAGAAATTATGCGAATTGCAATCGGTTCCGATCATGGCGGATTTGAGATGAAAACGGCATTAATGAAGTCGTTTTCCGGCGAATACACTTTCATCGACAAGGGCACGGATTCCCGCGCCAGCTGTGATTACGCCGACTACGCCATCGAAGTGGCGAAGGCGGTGGCGATGGGGCAGGCGGATTTCGGCGTCTTGATCTGCCGTAGCGGCATCGGCATGGCGATGACCGCCAACCGCTTTCAGAACGTTCGCGCGGCGATCTGCGGCACCACCGAGCAGGCGACGGTGACGCGCCAGCACAACGACGCCAACGTGCTCTGCCTCGGCGCGGATCTCGTCTCCCTGGATTACGCCCGCGAGATCTTCAAGACCTTCGTCACCACGCCGGTCGACAACGACGAGCGTCACCAGCGGCGGCGCTGGAAGCTCGAACGCTCCGAGCGGCTTTCCGACTGCTCGGGCCTGATGCGCGACGACCCGGATATCTTTGCCGCCATCGAGGCGCAGACGAAGCAGGAGGACGCCGAAATCAACTTGATTGCGTCGGAGAACACCTCTTCGCGCGCCTGTCGTGAGGCGGCGGGTTCGGTGCTGATGAACAAGTATGCCGAGGGCTATCCGGGCAAGCGCTGGTATTCGGGCTGCCTGCCGGTCGATGCGGCCGAGACGATTGCCTGTCAGCGCGCCTGCCAGCTCTTCGGCGCCGAGCACGCCAATGTCCAGCCGCACTGCGGCAGCGCGGCCAACATGGCGGTCTATTTTGCCACCATCAAGCCGGGCGACACCATCATGTCGCTGTCGCTCGACCAGGGCGGCCACCTGTCGCACGGCTCGCCGGTCAATTTCTCCGGCAAGATCTACAACATCGTGCCGTATACGGTCGATCCCAAGACTGAGATGCTTGACTATGACGCCATAGAGCGGCAGGCGCTCGAGGTGAAGCCGAAAATCCTCCTGACCGGCGCTTCGGCCTATCCGCGCAAACTGGACTTTCGGCGCATTCGCGAAATTTGCGACCGGGTCGGGTGCATCATGATGGTCGACATGGCGCACATCGCGGGGCTGGTGGCCGGCGGTGCGCACGAATCTCCCGTGCCGTATGCGGACTTCGTGACTACCACGACCCACAAGACGCTGGGCGGGCCGCGCGGCGGCATGGTGCTCTGCAAGGAGAAGTGGGCGAAGGCGCTCGACAGCGCCGTTTTCCCGGGTATGCAGGGCGGGCCGCTGGAAAACATCATCGCGGCGAAGGCGGTCATGCTGCGCGAATGGATGAGTCCGGCCAAGAAGGGCTATGCGCAGCAGGTCGTCAAGAACTGCGCGGTGATGTGCAAGACCATTCAGGATCGTGGCTATCGGATCGTCTCGGGCGGCACCGACAATCACCTCTTCCTGGTTGACGTCAAGGCCACCAAGGGCATTACCGGCAAGGAGGCGGCAGCGGCGCTGGATGCGGCCGGCATCATCGTCAACAAGAACACGATTCCGTTTGACACCGAATCGCCGTTTCGCACCTCGGGCATCCGCGTGGGCACCGCTTCGGCGACAACCCGCGGGATGAAGGAGCCGGAAATGATCAAGATCGGCACTTGGATCGCCGATGTCCTCGACAATATCGCCGACACCTCCGTTCAGGCCCGGGTGAAGCAACAGGCGGCCGAATTGGTGGCGGGCTTCCCGGTTCCGTAATCACAGAGTGGGCTTAAGGGTTTTCCCGTATGATGGCAACACGCAGACAGGCCCGCGAATGGGCCATTCAGATGCTTACGGCGGCCGAGCTGAATCCGCCGGACGATGTCGCTTCGTTCATGGCTGACTACTGGCAGCTGCTGGCCGAACTTGACGAGACGGACGGTGGCGGGGCAATCAAGCCGGGCAAGTTGCGGCAGTTCGCGGAAGACCGGGTCACCGGGGTGCTCGCGTCGCTCAAGGAGCTTGACGCGATTCTGGTGCCCTTGCTCGACCATTGGGATCTGTACCGCTTGGGCACAGTCGAACGGACGGTGCTGCGCATGGGCATCTGGGAAATGAAGAACACCGATGTGCCCAAGGCGGTCGCCATCAACGAGGCGATTGACCTGGCCAATTGGTTTTCGTCGCCGAAGTCGCGCCCGATCGTCAATGGCGTGCTCGACAAATTCGCGAAGAGTCTGTAATTGAAAGCCTGCGTCCAACCCGACGATTATATGCTGCGGGCGCTGGCGCTCGCTCGTCGGGGAGAAGGCCACACCCGCCCGAATCCGCCGGTCGGCGCCGTCATCGTGCTTGACGGCCAGATTGTCGGCGAGGGCTGGCATCGGCGGGCCGGTCATGACCATGCCGAAGTGGCCGCCATCAAGTCGGCGCAACGGCGGGGCTGGGACAAACTTCAGGGGGCGACGCTTTGGGTCACGCTGGAGCCGTGTTCGCGCCCCGGGCGTGTCGGTGCCTGCACCGACGCCATCATCGCTTCGGGGGTTTCCGAAGTGGTGTACGCAGTGGCCGATCCCAATCCGACAAATCACGGTCGCGCCCGGCGCATTTTGGCCAAGCACGGCATCCGCTGCCGGCAGCTCGCCGTCGCCAATCCGGCGCGTCAGCAGGCCGAAGAACTGCTGCGGCCGTTTGCGAAACATATCATTACCGGACTTCCCTATGTGACCGTCAAGCTGGCGATGACGCTTGATGGCCGAATTTGCGACATGAGCGGCGATGCGAAGTGGATTTCTTCCGCCGCCGCCCGCCGGCAGACCGGCAAGTTGCGCGAGCGCGTCGATGCGATTATGGTGGGAGCGGAAACGGTGCGGCGCGACAATCCCTCGCTATTGTCGCATGGCCGCGCCAATCCCGATCTGCTGCGCGTCGTCGTCAGCAGTAGCGGCAAGTTGCCGAAGTCGGCGCAGGTCTTTACCGACGGCAAGAATCCGACGGCAGTATTTCCCGATGCGGAACTGGCGATTCGCGAATTAGGCAAGCTCGGGGCCTTGCATGTGCTTTGTGAAGGCGGGCTCAAATTGGCGACGGCCCTGGCCAAGGCGGGACTCGTCGACGAATGGCTGACCGTGCTCGTCCCCAAGGTGCTTGGCGAACGCCCCATTGGCGAGGCTACGACGATACCTCGGTTCCGCTTACTTCCGGATGGCGATTTGCTATACTATCCTTAAATTTAGTTTAACCGCTTTCATTTGATGTTTACAGGTCTCATTCAGCGTATTGGCACGGTAAAGCGCATCAGCCGCGGCGCCGGGCTCGTTTTGGAGATTGCGGCCGACCAGCCGTGGCCGCAGCCGATGGCGGCCGGGGAATCGGTGGCGGTCAACGGCGTTTGCCTGACCGTCGTCAAATGCGAGGGTTCGCGGTTTACGGCCGACGTGCTACGGGAAACCGAGTCGCGCACGGGACTGGGCGAACTAGTGCCCGGCGCCAAAGTCAATCTCGAACGGGCGCTTCGTGCGGGCGAGGCGATGGGCGGGCATATCGTTCAGGGGCATGTGGATTGCCGCGGCAAGATCATCGAAAAAACGGCCAAGGGTCGCGATTTCCGGCTGACGGTGGAATGCGGAAGGGTGCTGGCCGCGCAGTCGGTGCTCAAAGGCTCGATTACCATTGACGGCGTTTCGCTCACGATTTCCGCGCTGGGTGACAGCCGAATTTCGGTAGATGTAATTCCCACGACGGCGACGAGCACCACGCTGGGGCGACTGAAGCCGGGCGATCAGGTCAATCTCGAAGGCGATGTCCTCGGCAAATATGTCGCCAAGCTGATGCCGCCGGCGAGCCGCCTCCGCGTCGAGGACCTGCAAAGGGCGGGCTTCATTTGATATAATTATCTTATATGAGAACGGCAACCATTGAACGCAACACCAAGGAGACGCAAATCACGCTTTCCTTGAATCTGGACGGAACGGGCGGCGGCACCATCGACACCGGCATCGGATTTTTCGATCACATGCTGGAGCTTTTGAAAAAGCATGCGCTGATCGACTTGTCGGTCAAGGCCGTCGGCGACCTTAAGGTGGACTATCATCACACGGTCGAGGACGTCGGGCTGGTGCTGGGCAAGGCGCTCGACGAGGCGTTGGGCGACCGCAAGGGCATTGTCCGCTATGGCTTTGCCTCGATTCCGATGGACGAGGCGCTGTGCGAGACTTCGCTGGATCTCGGCGGTCGGCCGTTCCTGGTGATGATTTCGCCAATGAAGCACCTGATGGTTCGCGACTTTGAAGTGAAGCTGCTCGAAGAATTTTTCCGCGCAGTCTCGGTGGAAAGCCGCGCCAATCTGCATCTGCGCCAAATCTACGGCGACGAGCCGCATCACGTGTGCGAAGGGCTGTTCAAAAGCTTTGCGCGGGCGCTCCGGCAGGCCAAGGCGATTGACCCCAATGAGAAGGGGGTGCCCAGTTCCAAGGGCGTGATATGATAATCTTACCGGCAATTGACTTAAAGGGCGGCAAGTGCGTGCGGCTTCGTCAGGGGCGCGCCGACGAGGTTACGGTTTATGGCGACGATCCGGCCGCGCAAGCTCGCGACTGGGCCGAGCAGGGCGGTCGGGAGCTGCATGTCGTCGACTTGGACGGCGCGTTCGACGGCGAGCCGCGGCATGCGGAGGTGATTCGCGAGATCATTGCCGCGTTCGGCGGTCCGGTGGAAGTCGGCGGCGGACTGCGCACTCCCGAAGCGCTGGCGGCGGTAATCGAAGCCGGCGCGACTCGGGCGATCATCGGCAGCGCCGCGCTGGAAAATCCCTCGTTGCTCGCCAAGGCCGTCGAACTTTACGGCGAGCGCATTGCCGTCGGCATTGATGCGCGCAACGGCTTCGTGCAGACCAAAGGCTGGGTGGAGACGACGACGGTGCAGGCGACCGAGCTTGCCAAGGCGGTGGCGGCCGCCGGGGTCCAGACGATCATCTACACCGACACTGCGACCGACGGCATGCTGGGCGGGCCCAATCTTACGCAAATGGCGGCGATCTGCGACGCGGCGCCCACTTGCCAGATCACGGCCTCCGGCGGCGTGTCGACGCCATTTGACATCGCCAACCTCAAGGCGCTGGAGCGGCCCAATCTGCGCGCCGCCATCGTCGGCAAGGCGCTTTACGACGGCCGCACCACGTTGCGGGAAATGAATCTCGCGGCGATCTGATTTGCGAACTTCCATGGCTGACATCAGGGTTTTAGAGAGCGGGCTTCGCGTGGCAATGGTTCCCTGCGAAGCCGAGAGCGTGGCAGTGGGAGTTTTCGTGGCCAATGGCTCGCGGAATGAAAGTCGTCAGCAGGGCGGCATCTCCCATTTCATCGAGCACATGCTCTTCAAGGGCACGACCACCCGTTCGCCGCTGGACATTTCCCGGGCCATCGAGGGCCGTGGCGGCAACTTCAATGCCTGCACCAGCGAAGAGTCGACGTGCTATTATGTTCATCTGCCCAGCGAATACCTGGGCGAAGCCGTCGACATCCTCAGCGACATGTACTTGCGCGCCGCCTTGCCGAGCGATGAATTCGAACGGGAAAAGGAAGTCGTCATCGAGGAAATCAAGATGTATGACGACGAGCCGGATTCCGTCGCGATGGAGAATCTGCAGCGCAACTTGTTCGTCGGCAACCCGCTGGGAAGACCGGTCGCCGGCAGCGAAAGGACTTTGCGGCCGCTTAAGCCCGACGACCTGCGCGCTTATCTTGCCGCGCATTATCGCGCCGACAACACGATCGTCGTCATCGTCGGCGACTTTGAGAGCGAGGCGGCGCTGAAGCTGGTGCGCCGTGCGTTTCCACTAAAGCGCCAGGTCCGTCGCGCCCGCGCCGCGGCGGCGGGGTTTGCCGATCCGCGGCCGGAGCAGACCGTCGCTCGCGACATCAAGCAGGCGCAGCTGGCGCTCGGCTACCGCACGTTCGGAATTACCGATTCGCGCAAGTACGCGGCCACGGTAATGGACGCCGTCTTGGGGCGCGGCATGAGTTCGCGGCTCTTCCAGGAAGTGCGCGAAAAGCGAGGGCTTTCCTACGACATCGCCTCGCGCATGCAGTTCTTCCGCGACGCGGGAATGTTCACGGTGACCGCCGGGCTCCATCCCGGCAAGCGCGAGGCGGCGCTGAAGACGATCGACCGCGAACTCAAGCGCATTTCCGAGAAGCGCGTGGGGGCCGGGGAGCTGAAGCGCACGAAGGATTTTCTCATCGGCAACTTCCGGCTGTCGCATGAAAAGGTGACCTCGAAGATGTTTTTCTACGGCTCGACCCTGCTCTCCTTCGGCCGACTGGTCATGCCCGCCGAACAGGTCGAAGCCATTCGCCGGGTGACGGCTGACGAGGTGCTCTCGGTCGCCCGGGAAATCCTACGGCCTGAAAGGCGTTCCGTCAGCTGGGTGCTGCCGAAAGCGTGAAACTGAAATCAAAGGAGCAAGAGTTTATGAAGAAAGCCATGAATGTAGTGGAGAAGATTCTCGCCGCGCATCTGGTCGAGGGCAATCCCGCGACGGATGCGGAAATCGGCATTCGCATCGACCAGACGCTGACCCAGGACGCGACGGGCACGATGGCCTATCTGCAGTTCGAGTCCATGGGCGTCAAGCATATCCGCAATGACCTGGCGGTATCGTATGTCGATCATAATACCGTCCAGATCGGCTTTGAGAACGCCGACGACCACGACTTCCTCGCCTCGATCGCCCAGAAGTACGGCATCATCTATTCGAAGGCCGGTAACGGCATTTGCCATCAGCTGCATCTCGAGCGCTTCGGCAAGCCCGGCACGACCTTGCTCGGGTCGGATTCGCATACGCCGACCGGCGGCGGCATCGGCCAGATCGCCATCGGCGCCGGCGGCATTGACATTGCGGTGGCGATGGCGGGCGGTGCGTTTCACATCCCGACGCCCAAGGTGCGCGCGATCTATCTCAAGAACCGGCTGCGCAAAGGCGTCAGCGCCAAGGACGTGATCCTCAAGGTGCTGGAGAAATACGGCACCAAGGGCAATGTCGGCTGGATCTTCGAGTATTGCGGCCCGGGGGTGGCGACGCTGGACGTGCCGAGCCGCGCCACCATCACCAACATGGGCGCCGAGCTCGGGGTGACGACCAGCGTCTTTCCGTCCGATCAGGTCACGCGGCAGTTCCTGGCCGCCCAGGGCCGAGCGCGCGACTTCAAGAAGATTGTTGCCGATGCCGGCAGCGAGTATGACGATGCCTTTGAAATCGACCTGGCGAAGCTGGAGCCGCTGATGGCCGCGCCGCATTCGCCGGGCAACATCGTCACCGTCAAGTCGATGCGCGGCACCAAAGTCAATCAGATTCTGATCGGTTCGTGCACCAATTCCTCTTATCGCGACATTCGCACGGTGGCCCTGTATCTCAAGGGCAAGCATGTGGCCGACGACGTGGAAGTCGGCATCGCGTGCGGCTCGCGGCAGGTGATGGGCATGTTGGCCAAGGACGGTTCGCTCGCAATTTTGCATGCGGCCGGGTGCCGGATGCTGGAGAACGCCTGCGGCTTTTGCATCGGCGCGCACATGTCGCCGCGCACGGGCGCGATTTCGCTGCGGACCAACAACCGCAATTTCGAAGGCCGCAGCGGCACCAAGTCCGCGCAGGTCTACCTGGTCTCGCCGGAAACGGCGGCGGCTTCGGCGCTGACCGGCAAGGTGGAGCTGCCGACCCGCAAGCCGGTGGCGGCGGTAAGGAGCCCCGCGCGGTTCCCGATCGACGATGCGATGTTCCTCTATCGCCAGAGCGCCGGCAAGGGGGTGGCCAAGACCGAGATCATCCGCGGCCCCAACATTGCGGTGGTGCCGAAGGGGGTGGCGCTGGCGGAAAACCTTTCGGCGATCGCGGCCATCAAGGTCGGCGACAAGATCACCACCGATCACATCATGCCCGCCGGCGCGCGGCTCAAGTATCGCTCAAACATTCCCGAATACGCGAAGTTCGTGTTCGAGCCGTGCGATCCCAAGTTTCATGATCGCTGTCAGGCGAATCAGGCGAAGCGGCTTGCGAACGTCATCGTCGCCGGCGAGTCCTATGGTCAGGGCAGTTCGCGCGAGCACGCCGCATTGTGCCCGATGTATCTGGGCGTGAAGGCGGTGATCGCCAAATCCATCGAGCGCATTCATCGCGCCAATCTCATCAACTTCGGCATCGTGCCGTTCAGCTTTGAGAATCCCAAGGACTATGACCGGCTTGTCGCCGGCGACCGACTGGAGCTTAACGGCATTCGCGCTGCCGTCGCTGGCGACGGGGTCTTGAAGATCAAGGCGCCGCGGGGCACGATTACCGTCAAGACCACGCTTTCCGAACGCGAAAAGCACTTGTTGCTTTGCGGCGGGCTGCTGGCCAGTCTTTAAGGTTCAATGCTTAATTGAGGTAAATCTGATGAAGTACATTTCGCAGCAGAAGTATTGCACCGAATACATGCGCTATCTGGGCATCGCCAAGACCGCTCGGCGCAGTTATGCGGAAAGCATCCGGCTTTTGAAGGCCAAGGGCTTCAAGGACTTGGCCAGCTTCAAGACCCTCAAGGCCGGCGACAAGGTCTTTCGCGGCTATCAGGACCGCACGCTGATGGCGGCAGTCATCGGCAAGCAGAAGATCTCCGAAGCGGGCATCAAGGTTGTCGGCGGCCACACCGATGCGCCGCGGCTCGATCTCAAGCCGAAACCACTTTACGAGAAGGGGGGCTCGGTCTATTTCGACTGTCACATCTATGGCGGCATCAAGAAATACCAGTGGCTCACCTTGCCGCTGGCGCTTTACGGAACCATCGTCCGCAAGGACGGATCGAAGGTGCAGGTAGAGGTGGGCGATCGTCCCGGTGACCCGATCTTCATGATTTCCGACATTCTACCGCACCTTAGCAAGGATCAGGAAAAGAAGCCGGTCAATGAATTCTTTCCGGCGGAAGACCTGGATGTCGTCTGCTGGACTTCGGATGCGAAGCCGAAGGATGCGCTCGTAAAATATCTTAAGGCGACTTACCATGTTGACGAGGATGACTTGCTGAGCGCAGAGTTGGAAATCGTGCCCGCCGGGATGCCGCGCTATGTCGGCTTTGACCGATCGCTGATTGCCGGCTACGGCCACGACGACCGCGTTTGCTCGTTTGCCGGGCTTCAGGCGCTCTTGGACGCTTCGGGGGAAGTGCCGGCGCAGACGGCCTCCATCCTGATGTGCGACAAGGAGGAAATCGGCTCGATGGGCGCGACCGGCATGCAAAGCTCGTTCTTCGAGAACACAGTGGCCGAACTGATTGAGCGACAGGAAAAGTCAGCGCGCGACATTATGGTCCGAAGGGCGCTGGAGAAGTCCTCGACGCTTTCGGCGGATGTGACGGCGATTGCCGATCCGCATTTCCCCGATGTGGACTCGACCGGCAATTCGGCGGCTTTTCACAAAGGGCCTTGCGCATCCAAATACACCGGCGGCACCTCCAAGGGCGGGGCCAGCGACTGTTCGCCGGAATTCGTCGCCAAGATCCGCAAGATTATGGCCGACGGCAAAGTCACCTGGCAGATGGCCGAACTCGGGAAGATGGAAAAGGGCGGCGGCGGCACGATTTCTCAATACATGGCGCGCTTCGGCATGGATGTCCTCGACATGGGCACCGGGTTGTGGAACATGCACGCTCCCTGGGAACTAGCCAGCGCCTTTGACTGCTGGCAGACATATTGCGCCTACAGCGCCTACCTTCGCAGCTGAGTGTCCATAAAATATGGGAAAGAGGTCTTTTCCACCAATCGCACCCGCGATCTCAAACCGCCGCGCAATTGAGCGGCGGTTTTGCTATAATACTCCCATCTCGCGGAAAGGTTACGGCGGTCGCGAAGGTGCGGCCTGCGCTTCGCGACAGGCTATGTCGTAGCGTAGCAGCTTAATTCGACCCGTCACCCCACGCGGGATGACATAAGAACGCGTAACCACGCGGACTTGCTCGTTCGACTGAAACGACCAATTTCATCACCTGAACGAATATGTCCTGCGAGGGGTACGCCATAGCCGAACACTCGGCTGGGCGTGTCTTCTTGCATCCATGTTTTCAGGTAAGGGCTTTGGTCGGCCTCAGTCGAGAGCACGGGTGAGGGGAGGCACGCCCGCTCTATTCATCCGACAATCCGCCGTGAAATGGGTTGGATGGGGAGCGGATGGCCGAGAATCTGGAAACGCCGAAGATCATCGACAACGTGAGTTGCCGATTGGGCGATGACATTTCCGGGTTCCTTGGCGCGGATGCCTGTGTGTATGTGGCGTCCAGCGGGTTTTCGCTTTCAGCGTTTGAGCATCTTGCCGATGAGCTGGAGTCGGTCAGGGAGATGTTGAACCTGCGCATCCACAACCCGTGCATCTTCCGCGTGACGGACGAGGAGGGCGGGCCAATTGAGACGGCGATCTATCCGAAGGTATCAGGCGGCGTCTTGTATGGGGACAGCGCGGTTTTTCGCTATGCGAGGAGGAACCCGTCCATAGATGAACGGGCACAATGGCCGTCGGGCGTGACGACGCTCGAGTCGCTGCTTATTCATCTTGCCGCGGAGCTGGCGGGGATGTCGGTGAGACCGGGCGAGCCGCTTAAGCTGTTCGATGAGCGCCATTATGCGGTGGAGTCGCTCCGGGCGGAACTCGCGGACGTCGAGAAGAAACTTTCAAAGGAAAAGCAACTCAATCGCAAGTACGAGCTTGCGAAGAGCAAACAGCGTGTTTTGGCAAAACTGGAGGCGGCAAAGTGAAAACGTTGCGTTCAGTTTTTCAGGAGCCAGGCACCGAAGAACGGATTGGAGAGTCTGTATCCGCCTTCGTGGGCGTAAAGGACATCCAATTCGACCATGCGGAGGATCGATTTGCGGACGCTGCCCGCGTTGGCGACACCGGTTTGGCGGAGGAAGTCTTTGGAAAGCGTCTGTCGTCCGCCGAGGCGGGCAATGCCGCGCAAAACGCGCATCTGAATGGCTGTAAGACTGGCGACAATTGGCGTGTATGCCTTCGACTCGCGCGCAAAGACGAGCTCCAGCGCAATGGGAATGTCAGATTCAGAAATAACCGTGCCATTTTCCGTCGAAGCCCAAAGGGCGTCGCAGAGTTCCTGGACGTCACCGGATACGCGGTCGGCAATGTCCAGAATGCGGTCGAGGATTTCGTCGGAGACGGTGCGTCCTCCCGTCTTGAAACGGCGGGCGAGGAAGGCCTTGAAGTCTACATCGTCGATCCGGTCGATGTCAAAGAGGGCGGCAGATTTGTAGAAGGGGCTGCGGGAGCTGGAGAACATTGCGCTCATTTCATTTCTGACGCTGCCGAGAAAGATGTAGGGCGTGTTGGACTGGAACTGGATCTTGCTGCGCATTGTCGAGAGGATGCCTTGTGCGTTCTCGACATTAAGCATATCCTGAAACTCGTCGAAGACGACGCAGAGCTTGCTGCTGCGGGCATGGTACGCCACCATGTCCAGGACGTCTTCAAGGGAGTCCGGCGCAGATGTGGCCTCGAAATCTACCGAGAGGGTCGGTGCTCCGGTGGCCGTATCGATCGTCAGCGTCGGTCTGAGGCGACGGAGCAAGTCGGCGGTCTTCGAGAGAAATCCCCTGCGACGGTCAAGGGCGGTCACGGCCGCCGTCACCTTGCGGCAGAAGTCGGCTACGGACTTGATGCCCATGAGGTCCACATAAAGGAGCTTTACGCCGCGCGTCTTGCGAACGGCCTCGCAGACAAGAGACGTCTTGCCCATCCGTCGCTCGCCTTGGACGACGACGTTCTGCCCGGATTCGACGAGACGTCGCAGTTCGCGTTCCAGCACGGGACGGGGACAGAAGAAGTCGCCGTTGACGATACATCCGTATTTGAATGGGTTCATCTGAATGACCTTTCTTGTGTTGCACCAAGTAGTATAATACTATCTGGTATAATTTGCAAGGGGGAAGGGGCTCGACTTGCTTTTCGTACTACGCTTGTGGTATCATTCACATCGGTTGAAGGTTTGCCGTGTGGCGGGTGACTGCGCGGTGTGTGAACAGGCGTTGACTGACTTCGGAAAACTGGGGAAGCCCCAAAAGGATTGAAGATGGGAAGTGAAAGCATGCGGTCTGGGTTGCGACTCGTTGCGGGGTGTGTCGTTTTCGCAGCAGTCGGCCTCGATCGAACGGCTTCGGCCAAGACGGTCGAGATTGTGCCCGGCGGAGACATTGCCGCGGCGGTTGCGGAGGCGCTTTCGGACGAGACGCCGGCGATGGTCGTACTTGGAGCAGGCGAGTACACGCTTTCCGCCACCGTGACCATCGACCGTCCGCTCACCGTGCGGGGCGTCAACCGGC
>JAZLMR010000069.1:0-8168 GCA_045598785.1 Kiritimatiellia bacterium
CCGGGCGATGCGGTCGAAGCGTTGCGTACGGAGTCGCGCGAACTGATGCTGATGTTTGGCGCGAGCATCAACACCGCAACGGCACACGCTCGGCAGGACAGGACAATCGAAGCGTAGGCACGATGCCGGAGCAGAACAAAAAGATCGGGCGCGGGCGATTGGGGCATCCTGAACGGACAACAGGAGCGCGAATGACGCGCGGCCTTCGGCTGCGTCGCTTCGCTCGGCTGTCCGACCTTTCGGATTGGCCGCTGTCCGCTGGCTGCTGGCAGCTGAAAAACTTCCGACGCATTAAAATCGGCTGAGACCCCGCAAAGGGGGATCAGACGATTTTAATGCGTCGGCCCTACAGGAGTGCCTCATTGGGTTGAGGTCAAGGCGCGTAAATGGTAAAATACCGTTGCTATGACGATAAGGGACTATCTCGAAAAGTGGGCTGCAGACCGTCCGGAGCTGCTGGCACTTAAATATAGCGAAGACAAGGTTTGGAAGGAGCGCACCTACGGCGAGCTGCTGAAGGGCGTGCGCGAGGTGGCTGAGGGCTATGGCACTCGCTTTGAGCTTAAGCCGCGCGAGGAGAACGGCGCGATCATCCTGTCCAATGGTCCGATTTGGATGGAGTCATATCTCGCGCAGGTCGGCACCGGGGCGACGATCGTGCCCATCGACCCCAAGCTCCACAACGACGAAGTCGCCTATATCCTCAAGGATGCCGAAGTCCGGGTGGTCACGACCGACAAGGCGCACCTCAAGATGTTGATGACCATCGCCAAGGACTTGCCGGCCCTGCGGGCGGTCGTGGTGGTGGACGGCGTCATCTTCGAGGGGCAGAAGATCGACGAGCGCGTGGAAGTCGTCGAGTACGAGAAGCTGCGCCTTGCCGGCGGCGGCGTCTGGTATGACGCGCATCGGGCCGAAGACGGCGACATCGCGTCGATCATCTACACTTCGGGCACCACCGGCAAGCCCAAGGGCGCCATGCTCACCCATGCGAACTTCATCGCCGACGTGACGGGTGCGCTGGCCGTCTTCGGGGCGCCGATCGACTGTTCCGATTCGTTCTTCATCGTGCTGCCGCTCTTTCACGCCTTTTCGTTCGCGACGAATTTCGTCCTGCCGATCATGCTGGGCGCGAAGATGTATTTCATGCAGTCGCTGCGCACGGTGGGGCAGGACATCCACGACTTGCGGCCGACGATTCTGCTGGCGGTGCCGCTGCTGGCGGAAAAGCTGCACGACAAGATCGAAGACGGGCTCAAGAAGTCGAAGTTCGCGCAGTTCATGATCAAGATCGGGCTGCGCGGGCCGGTGATGCACATGGTAAAGCTGAAACTCGGCGGCAAGCTGCGCTTCATCGTTACCGGCGGCGCGCCGTGTCCGCGGCATGTGATGGAGAGCTTCAACCGCATCCACGTGCGCTTCCTTGAGGGCTATGGGCTTTCGGAGTGCTCGCCGGTGGTGTCGGTCTGTCCGCCGGAAGTCCGGAAGTTCGGCACCATCGGGCTGCCGATCAAGGGTATCGAGGTGCGCCTCGCCGAAAAGAACGAGCAGGGCGTCGGCGAACTGCAGGTTCGCGGTCCGATCGTCATGCAGGGCTATTTCCACAATCCCGAGGCGTCGGAGGCGGCCTTTGAGGCCGACGAGCACGGCGAGCTCTGGCTGCGCACCGGCGACCTGGCGTCGATGGACGAAGACGGGCTCATCACCATCCGCGGGCGCAAGAAGGCGCTGATCGTCAACCGCGAAGGCAAGAACATCTATCCAGAGGAAGTCGAAATCATCATTGCCAAGGAGCCGTGCGTGCAGGACGTGGTCGTGATCGGCTATACGCAGGGCGACGATCCTGGCGAGAAGGTGGGCGCGATCATCTATCCGAAGGAAGACTGGTTCAAGGAGCAGAACGGCGGCCAGCTGCCCGCTTGGGAAGAGGTCGAGAAGACGGCGATCAAGCGCACGCAGGAGAAGTGCGCGGAGCTGGCGGACTACAAGCGCGTGCGCAAGGTCGTGGTGGCGAAGGAGCCGCTGGTGCGCACTTCGGTCGGCAAGGTCAAGCGCGTCGTCTACAAGGGCACGCTCAACGAAAAGTAATCTTGGCTTGCAGCTTTGAAAGTCGTCGTATTCCTTCGCTGGCCTGAGCGCTGTTTTCGGGCGAATGCGCGCGATCTCGAGTTCTTGAGGTCGCTTTTGCCCGCCCGCGCCGAAGTCGTCGAGGCGAAGAGCGAACGCGCGTTTTTGCGCTCGCTGCCGACGGCGACTCATGTCATTACCTGGTATTTCCGCCCCGAGTGGTTTGCGCTGGCGCCGAAGCTGAAGGTGCTGGCGACGCCGGCGGCCGGGCGCGAGCTGGTGCCGACGACGGGGCCGGCGGGCGTCAGGATTCATTTCGGCCATTATCACGGCGCGATTATGGCGGAGTCGGTGGCGGCCTTTGTGCTTGCCTGGGCGCGCGGTTTCTTCCTGCCGCAGCCCGAGGTCTGGCCGCGCACCTGGATGGGCAGTCGCTGCCGCGAAGTGGCGGGCACGCGGGCGGTCGTGCTCGGCTACGGCCATGTCGGCCGCGCCATCGGCGCGAAGCTGGCCGCGCTCGGCGTGGCGGTCGAGGGCTTTTCGCGGCATCGGCCGCTGACCCCGGCGGCGTTGAAGGCGCTGAAGCCCGACTGGTTCGTGTGCGCGCTGCCGGGCGACACGGGCACCGACGACTGCGTGAATGCGAAATTGCTGGCGGCCTTGCCGCGCACGGCGGTGCTGGTGAACGTCGGGCGCGGCAATGCGGTGGACGAGGCGGCGCTGGAGCGGGCGCTCCGGTCGGGGCGGCTCGCGGGTGCGTATCTCGACGTGCTCAAGTATGAGCCGCATTATAAGCGCTGCTTTGGCTTTACCGAGCCGGAACGGCAGCAGTCGGGCGCGTTCATTGCGCGGCAGGTTCCCAATTGCGTGGTGATGCCGCATGCGTCGGCCTTTTCGGAGAAGTATGTCCGCCGGTGTTTTCAGGAGTTGAAGGATGACGGGTTCATTTGAGGTCAATAGCGTCGAGGAAACCTGGGCGCTGGCGCGGCAGCTGGCGGCGGAGCTCCGGCCTGGCGACATCCTCTGCCTGGAGGGCGACCTGGGCGCCGGCAAGACGACTTTTACCCAAGGGCTGGCGGCGGCCTTGGGCGTGAAGGGGCGGGTCACTTCGCCGACCTTCTGCCTGGTGCAGGAGCATCGCGCGGCTGAATCCGGGGGCGGCGGGCGGCCGACCTTGTTCGTGCACATGGATCTTTATCGGCTTTCGGGCGAGGATGACGTCCTGGCGATCGGGTGGGAGGATTACCTGTCGGCCGGCGCGGTGCTGGCGGTCGAGTGGCCGGAACGGGCGGGGTCGCTGATTCCGGCTTCGGCGCGGCATGTGGTCTTCACGCATCTGGACGGCGAGGAGCATCGCCGGATCGAGTTTCGATGAATGCCTTTTATGCATCGGTGGCGCGGGTGCTGGAAGTTGACGAAGTCGGCCCGACGACCGATTTCCGCCAGACGCCGGGCTGGTGTTCGCTGCACGGGTTCGGCTTGCTGGTGCTCTTGGAGAACGATTGGGCGACGCCGCTGGACATCCCGCGGTTTTTGGAACTGAAGACGGCGGGGGATTTGTATTTCGAGGCAATGCGGTCACTGGCGGCCGAGGTCTTCAAGGTGCCGCGGGACCGGCTTTCGGCGGCGACGGCCTATGCTTCGATTCCCGAGTGGGACAGTATTGCGCATTTGCGGCTGGTGATGGCGGCGGAGCAGCGCTTTGGCACGCATTATCCGCTGGAGCGGATCCCCGAGCTCAAGACTCTCGCCGATTTTCTCATTTGATGGGATAATGTTGGAACGCAATCGGCTTACGCCGAACGCGAGAAGAGGCCGTTTTTCGATCCGGCTGACAACGCTCGGCCTAATTAGCCGGTAATTACCTTTATGTTGCCTTTCAGTTGTAGGCCGAGCTACGCCGGAATCGAAAAACGGCCAACTTGCGTCCTTGTGCACCAAGCATGTTTACGTCTTTGAACCTAAAAACGACAGTTGGGCTGGGTCGTTTTAAACACAGAGGCACAGAGACACAGAGAAATGTTTCTTTTTGATTCCATATGACAACTTATGACGTTTCATCAAGAAAATTCCAATTTTACCAAATGGGTGAAAACCCAGTTCGCAGATTTACCATCATATCTACATAATCCTCTGTGCCTCTGTGTCTCTGTGTTTAAATATCGGTGCGCTGGCAAAATTCAACTGAATTTAGGTTGAATATCACCCGTGCGATGCCAGAACAGTCGAGACGCGAGTCGCCCGTCGACCGACTTCCGCGAAGGGCCGACTAGCGACGCCCGCCCCCGTGCCACACCTCCAAGAACGCAAGTTGGCCATTTCCCGAAACTCGACCAAGCCTCCACACGCAAGAACGCAGTGGGCCGTTTTCCGATTCCGGCGTAGCCCGCGCACCCATGTATGGCAACTACAATGCCAAATTGTAGCTAAAGGCGCGGGCGTTGTCAGCCGGATCGGAAAACGGCCTCCTATTGCGTGTCGCGATAGCGACTTGCGTTCTTACTTTGCGACTAGCGTTCTTACTCTCTGATAGAGGCGCCAAAATTTTTTCAAGATCCACTTGTCACCCGTTCGGGTGTATGCTATAATTCGCAATGTTGAAGAGTGATTTTCTAACCCAAACAAAGGAAACAAACACAATGAACACAAAAACAATGACTGCGTTCGCTTGTGCGTTCGCGTTGGCATGTTCTGCGTTTGCAGACGCGCCTAATTGGTTGAGTGGCGGCACGCTTTCGGCGTGGCCGGAGGTTACGGATGCCGTGGGCGGCGAGTGGGATAACGTCGACTATGCCACTTATAATAGCGACAAGGCGGCGCTCGAAGTCGAGACCGATGATTCGGCGGCGCTTACCTTCACGGCGGATGCGGCGAAGACGCTGGGCGAGGGCACGCTCTCGGTGACCTTCACTTCCGTGATTGAGTTCAATGCCTTTGATAAGGGCAAAGAGCCGACGATCGATGCGAACGCCAAGGCGGGCGTCATTTTGGTGAATGACGATGGTTCTTATTCCTACTACGTGTTGGCTCAGGATAAAAACGACACTTCCAAGAATGCCTGGATCCAGCACGCTACGGCAGATTCGCTGGCGGCGGTCTCGGTTTCGGTGAAGATTGCCAATAGCGCTACGGCTGGCATCAAAACGGTTACTTACAACATTGCCGGCAGCGAAATGAACTATTCGGTCGTTAATGCCGACAACACGCTCTCGACCGCGTCTTATGCGGGCAGCGGCTATGTCGCGTCCTTTGGCGCCGATGCCGAGGTTCAGACGAGCACATTGACGGTTGATGCACTGGCGCTGGCGACGTTGAACGCGCGGGTTAAGGAAGTTTTTGTCGATGATGTGTTGGTCTCGGAGCCCTATCCGGCGATTCCTTACGGCGCTGCGGTTCGGGTGGTCTTTGATGGCACTGGTAATTACATGATCACGGGCACGAAGGAAACGGTTTATCCGAGTGTCACGGGTAATATTAATGTTTCTGGGCTTCCGCAGGATGCGGGTGACGTAGTTCTCGCGGCGGCTAAGCTCGGCGACGAGAAGTATGAAACCTTCGCGGCGGCGTATGCGGCGGCCACGGGCGACGGCACCGAGACGATCACGCTGTGCCAGAACCTCAATGTGAATGGCTCTCAGACATTGCTCATTGAAAAGTCCCTCACCATTGACTTGGGTGGCTTTGAAGTAGGTAGTGTGGGAGATGTTAAGACTAATGATTATATCTTTGACATTCGGAACTGTGAGGTGACTATCAAGAATGGCATGATCATTCGTCGGGCGTCCATTAATGGCATCCAAGCGACTGGCACCTTGGTTCGGGTCAGGGGGACGGCGGCGACTCAGGAGGCGTCGGCGATTTGGGCGAAGCTGACGATTGAGGAAGACTTGACGATTAAGAACTTGGGCAATGAAGATGTGTTCATTGAAAGTGGCAAGACGGTACCCACCGCTACGAGTTCGAGCGTTTCGGTGCGTGACTATGCTCAGTTCATTATGAATGGTGGCCGGATTGATAATGCGGTGGCTGAGACGGAAACTGAACCTAAGCAGCACAAGTTCGCTATCAACACTCGCGGGACGGGCACGGCTACGATCAATGGCGGCATTATCAAGGGTGTTCCGATTCAGGTGAGTTATAAAGAAGGTGTTGCTGCTGATACTACCCAGGCCAACTCCATCATTATCCCGACTGATTCGACGGCGGAGTTTGAATACAACCCGATCGACGATACGACTCGCGACTATGTCTCGATCACTCGTGGCTATGGCATGGAGCCGATTTCTGGTGGCGACTATGACGGCTACTATCAGATCGCTCAGCTGACGCTGCACACGCTCAGCTACGACGCGAATGGTGGTACGGGCACGGCGCCGACTTCGGTTGACTTCTACAAGAACGATACTGGCGTGGCGGCTGCGGCGAACACCTTCGAGTTCGCGGGCAAGCAGTTCGCGGGCTGGAATACGGCGTTGGATGGCTCGGGCACCGCTTATGCGGTTGGTGCTGAGATTACGCTGGGCGATGCGGACATTGTGCTCTACGCGCAGTGGGAGTCGGCGGGCTTCACCTTCACCATCGCGTGGAGTGATGACACGGGCGACATCAAGTACCAGGTGGGTGACGGTCCGGAGCAGACGCTCGACAAGACCGGCGGTTCGCCCTGGACTTCCGAGGCCTATACGGATCTGACGACCACGATGAAGGTCTGGGCGGTGCCGGCGGCGGGCCACAAGTTCACTTCGGCGGCTTCCTTCGATCTCACTCAGGCGAGCGCGACGGCGACCTTTGTGACGGTGATCATTCCGATCACTCCGGGAGGCGTGGTGGTTGGTCAGGATGAGACGGGCGCTCAGTACGGCATCACCAATCCCGAGTGGGCGACGGAGACGGGCGCGGGCACCAAGCTCCAGAAGGCCGTCTCCTGGGCGATCACGACGGGCAAGGGCACGATTGCGTTGCTGAATGCGGCTCAGTTCGCCACTGACGGCACTTCGGCCAACGAGGCGGCGGATGCGTTCCTCCTGAACTGCTCGCCCGATGATCTCGCGACGGCGAAGGAAGCCTTCAAGGTTCCGTCGATCACGGTCGATGCCGAGGGCAATGTCACGGTGGGCACGCCGGATGGCGCTGGCTTCAACGGCACGATTCAGACGCTCGGCAAGAGCGCGATCGATGCCGAAGAGGAGTGGGGCCCGAAGGCTGACACCGACACGGTGTTCAAGCTCCAGCTGGTCAAGTAAGGCTAGTGGCCAGGGCGAGGCTCGGGCGGTGGCTTGAGCCTCGGCAAAACGAAGCAGCCCGTTTCCCGGGCTGTTTCGTTTTTTGTGGCGCCGCGCCGTCGGTGTGTTTTGTCCATAAAATATGGAAAACAGGTCTGACCTCTTTTCCATATTTTATGGACACGTTCTGACTAGCGACTAGCGACGCCCGACTTCCGTGGCGGTGCCGACTAACGACTTTCCGACGCCCGACTTCCGTGGCGATTGGCTGGCGTTTCGCACTTTTAAATCGCCTTGAGTTTCTTCGCGCGATCTTGGCGCTTCGCGCGACATCGCCGCCCGCCCCCGCCTTCCTCAGCCAAGCGGCAGGTTTTTCGGCTTCGCGCCTTGATGCCGCTGGAAGGGCGAGCCGACGCGCGTCGCTAGTCGGTCGTCGACCGTCGGTTCTCCCGGTCGTCGGATGTCGGTCGTCGTTAGTCGGCTTTCGCTCGGTCGTCGGATGTCGATGAAAAAATTTCCCAAAATACCCCCTTGCACAAGCCGCTAAACTTTTGATATACTACCCATCTGTTCGCCCGCAAGGGACTGAACGTTGTTCTTTGAAAACTGGCAGTTGGAAATTAAAGAGAATTACAACTCGTATAACGAGATCAAGAGGCATTGTTCGATTGATCGACTGTTCGGGTTGTTCGATTCAGCAGTCGAACAATCACACAATCCGAACAATCTGAACAATGGAAATTTTTCTTGCTAAGCGTATACGGGCACACGACGGATGCCTTGGCATCAGGAGGCGACGAAGGACGCAGAAGTCTGCGATAAGCCGCGGGGAGCTGACAACGAGCTTTGATCCGCGGATTTCCGAATGGGGCAACCCAG
>JAZLMR010000070.1:0-30527 GCA_045598785.1 Kiritimatiellia bacterium
TCGGGCTACGGCGGGAACGCCCTCCTCGGCAAGAAGTGCTTCGCGCTCCGCATCGCGTCGAAGCTCGCGAAGGACCAGGGCTGGATGGCCGAGCACATGCTCATCCTCACGCTCACGGCTCCGAACAAGAAGCAGTACCACGTCACGGCGGCGTTCCCGTCCGCCTGCGGCAAGACCAACCTTGCGATGATGCTCCCGAAGCTCCCGGGCTGGAAGCTCCAGACGATCGGCGACGACATTGCGTGGCTCAAGCCGGGCGAGGACGGCCGCCTCTACGCCATCAACCCGGAGAACGGCTTCTTCGGCGTCGCGCCGGGCACCTCGAACGACTCGAACCCGAATGCGCTCAAGAGCTGCAAGAAGGGCACGATCTTCACGAACGTCGTCCTCACCCCCGACGGTGACATCTGGTGGGAGGACATGGGCATCAAGGCCCCGAAGGAAGGCGTCGACTGGAAGGGCAATCCCTGCTACGTCTGCGCGGACGATCCGTACCGCATGGGCCCGAAGCCGGGCATGACGAAGAAGGAGATCAAGGAGCTCGGCTACGTCGCCGCGCACAAGAACAGCCGCTTCACGGCCCCGGCGGAGAACTGCCCCGTCCTCGACAAGGCGGGCTTCAACGGCCTCTACAACAAGAAGCCGACCGGAGTGCCGATCGACGCGATCCTCTTCGGCGGCCGCCGTCCCAGCACCATTCCGCTGGTGAACGAGGCGAAGAGCTGGACGCACGGCGTGTTCATGGGCTCCGCCGCGGGCTCCGAGGTGACGGCCGCGGTCATCTCCGACCAGATCGGTCAGGTCCGCCGCGACCCGATGGCGATGCTGCCGTTCTTCGGCTACAACGTCGCGGACTACTTCCAGCACTGGCTGGAGATGGAGCGCACCTCGGCCGACGCGACCAAGCTTCCGAAGATCTACTTCGTGAACTGGTTCCGCAAGGGCGAGGACGGCCGTTTCATGTGGCCGGGCTTCGGCGACAACAGCCGCGTTCTCAAGTGGATCTGCCAGCGCATCGAGGGCCAGGTCAAGGCCAACGAGACGGCGATCGGCAACATCCCGTTCGCGAAGGACATTGATCTCGCCAACAACGACCTCAAGGCGAAGTTCCACGTGGTCAAGGCCGACCTCGAGGAGATCCTGAAGGTCGATGTCGAGGGCTGGAAGAAGGAGATCGCGACGGTCGGCGCCAGCTATGACGAGTATGACGCCAAGGCCTCGAAGGACACGAAGGAGCGTTCTGCCACGGCGAAGCGCGTCCCGAAGGCCCTTCGTCAGGTCCTCGCCGACGTTTCGGCGGCGCTTAAGAAGTAATGGCGCCAGCAATGACCCTCCGTAGCCTTGGCGAAGGAGGGTTACGGCAACCAAAGGCCGCGGCAGTTTTGCCGCGGTTTTTTTCGTCTGGTCTTAGGTTCGGGCTTGACAGTTAGAAGTTAGATATGGTAAACTTTTTGTCGTTAGTGGCGAACTGACGATGAAAGGTGCGGTTTAGATGACTTTGGCGGAATTGAAGGCGGGCGAATTGGCTGAGATTACTGGGTACACGCTGGGCAATGCGGCGTATCGGGCCAAGTTGCTGGCGCTGGGGCTTACGCACGGAACGCAGCTTAAGATCATCAACGTCGCGCCGCTCGGCGATCCCTTTGAAATCGCCGTCCGCGGCTATCATCTGTCCTTGCGCCGCGATGAAGTCGGCGTCATCAAGGTGCGCCAGTTGCGACCGGAGGAAGTTCGGTGAAGACCATTGGCCTCATCGGCAATCCAAACAGCGGGAAGACGACCATCTTCAACGCCTTGACCGGGGCGAACCAGCATATCGGCAACTGGCCGGGCGTTACCGTTGAGAAGAAGGAGGGGTTGGCGACGTTGCCGTCCGGGGGGCGGGCTCAAGGCGAGGAAGCGCAGACGGTGAAGGTCGTCGACCTCCCGGGCGTATATTCGCTGACGGCGACGAGCGAAGACGAGCGCGCGACGCTGGAATACGTGCTGACGCACGAGGCCGACCTTTATGTCAATGTCGTCGATGCGACGACTTTGGAGCGCAATCTCTACCTGACGCTCCTGATGTGCGAGCTGCGCGTGCCGATGGTCGTGGTGGTGTCGATGATGGACATCGCGCGCCATCGGCGCATTGACATTGCGCTGGAGCATTTGTCCGAGCACCTCGGCGTGCCGGTAGTCGGAGTGAACGGCAACCATCCGCTGGATGTCCGCAAGTTGCAGTCGGTGCTGGCGGACGTGGTCGCGGAGCTTTCCTCGCGCCCGCCGGTGCCGACGCTGAAGCTGGATTACGGCAACGAGCTGGAGCAGGAGCTCGACCTGCTTTCCTCCTGCACGATCAAGACGGCCGAGGCGCTGAAGGTTTCGCCGCGCTGGGTGGCGATTCGGGCGCTCGAAGGGGAACCGTTCGTAACCAAGGCGCTGATCGACTACCATGACATGGCGCCGGAGGTGATCGAAGGGGCGATTGCGCGCGTGACGAAGGTGCTCGCGGATCCGCCGGACATCGAACTGGCCGAGGCGCGGTACGGCATCATCACGGGGCTGGTGCGCGACGTCGTGCAGGTCCGGAAGTCGAAGCTGTACTTTTCCGAGCTCATCGACCGGTTCGTGCTGAACCGGTTCCTCGGGCTGCCGATCTTTTTCGCGGTCATGGCCGGCGTGTTCGGGCTCGTGAGTGCGATGAGCGGGGCGCCGACGGAATGCTTTCACGAACTCGGTTCGCTGGTTTTCCAACGTGCGCCGAGCCTCCTGGCGACGGGGCCGCTGGGCGCGCCCGACTGGCTGGTCGCCGTGATCGGTGCCGTGGGCGGCGCGTTCAACATCCTGTTTTCGTTCATTCCGGTGATCTTCACCATGTTCCTGGCGCTGGCGATTCTCGAAGACTCCGGCTACATCGCGCGGGCGGCGTTCCTGGCTGACCGGTTCATGCGCGCGCTCGGGCTGCCCGGCAAGTCCTTCGTGCCGCTGCTGGTGGGCTTTGGCTGCACGGTGCCGGCGATTCTCGCCACCCGCATGCTGGAATCGAAGCGGGACCGGCTGCTGACGGTCTTCATGATTCCGTTCATGAGCTGCGGCGCGAAGCTGCCGGTCTATGCGGCGTTTGCGGTCGCGTTTTCGCCGGCGGCGCCGTGGAAGCTGATGCTGGCGCTTTATCTGGTCGGCATCGTCCTGGGGACGCTGGTCGGGCTCGTGCTCAAGCGAACGCTGTTTCGCGGCACGCCGGCGCATTTCATCATGGAACTGCCGCCGTACCACTTGCCGCGGCCGCGGCACTTCCTGCGGCACGCCTTCGAGAATCTCGTCGGTTTCCTCTGGCGGGCCGGCAAGTTCATTGTGCCGATGATGCTGGTGCTGGGACTCCTGAACAGCTTTGACATCCACGGCCGGGCGCGGGTGAACGACGAGGTCTCGTCCGAGACGCTGCTTTCCGTCGTCGGCAGCGCCTGCACGCCCGTGTTTGAGCCGATTGGCGTGGAAAGGGACAATTGGGAGGCCTCGGTCGCGATCTTCACCGGGCTTTTCGCCAAGGAGTCGGTGATCGGCACCTTGAACGGGCTTTATTCGCAGTCGGCTGCCTACGGGCAGTCCGAGACCGCGGGCGGCGGTCATGGCGAAGAGTATGCGGAGGCGAAGCGGACGGAACTGGCGGAACGCGCCGAGCTGAGGCGGCATTTCTCGAAGGGCTTTCATCAGGCGTTCGCGTTTCTCCTTTTCATCCTGCTTTATGTGCCTTGCGTCGGGGCGACGGCGGTCGTCTTCAAGGAGATCGGCAAGTGCTACGGCGCGATCTTCGTCGCCTACCTGACGGTGCTCGGCTGGTCGGTGGCGACGATGTATCATGCGGTTTTCGTGAGCGGCAGTCCGTGGTGGTTCGGGACGGGGGCCGCAGTCGTCGGAGCGATGTTCGGCGGGTTCTGGATTTACGGCCGGCGCCATCGCGTGGAACTGGCGTGAAAACTGAGGAGCGAAAGTCTAACTGTCAATGAGGAGAATCGGTCATGAATAATTTCGAGTTCTATTCGCCGACGCGCTTTGTGTTCGGCAGGGGTGCCGAGCAGCGGCTGGGGGAGTTGGTCAAGGCGAACGGCGGCACCAGGGTGCTGCTGCATTTCGGTGGCGGCAGCGTGAAGTGCAACGGCGTCTACGACCGGGTGACGGCGGCGCTGGACGCGGCGGGCGTCGCCTATGTGCCGCTGGGCGGCGTGCGGCCGAATCCGCGCAGCGGGCTGGTCCGCGAGGGTATTGCGCTTTGCCGGCGCGAGCAGGTTGACTTCGTGCTGGCGGTCGGCGGCGGCAGCGTCATTGACTCCGCGAAGGCGATTGCCTTCGGCACGGTTTACGCGGGCGACTTCGCCGACCGCTATGTCGGCAAGGAGGCGAAGGCGCTGCCGAAGATCGAGCGGGCGCTGCCGATCGGCACGGTGCTGACGATTGCGGCGGCCGGCAGCGAGGGCTCGGGCAACAGCGTCATCACGATGGAGGAGACCGGTCGCAAGCTCAGTTGCCGCGGCGAGTGCCTGCGGCCGCGCTTTTCGATCATGAACCCCGAGTTCACCTATGCGCTGCCGGTCTATCAGGTCGCGTGCGGCGCCGTGGACATGTTCGCGCATGTCGTCGAGCGCTATTTCACGCCGACCGAGGACGTGATGGTCAGCGACGAGCTGTGCGAGGGGCTGATGCGCGCGATCGCCGCCGCGGGGCTCAAGGCGGTGGCGAATCCGACGGATTATGCGGCGCGTTCCGATCTGATGTGGGCTGGGACGCTGGCGCACAATGACGTCTGCGGAGTTGGTCGGGTTCAGGACTGGGCGAGCCACGGCATCGAGCACGAGCTGTCGGCTAAATACGACGTGGCGCATGGCGCGGGGCTGGCGGTGGTGATGCCGGCGTGGCTCGATTATGTCCAGGGCGCGAACCTCGCCCGGGTCGCGCGGTGGGCGGAGCGGGTCTGGGGCGTGCCGCCGGACGGCGCGGCAGCCGAGCGGGCGGCGGCGGGCATTGCGCGTTACCGGGGCTGGATCAAGGCGCTGGGGATGCCGACGACGCTGAAGGAACTGGGCATTGCGGCGGCGGACATTCCCGAACTGGCGGCGAATCTGCGGCTCGGGGCCAACCGGCTCGGCAACTTCCTGCCCCTCACCGAAGCGGATGTTGTCAAGATCCTGCAAAGCGCAACCTGAAACCTGCGGTGGGTGTGATTTTAATTAGTGGGTGAATTGCTCGGTTCTGGCATCGTAGCGGCCCGCGATTGATTTTTTTGATTGAGGCTTCGCGCTTTGAAGGGGCTTTGAGTGGCTTGGTATGGTTTTGCTTTCCAGCGTGCGACCGATTTGCCGAATATCACCCGAGGGCGTAGCCCGAGCCGCGAAGCGGGCGCTAGCGGTGTGCCGGACTCGCTGCCAATAACGGGCCGCCGCTGAAAGCCTCGACCCGCTCCGCGTATACATATACGCGTTCGGGGTCGGTCTTTGCGCGGCGGCCTCGTTCTTGTTTGCTCGCCGGCCTTGTTTCGCCAAATCGGTCGCGCTTGCAACTCTGGTCGAGTTCGTCGTCGGGGCCGGCCGTCGAGTCTCGCTGCCGCTCATCGTCCGGCTCCTCCCGGCGCTTTCATCCGCGAATGCAGGCGCGATGCGGCCTCGCTGAATACAGCTTCGCCCACCTCGCACCTACCTTCGCGGCGAAATCGCCGAACCGTCGCCGTCCGCTTCGCTTCGCTCGCCATCGCCGCCCAGCCCCGCCTTCCTCAGTCAAGCGGCAGGCCCTCCGCTCCGCGCCCAGGTGCCGCTGGAGCCGTAATTGTAGGGCGCGTCCGTCGATTTTTGTGTCGTCCACGGATTAACACGGATTAACACGGATAAGATTCAATCCGTAAAATCCGTGAAATCCGTGGATAAATTCGTTGGTCGCCGCTTCTTCTTAGTGGCCCGCGGCGCTGATTTTTTGCGCTCTAGCGCTCGTTTCATTCGCAATCACCCACCCCTTAGAGCCTAGCCGGCTTAAGTCAACCCAATCTCACGCCCACTGCCGCTTAGCCATTTCCATGATTGCAGTCGTTTACCAGCCACCCAGCGCTGCGCCCTCGTCCCGCCAAGAATTTCCGCAACTAATTCTCATTTTAGTTTTCAGCGCCCCGTTGCGCGATTTTAGCGCTTCGCTATTCAATCGCCAGCGGTTGTCGCCAGTCGGTCGTCGGCCGTCGTTAGTCGCTTTTCGCTAAGGCGCTATTCTCTATGCCTTATCGAGGCGGAGCAGTTAGGCTGATGGCGGCGGAGCACCCCTCATAGCGACTGCTTCGCAGCTCGGCCTGCGGCCTCGGGGGATATGACAGGCGCACGAGAGGAGCGCAGGGATCGTCCACCGCCTCGGTGGTCTCGCTTGTTGAAATGAGTTTCGAAGAGGGGAATGTCTCGTTATGTCCGGTTGACTTCAGCGAGGCGGTGGTTACGACTCCCGTAGCGACGGTTCGGGCGAGCTCGTCGGGCCGCCGCCCTCAGCCGTAGGCCCGCAGCCGACATTGCACTGCAAAACCGAGAAGGAAGAATTCGGCCGCGCGGTTGGCAAACGCAAGCGAAGCGCCTTGAAGGCCGCTGGCGGCGCGTCCGCTATTGGGGTGCGGACATGGGCTGGAGGTTCAACAGTTCGCAATTGCACCCTGCGACGGCCGATGGTCGCCACGCTATAATCACCTGCGGGCGAAATATGCTATAATATTTAGATATTTTCTTGAAAGAGGGCAGAATATGAACAACCTTACCGCTGACGAGCTTCGCGATTTGTATCTGAAGTTCTTTGAATCGAAGGGCCATAAGATCATTCCCGGCGCTTCGGTAATTCCCGAGAACGATCCTACGGTCCTCTTCACGACCGCCGGCATGCATCCGCTGGTGCCGTATCTGATGGGGGCGATGGAGCATCCGGCGGGCACGCGGCTTACCGACGTGCAGAAGTGCGTCCGGACCGGCGACATTGACGAAGTCGGTGACGCGGCGCACCTCACTTTCTTCGAGATGCTCGGCAACTGGTCGCTCAACGACTACTTCAAGCGCGAGGCGATCAGCTGGTCCTTCGAGTTTCTGACGACGAAGCTCGGTTTCAAGCCGGAGCAGCTTAACGTGACCGTCTTCCGCGGCGAAGGCCAGGCGGGCGAAGACGGCTACATTCCGGCTGACGAGGAGGCGGTGGCGATCTGGAAGTCGCTCGGGATTCCCGACGAGCGCATCTTCCGCCTGCCGCGCGAGGACAACTGGTGGGGCCCGGCCGGCACGACCGGCCCGTGCGGCCCCGACACCGAGATGTTCATCGACACCGGCAAGGAGAAATGCGGTCCCGACTGCCGCCCCGGCTGCCACTGCGGCAAATACATCGAGATTTGGAACGACGTGTTCATGCAGTATAACAAGAACGAGGAAGGCAAGTTCGTGCCGCTCGGGCGCCACAATGTCGACACCGGCATGGGCGTCGAGCGCACCATCTGCATGATGAGCGGCGCGCCGACCGTCTACGACACCGAGATCTTCGCGCCGATCATGAAGGCGATCGACGATTTGGCGAAGGTCCCGGCGGGCATGGATCCGGCGGAGGTCCTGAAGGCACGCCGCGTGATCGCCGACCACATGCGCACGGCCACTTTCATCCTCTGCGACCCGAAGGGCGGCGTGAAGCCGGGCAATGTCGGCGCCAACTACGTCCTTCGGCGGCCCATCCGCCGCGCGGTCCGCTTCGCCCGCATGCTCGGCATCTCGCCGGGCTTCACGGTGAAGCTCGCGGAAGTCATCTGCGAGAAGTACAATCATGTCTATCCTGAGCTTAAGGTCAATCTCGAAACCTGCAAGCTCGACCTGGAGGCGGAGGAAAAGCGCTTCACCGCGACGCTGGACAAGGGCGAGGCGATGTATCAGAAGGTCGCCGAGCAGCTGAAGGCCCACGGGCAGTCCGAGATCAGCGGCAAGACTGCGTTCAAGCTCTACGACACCTTCGGCTTTCCGTTCGAGATGACTTGCGAGATGGCGAAGAAAGATGCGCTGACGGTCGACCGGGCGGGCTTCGAGGCGGCGAACCGCAAGCATCAGGAGCTTTCGCGTACGACTTCCGCCGGTTCGTTCAAGGCGGGCTTGCAGGACAATTCCGCAGTGGTCACCCGCATGCATACGGCGACGCATCTCCTGCACGCGGCGCTCCATCAGGTGCTCGGGCCGACGGCCAACCAGAAGGGCTCGAACATCACGGCCGAGCGCCTGCGGTTCGGCTTCTCCTGGCCGGAGAAGCTGACCGAGGAGCAGAAGGCCGCCGTCGAGAAGCTGGTGAACGAGTGGATTCTGGCGGGCATCGAGGTCACGAAGAAGATGACCACGGTCGAGGAGGCGAAGGCGGAGGGCGCGATGGCGCTTTTCGGCGCCAAGTACGGCGATCAGGTTTCGCTCTACACGATCGGCGACATCTCGAAGGAAATCTGCTGCGGGCCGCATGTCGCGAACACGAAGGAGCTCGGTTCCTTCAAGATCAAGAAGGAGGAGTCGTCCTCCGCCGGCGTCCGCCGCATCAAGGCGGTCATCGGCAATCTCGGCTAGGCGATGAAGTGCGAACTGTGCCATAAGACCGATGCCCAGACGGCGATCGTCCTGGAGCGGGACGGCGTCGAAGACGAGCTTTACGTCTGCAACGCCTGCGCGAAGGCCGAGCGGCAGCGGCGGCAGAAGCAGAGCCAGCGCACCCGCAAGCTCAAGGGGCTGCCGCCGGGAATGTCGATGTCGATTACCCAGGTCGGGGGCGACGGCGAAGAGCCGCCGCCGTTCCTCGGTGCGATCGTCGATGCGTTTCAGGACATGGTGTCCGGGCTGGAGAAGGCGGCCGAGACGGAAGCGCCGCCGCCGGAGACGAAGTATCACGACTTTCCGCTGTCGCGGGTCGACGCGGCCTTTCGCATCGGTCAGCATCTGCATCTCGAAGGCCTGCATCTCATCGGCGAGCTGGAGGCCGTCAAGCGGGCGCTGCATGCGCTCCAGATGGAACTGACCGGCATCGTCGCCGACGGGGTCAACGAGACCGGGCATGTCTATGCGCTCAAGTATGCCGGCACTTCCGAGCAAGCCCGGCGCGTGATCGAGGACCTGCTGCGCGAGGAGCGCAACGCACGGGTGCGGCTCTTCGAGGAAATGCCGCGGGTGTTCGGGGATTCGCTGTGCCGGGCGCTGGCGATACTCAAGAACTGCCGGCTGCTTTCGCCGGGCGAGCTCTTCGACCTCCTCTCGCCGCTGCGGCTGGCGGCGGCGGAGAAGATGCTGGACGGTATTGAATATGACGAGATTGCGCGGATGCAGCTGGAGATCGACCTCGGCAGCAGCGAGGACCGGATGGAGCAGCCGGAGCGTGACCGGGTGGATGCGGAGCGGGCGGATGAGTTCAACCGTCGGTTCGAAGACGTGATGTTGAACGAAAGAGCAGAGGAGAAGTTTCTGTGAGTCTTATGTTTTCCAAGCATGCGGTGGATGCGCTCAATGCGGCTTCCAGCTGCGCTCAGCAGCTGGGGCACGACCATATCGGGGCGGAACACATTCTCCTGTCGCTGCTGGCGATTACCGACTGTCAGGCCGTGCGGCGGCTGCAGGCGCTGGGGCTTTCGCCCGACGAGCTCACCGAATCGTTGCGGACGATGATTGCGGTCGAGGGGGCCAGCGTGATGCAGCGCGGCCAGTTGCCGCTGACCGCCCGCACGCGGAAGATCCTGGACATTGCCGGCATCGAGGCGGGGCCGGGCAAGCCGGTCGGAACGGTGCATCTGGTGCTGGCGATGTTGCGCGAGGGCGAGAATGCGGCGGCGCAGCTCCTTTACAACGCCGGCGTCACCGTCGACAAGTTTATTGCCGCCGGCACGCAGGGCGGTGCCGCGAAGTCGGCGGCGGGCGAAGAGTCGGCCGGCGAAGGCGAGGCGGCGGGCGAGGGCGCTGCCGTGAAGCCAGGCGCGAACGGCAAGGCGCAGAAGACGCCGACTTTGAATACGTTTGGCCGCGACCTCACGGACATGGCGCGGCAGGGGAAGCTCGATCCGGTGATCGGCCGCGTCAGGGAACTGCGCCGCATCGTGCAGATCCTGTCGCGGCGCACCAAGAACAACGCCGTGCTGATCGGCGAGGCCGGCGTCGGCAAGACGGCGGTCGTGGAGGGGCTGGCGCAGGCGATCCACCGCGGCGAAGTGCCGGAGAAGATGCAGGACAAGCGGGTGGTGGCGATCGACATGGCGCGGCTGGTGGCCGGCACGCAGTATCGCGGCCAGTTCGAGGAGCGGCTCAAGCGGCTGGTGGACGAGACCGCCCGCTCCGGCAATGTCATTCTCTTCTTGGACGAGATCCACACCATGGTCGGAGCCGGCGGCGCCGAGGGCGCCATGGACGCGGCGAACATCCTGAAGCCGGCGCTGGCCCGCGGCGAGTTGCAGTGCGTGGGCGCGACCACGCTGAAGGAATATCACAAGTCCATCGAAAAGGACGCGGCGCTGGAGCGGCGTTTCCAGCCGGTGACGGTCGACGAGCCGACGATAGCGGACGCACAGGAGATTCTGGCGGGCATTGCGCCGCGCTACAGCGATTTCCATTCGGTCAAGTATTCGCCGGCGGCAATTCGCGCGGCGGTTGAGCTGACGGCCCGCTATCTGCCGGCGCGGCAGCTGCCGGACAAGGCGATTGACGCGCTGGACGAGACCGGCGCCCGGCTTCGGGCCGGCGCCAGCGCCCGGCCGAAGCGGCTGACGTCCATGCAAGAGCAGATCGACAGTCTGCGCGGCCAGAAGGATGCAGTCGTGGCGCGCGGGGACTTTGACGCGGCGGCGAAACTGCGCTCCGAGCTGAAGGCGGTGGCGGCGCAATTCCAGCACGAGCTTCAGCAGTGGAAGGCGACGCATGCCGAGGAGACGCTGGAGGTCACCGAGGACGACATCGCCGAGACGGTCTCGACCATGAGCGGCGTGCCGGTCGAGAAGATGAACGCCACGACGGCCGAGAAGCTGCTGGGGATGGAAAAGGCGCTCGGGGAGGTGGTGATCGGCCAGGCGCCGGCGGTGGCGGCGATCGCGCGGGCGCTGCGGCGCAGCCGGGCGTTTACCGCCGATCCCAAGCGGCCGATCGGGTCGTTCCTCTTCCTGGGGCCGACGGGCGTGGGCAAGACCTATCTCGCGAAGATGCTGGCCGAGAAGGTCTATGGCGACGATAAGGCGCTGATCACGCTCGACATGTCCGAATTTCAGGAGAAGTATTCGTCGTCGCGACTGGTGGGCGCGCCGCCCGGATACGTGGGCTATGACGAGGGCGGGCAGCTGACCGAAAAGGTGCGGCGGCGGCCGTATTCGGTGGTGCTCTTCGACGAGTTCGAGAAAGCCAACGGCGATGTCTGCAACATGCTCCTGCAGATTCTTGACGAAGGGCGGCTTACCGACGGCCAGGGGCGGATCATCGACTTCCGCAACACCATCATCATCTGTACGGCCAATCTCGGCTTTGACTTTGCGCGCGAGGGGCATTCGCTCGGCTTCACCAAGGATACGACCGAGACGAGTTACGAGCTCCTGAAGGAGAAGCTGCTGTCGGAGGCGAAGCGGGCGTTTCGGCCTGAGCTTCTGAACCGCTTCGACGAGACGGTCGTCTTCCGCAAGCTGGAGAAGGCGGATCTGGGCGTGATTCTCAAGCTGGAGCTGGCGAAGTTTGAGGCGCGACTCAAAGATCTGCATATCACGCTTTCGCTGGACCGCAAGGCCGAGGAGTTTTTGATCGAGAAGGGCTATGACAGCGCCCTCGGGGCGCGGCCGTTGCGGCGCACGGTGCAGGATTATCTCGAGGACCCGCTGGCGGATCTGGTGCTGGCGGGCAAGACGCGGCCGCGGCTGCGGGCGAAGCTGACCAAGGACGGCACGGCGCTTAGGTTCTAAGTCGCCGGTTCGAAGTTCCCTATGCCGATTGTCGCCAGATTACGGGAAAAGCTCGGGGACTTCTGGTTCTATTCGCTGCTGCTCTTTCTGGCGGCGCGCACGGCCGACGCCATCCATGTCTTCATCGGGCTTTACCTGGTGCCGAAGTATGTGGACGCTTCGGAGCTCGGCGCGGTGATGCCGCTGACGACCTTCGCCTCGCTACTGGCGCTGCCGGCCTACATCTTCGCCACGACCTTCATGAAGGAGGTCAATGCGCTTGCCGCCGAGGGACGCTACGGGCAGCTGAAGACGCTCATGCGCGGAGTCTTCGTGGCGGTTGCGATTTTCCTAGTGCTGGCGATCGTCGCTTCTCGGCTGGTCTTGCCGCTTTTCCTGCACCGGATCCGCATCGTCGAAGGGTCGCTCGGCTTTCTGATCCTGGCCTCGGCCTTCGTCGGCTGCGTTTCGCCGGTCTATTCGAACGCCTTGCAGGCATTGAAGCGCTTCAACATGCTGGCGATCATCAGCGTTGTCGGCGCGCCGCTTCGATTGGTCGCGATGCTGGTGGCGATGCCGTTTCGGGCGCTGTCCGGCTATTTCGTCGGGCAGGCGGTGACGCCCGCCTTTACGATTCTCGCTTCGCTTTTCGGGTTGCGGAAGGAACTGCGCTTGCCGGCGGAGCCCTATTGGACGAAGGCGGTCTTCCGACGGTTTGCCGCGCTCTTTATGTTCATTGCGGCCTACAATTTTGCCGGCATGCTGGTCGGAATGGTGCAGATGACGATTCTGCGCCAGCGGCTCCCGGAGGTGGAGTCGGCCGCCTATTACATGACTTCGCGCTTTTCGGAAATTGCCAACTTCCTGTCGATGACGCTTTACATCACCATGTTCCCCTACACGGCGGAAATGGCCGGGGCGGGCAAGTCCACGCGGCCGATGGTGCTCAAGTGTTCGCTGGCGATGGCGGTCTTCAGCGGGCTTCTGGCGGGCTTCTTTGCGCTTTTTGGCCGGGATTTGCTGTCGCTGTTGCCGAGCGCCGAGCAATATGCCGCCTATAGCTGGGCCATTCCCTGGCTGATTGCGATTGCGGCGATGAGTTCGGTCTATACGTTTCACGCCACTACGGAGATTTCCGCCTCGCGCTTCGGCTTTCTCAAGTGGTGGGTGCCGGTCAATTTGCTGATGGCGGCGGTGATGATGCTGGTTACGGGCTACGGCTATTTCACGGCGTGGCTGCCGCCGGCCTGGGCGGAATTCCTGCGCGAGCACAATGTCACTTCGCTGACGGCGTTTTTAATCTGGCTTACGGCCGACGCCGCGATCAAGCTCATTTTTACGGCGACGGACCTTTTTCGGCAACGACCGTCGGCTCTGTAAAACCTGGGGAATAAGCCGAGGGTCGGATTCGAACCGACGCGTCCTTGCGGATCCTGATTACAAATCAGGCGCAGTCAACCACTGTGCCACCCCGGCGTCAAGTGGCGAGTAGTATATCACAAAATCGCCGTTTTTTGGTATAATATATCAAATATTTTCGAAAGGCGAAGGATTATGTTCAAACCGGTGTCCAATAAGGTTCAATTCCCGAAACTGGAGGAGGAAATCCTCAAGGTCTGGGAGGCGCGCAAGACCTTTGAGAAGTCGTTGAAGAAGAACGAAGGCAAGGAGCGCTACAAGTTCTATGACGGGCCGCCCTTTGCCACCGGTTTGCCCCATTACGGCCATTTGCTCGCCGGCACCATCAAGGACATCGTTCCCCGCTATCAGACGATGCGCGGCAAGTATGTCGAGCGGCGCTTCGGCTGGGATACCCACGGGCTGCCGATTGAGGCGCTGGCCCAGGACGCGCTCGGCGTCGCCGGGGCGCCCGAGATCAAGGCGCTCGGAATCGACAAGTTTAACGAGCAGTGCCGCTCGATGGTGCTCAAGTATGTCTCCGAATGGCGCAAGACCGTGACTCGCATGGGCCGTTGGGTCGACTTCGACCACGACTACAAGACGATGCAGCCGGAGTTCATGGAGACCATCTGGTGGGTCTTCAAGCAGCTGTGGAACCAAGGGCGCGTCTACAAGTCCCACCGCATCATGCCCTACAGCTGGAAGCTGTCGACGCCGCTTTCCAACTTCGAGGCCGGCAGCAACTACAAGGACGTGCAGGATCCGACGGTGACGGTCCGGACGCCGGTCGTCGACTTCCCCGCCGACCAGCTGGCCCCCGGCAAATCGCAGCTTGCCCGGCTCCAGGCGCTGAAGGACGCCGGAACCACCGTCTATCTCCTGATCTGGACGACTACGCCGTGGACGCTGCCGGAAAACTTGATGATGTGCGCCGGCGCGTCGATCGACTATGTGGCCGTGCGCGACCTGACCGACGAGGCCCGTCCGGTCTACCTCATGGCCAAGGCGCGGCTCGCGGCAATCTTCAAGCAGCCCGAGCAGTACGAACTGGTCGCCGAGTTCAAGGGCTCGGAGCTGAAGGGCACGAGCTACGAGCCGATTTTCCCGTATTTCGCCGACAAGCGGGCCGAAGGCGCGTTCCGCGTCCTCAACGACGACTATGTGACGACCGATGACGGCGTCGGCATCGTCCATATCGCGCCGGCCTACGGCGAAGACGACTTCCGCGTCTGCCAGGAAGCCGGGATGAAGGCGATCGTCGACCCGCTGGACGCGAGCTGCGCGTTTACGGCCGAGGTTCCCGAGTATCAGGGCCGCTTCTGCAAGGACTGCGACAAGGACATCATCAAGCGGCTCAAGGCCGAGGGCAAGCTCGTGCATCAGGCGACCATCACCCACTCCTATCCGTTCTGCGACCGCACCGACACGCCGCTCATCTACCGCGCGATCGACGCCTGGTATGTGAGAGTCGAGGATCTCCACGAGCGGCTGACGAAGAACAACGCGAAGGTCCACTGGACGCCGGACTATGTCGGCGAGAAGCGTTTCGGCAACTGGCTGGAGGAGGCGCGCGACTGGAACATCTCCCGCAACCGCTTCTGGGGCAGCTGCATCCCGGTGTGGGTCAATGACGACGACCCCTCCGACATGATCTGCGTCGGCTCGATCAAGGAGCTGGAGGAGCTTTCGGGCGAAAAGGTGACGGACCTCCACAAGCACTTTGTCGACAAGATCGTCATCCGCCGGGACGGCAAGACCTATCACCGCACGCCGGAAGTGCTCGACTGCTGGTTCGAGTCCGGCTCGATGCCCTACGCGCAGCAGCATTACATGGGCGGGAAAGACGGTCAGGCCGACTTCGACAGCTTCAAGGACTACTTCCCGGCGGACTTCATCGCCGAAGGCCTCGACCAGACGCGCGGCTGGTTCTATACGCTGATGGTGCTCGGCACCTGTCTCTTCGACCAGTCGCCCTACAAGAACGTGATCGTCAACGGGCTGGTGCTGGCCGAGGACGGCAAGAAGATGTCCAAGCGGCTGAAGAACTATCCCGACCCGAATCTCATGCTGGACACCTATGGCGCCGACGCCATCCGGCTCTACATGATCTATTCGCCGGTGGTGAAGGCCGAGTCGCTCAAGTTCTCCGAGAACGGTGTCAAGCAGCTGATGCGCGACTTGCTGATTCCGTGGTGGAACGCCTATTCGTTCTTTGTCACCTACGCCAATGTGGACGGCTTCCACGACGCGGAAGTGGCCTATCCCGAGTCGGACAACGTCCTGGACCGCTGGATCGTCTCTTCGATGGAGACGCTGATTCACGACGTCACCGCGGCGATGGACGCCTACGACCTGCAGAAGTCGGTTCGGCCGTTCGTGAAGTTCATCGAGGACCTCACCAACTGGTACATCCGCCGCAGCCGCCGCCGCTTCTGGAAGTCGACGAACGACGGCGACAAGCTCTGCGCCTACCGGACGCTCCGCTACGTACTGGTGCAGCTCGCCAAGGTCGCGGCGCCGTTCACGCCGTTCATCGCCGAGGAGATCTACTCGAACCTCAAGGGCGAGAGCGATCCCGAATCGGTGCACCTCTGCGACTTCCCGACGGCGAACGACGCCGCGTGCGACCTCGCGCTCGAGAAGGCGATGGCGGAGATTCAGACCGTCGTCGAACTGGGCCGTCGTCTGCGGGCCGACAATGACCTCAAGGTGAGGCAGCCGTTGAGCCAGATTCGGATTGCCGGCGTTTCTAGTCTCGCTAGCGCGTCTAGCGGTTCTAGCATTGACGAACTCAACGCGCTTATCGTTGACGAACTCAATGTCAAGTCGGTTTCTCTCGTCGCCGACGAGACCGAGCTCTGCGAGGTCACCTTCAAGGCGAATTTCAAGACGCTCGGCAAGAAGTGCGGACCTAAGATGAAGGCGGTCGCCGCGGCCATCGCCGCGCTGCCTTCCTCGACTTCCACTACGGCGCTGCATCTGGACCTTGACGGGATCAGCATCGACGCCGGCGACGTCCTCGTCACCCGCAAGCCGAAGGCCGGGCTGGTGGTCGCTTCGGAAGGCGCCGTCGTGGTCGGGCTGGAGACGGAGCTCACGCCGGCGCTGGTCGCCGAGGGCAATGCCCGCGAGTTCGTCTCGCACGTGCAGTCGCTGCGCAAGGAGGCGGATTTCGAGGTCACGCAGCGCATCCGGGTCGCGGTGACGACCGATGTGGAAATGAAGGCGGCGCTGGAGCAGCATCTTGACTATGTGAAGAACGAGACGCTGACCACGGACTTCGCGGTCGTCGACGCGCCGGTCGGCGAAGGGGCGGTGACGCTCAATGGCCATCCGCTCGTCATCCGGATCGAGAAGGCCTGAGGAGGAAAGGGGATGCGCCTGATCGTCGCTACGCATAATCTGAACAAGGTTCGGGAAATCGGCGAGATGCTTCCGGGCTGGGAGATCGTGGCCGAGGACTCGGCGGCCGAGGAGACGGAGCCGACCTTTCGCGGCAATGCGCTCCTGAAGGCGCGGGCGCTGAAGCCGAAGCATCCGGGGACCTGGATTCTCGCGGACGATTCCGGGCTGGAGGTGCGGGCGCTGGGCGGGGCGCCGGGCGTGCGCAGTGCGCGTTATTCGGAAGGCATCGAGCCGGAGTCGCTGCTGCCGGGGCAGGCGGCGCCGACGCGCACCGAGCTCAACAACGCCCTGCTCTTGAAGAACCTCGCCGCGCAGGCGGATCGTCGGGCGCAGTTTACCTGCGCAATCGCCCTCATCGATCCCGACGGCCGGGAGCGGACGGTTGAAGGGCATTGCCCCGGAACGATTCTGGCGGCGCCGGCCGGAGCGGGCGGTTTCGGCTATGATCCGCTTTTCCGTCCCGACGGCTACGAACAGAGCTTTGCGGAATTGTCGCCGGCGGCCAAGAACGCCATTTCCCATCGCGGCCGGGCGCTCAAGGCGGCCAAGGCCATCATGCTCGGAATATGACGCTGGAACTGAACGGCCTGGAAATCGACTGCGTCATCGGGGAGCGTCCCGACGAGCGTCACCGCCTACAGCGGCTGACGGTGGACCTGAAGCTGGAGCTGCCGGACGATGCCGCCCGGACCGATTCGCTGGCCGATACCGTCGATTACGCCGAGCTGGGCGAGCGGGTGCGGCGGGCGCTGGTGGCGGCGGAGTGCCGGATGATCGAACGCGCGGCCTATCTCGCCGCCGAATGCGCGATGCGCAACGCGCGGGTGCGCGCCTGCACGGCGCGGGTGGAAAAGTGCGGGGCGGTGGCCGGCCTCCGGTCGGCTGTCGCCGAAATGACCTTGAAGCGGTGAAGGCCTTGAAATATCCGCTGGTGGAGATTTTCGAGTCCCTGCAGGGCGAGGGGCGCAATTCGGGGCGGCCTTGCGTCTTCGTGCGCTTCGCCGGCTGCAACCTCAAGTGCCCCTGGTGCGACACCGACGTCACTTCGCGCTTCGAGCTCGGCCTGGCGGAGCTGGTGGCCGAACTGGCGCAGCATCGGGCGAAGAGCGTGATCCTGACCGGCGGCGAACCGACGCTGCAGCCGGGCATGCCGGAGCTGGTAAGCGCGCTCAAGCAGCGTGGGTATTGGATTGCCGTCGAGACCAATGGCACCAGCGCGGCCGACTGGCTGGCGTTTGTCGACTATGTCGCCTGTTCGCCGAAGGCGGAGTTTCCGGAATCCGTGAAGCTGACGGCGGCCGATGAGGTGCGGGTCGTCGCCTCGTCGGAGGCGGCGGTGGATTTCTGCCGTTCGGTGCGTTCGCGCATTGCGGCCACCGACTATTACGTCTCGCCGTGCGACCGGGGCGGGCAGATTGATTTCGCGACGGCGAAGGCGGTGCTGGCGCAGCTGGACGGCTGGTCGCTTTCGGTGCAGCTGCACAAGCTGCTGGGTTTCAGGTGAAGGAGGCCTTGACGATGACAACGGTAACCAAGACGGTCAAGTTCGACGCCGCGCACATTCTCACGAATCATGCGGGGCTATGCAAGAACCTGCACGGGCACACCTATCGCGTTGACATCGCGGTGGCGGAGCCGACCGAGACGAAGGACATGGTGATCGACTTCAAGGACCTGAAGACGCTGGCGAGCGCGACCATCTGCGAGCGCTTCGACCACGCCTTCATCTACAACACCGAATCGGCGGGCGAGCGCGAGATCGCCGCCGTGGTCGAGAAGCACGGCATGCGCACGGTGGCGCTGCCGTTTAGGTCCACGGCCGAGAACCTGGCGCGGTATTTCTATCAGGGGCTGAAGCCGTGTCTTCCCGCGCTTCGGTCCGTCAAGGTGTGGGAAACGGCCGACAGTTCGGCGGAGTACGCGGAAGCATGAGCACGATTCGCGAGTTTGCGCATCCGGAGCTTTTGGAAACGGCGCTGACGACGCCGTCGTACCGGATGACCTTTCCGGAGGCGACGGACAATCAGCGGCTGGAGTTTCTGGGCGATGCCGTGTTCGGGTTGCTGGCGGCAGAGCAGCTTTACGGCGAGTTCGCCGCCGAGAGCGAGGGCAAGCTGACCGTGCGGCGCACGCACATGGTTTCGACGGCGGCGCTGTGCGCGGCGGCGGCGCGGCTGGGGCTTGCCGAGCGGCTGAAGCGCAATCGCGGCGCGGCGCCGCTGCCGAAGAATTCGAAGACCCTGGCCGATGCGGTCGAGGCGCTGGTGGGCGCCGCGTATCTGGACGGCGGGCTGGCGGCGGCGCGCGAGGTCTATGCCTCGCTGGGGCTGGAGGTCAACGCGCAGGAAGGCGAGTGGAGCGAGAATCCGAAGGGCGAGCTGCAGGTGCGCTCGCAGGCGATGAAGCCGCCGCGGCACCCCGAGTATTCGCTGCTCGGCACCGCCGGCAAGGCGCACGCGCCGATTTTCACCGTTCGCGTCGTCGTGGACGGCGTAGGCGCGGCCGAGGCGTCGGCCGGCACCCGCAAGGAGGCCGAGGCGCTGGTGGCGAGCGAACTTTTGCAGAGGATGAACGAAAATGCCGGAATTGCCTGAAGCCGAATCGATCGCGCTGGCGCTCGACCGGGCGCTCAAGCAGCGGAAGATCAAGAAAGTCGAGGTGTTCTTTCCGCGGCTCAGGACGTCGCTGGAGCCGCTGAAGACCGCCGCGCTCGAGGGGCGCACCTTCACCGGCTGCCGCCGCCGCGCGCGCTATGCCGTCGCCGACCTGGACGACGGACGGGCGCTTACGATGCACTTCGGGATGAGCGGCGTGGTGCGGGTCGAGGATGCGAAATTGCCGCGGCGCAAGCACGAGCATGCGGTCATTACGCTTGACGACGGCAAGGCGTTCAAGTTCGAGGATCCGCGGCGCTTCGGCTTTCTCGAAGTGCAGCAGCTCGGCGCGGACGGCTGGCCGGAATGCCTCAAGGACATCGGCGTGGAGCCGCTGTCGCCGAAGTTTACCGGCAAGTTCCTTTTCGAGGCGAGCCGGGGGCGCAAGAAGCCGGTCAAGGAGTTCGTCATGGACAATGCCATCGTCACCGGCATCGGCAACATCTATGCGGCGGAGAGCCTGTTCGCGGCCAAGGTGAGCCCGCTCCGGCCGGCGCAGGACCTAACGGAAGCGGAGTGCGGGCGGATCGTCCGCGAGGTCAAGCGCATCTTGCGCCTGGCGATCAAGTGGGGCGGCACGACCGTCAGCGATTTTAAGAATGTGGACGGGAGCGAAGGCAAGTTCGTGCAAAAGCTCAAGATGTACGGCAAGACCCAGTGCCCGGCCTGCGGAACGCCGATTGCCAAGGCGACGCTGGGCGGGCGGACGAGCTGGTACTGTCCGGAATGCCAGCGGTGAATTTACGACTAAAGCGAAAGGGAAAGACCGAAGATGAGAAAACTGCCGTTTGACCGAGCCCAGCTGGAAGCGATTGCGACCAAGTGGCCGACGCCGTTTCACCTCTATGACGCCAAGGCGATCCGTGCGAATGCGAAGCGGCTCCGCGCGGCGTTTGCGTGGAATCCGGGTTTTCGCGAGTATTTTGCCGTGAAGGCCGCGCCCAATCCGCATCTGATGAAGCTCCTGAAGGTGTTTGACTTCGGCAGCGACTGCTCGTCGATGGCGGAGCTTATTCTGGCCGAAAAGGTCGGCAATGTCGGCGAGCGGATCATGTTCACCTCGAACGACACGCCGGCCGAGGAGTTCCGCAAGGCCTGGGAGCTCGGGGCGATTATCAATCTCGATGACATCACCCACTGGAGCTTTCTGAACGAAGTGGTGGGCGCGGGCGCGGACTGGTCCGGCCGGATCATGTGCTGCCGCTACAACCCCGGGCCGCTGAAGGGCGGCAACGCCATCATCGGCAAGCCCGAGGAGGCGAAGTACGGCTTCACCCGCGAGCAGCTGTTCGAATGCTACCGTCAGATGAAGGCGGCGGGCGTGAAGCGCTTCGGCCTGCACACGATGGTCGCGTCGAACGAGCTCGCCCCCGAGTACATCATTGATACGGCGAAGCTGCTCCTCGACCTGGTGGCGGACCTTTCCCGGCAGCTTGGCATCGAGTTCGAGTTCATCAACATCGGCGGCGGCATCGGCATTCCCTACCGGCCTGACCAGCAGGCGATGGACCTTGAATACATTGGCAAGGGCATCGAGACCGCGTTCAAGGCGTGCGTCGCCGAGCGCGGCATCAAGGCGCCGAAGCTTTACATGGAATGCGGGCGCTGCATCACCGGCCCCTACGGCTATCTGGTCGCGCGCGTGCGGCATATCAAGGACACTTACCGCAAATACGCGGGTCTCGATGCCTGCATGTCCAATCTGATGCGCCCGGCGCTTTACGGCGCCTATCACGAGATCGTGGTGCCCGGCAAGGAGAATGGCGAGGCGACGACGGTCTATGACGTGACCGGCTCCCTCTGCGAAAACAACGACAAGTTCGCGATCCAGCGGCCGTTGCCGACCCTGGAGCGCGGCGATCTCGTCGTCATCTGCGATGCGGGCGCGCATGGGCACGCGATGGGCTTCCAGTACAACGGCAAGCTCCGCAGCGCCGAGTTGCTGCTGGAGGAGGACGGCTCGGTGCGCGAGATCCGCCGCGCGGAAACGCTGGATGATTACTTCGCAACCCTGGATTTCAATGGACTGTGAGCTGTTAGCGCCGGCCGGCAACTTCGAGACGGCCCTGGCCGCGTTGGCGGCGGGGGCGGATGCCGTCTACTGCGGCCTTACCGAGTTTTCGGCCCGGGCGTTCGCGGACAACTTTTCGCTGGAAGACCTCAAGAACCTGCTGCGCTACGCGCGTGGCAATCGAACCCTCGAACCGTCGAGCCATCGCGCGAAGCGCGTCTACGTCACCTTCAACACGGTGATCGACGAGGACAACCTCGAAGCGGCGATTGAGCAACTGTCGCGCCTGGACGCGGTGCGTCCCGATGCGCTGATCGTGCAGGACCTCGGCGTCGCGCGGATCTGTCGGAAGCATTTCCCGGCGTTGGAGCTGCACGCCTCGACGCAGCTGGTCGCGCATAATCTCGAAGGCGTGCTGGCGCTTAAGGAGTTGGGCTTCAAGCGCGTCGTCCTCGCCCGCGAGTTGTCGCTGGAGGAGATTGGCTCGATTGCCAAGCGTTGCGGCGACCTGGAGCTGGAGGTCTTTATCCACGGTGCGCTCTGCTATTCGCTTTCGGGGCTTTGCCTTTTCGGGGCGATGGAGAAGGGCCGGAGCGGCAACCGCGGCAAGTGCCCGTACTGCTGTCGGGAGAGCGGGAAAGTAAAAGGCAAAGGTGAAGAAGGAAAAAGTGCGGACGTCATTTATCCTTTTTCAATGAAGGATCTGCGGCTCGGGGAGGATGTGCGGAAGCTGGTCGACGCCGGGGTGGCGAGTCTCAAGATCGAAGGGCGGATGAAGAGCGCTTTGTATGTTGCGAGCGTGACGAGGTATTACCGGGACATACTTGATGCGGAAGCGGGAAAAAGGAAAAATGCGACGGTTACGCCTTCGGATCTCGAGACGGTCTTTTCCCGGCGGACGACGAAGCTCTATTTCGACGGGCGGCCATCTGGCAACCGCACACTCGAACAATCGACCAATCTGAACAATTCCCCCGTCGATCCCGAATCGCTCGGGCATCTGGGCGTGGAAATCGGCGTCGTCAAGCGCATCACCAAGGACCGCGAGGGGTTGAGCTGGCTCCGGTTCCATACGGCGCGCGGGCTGGAGAAGCACGACGGGCTGCAGTTTGAGGCGATGGCCGACGGCAAGCACGTGGGCATGGGCATTGTCGAGATGCGGCAGGCGATTTCGCGGCGGCCGGTCTTCGAGGTCAACGCGGGCGTCGATGTCGAGGTGCTGGTGTCGGAGGAGGTCGCCGCCGCGCTGAAGCCGGGGATGAAGATCTACTGCTCGATGTCCAATGCCGTCAAGCGGAAGTTCCCGATCCCGAGCTTTCGGCCGAGTGACTATCCGGGCGGAGTCGAGGTCAAGGTCGAGGTGACGCTCCGGAAGGACGGCATAGACGTAACGGCGACCACCGGATCGCTCAGTCTCTCCGTCGCTCAGCCGCTCGGCCTTATGGGCGCGAAGAATCCCGAGAAGACCTTCGAGGGGGTCAAGAAGGCGTTTTCAAAATTGGGCGAGACCGACTATCGGCTGGGTGAGCTTAAGCTGAACGATCCCGAAAAGCTTTTCGTGCCGATGAGTGCGCTCAACGATCTGCGTCGCGATTTGGTCGAGCGACTTGACGAGGAACGGGAGCGGGCACGGCTGGAGAAGGTGAATGCTGCCATTGCCGATGGCTCCCGCGACGGAGGTTGGGCTGCCGGGCGTCAGTGCGGCGATGCGCCCAGGCAGGTGAAGCGGGTGAAGATCAGGGCCGGGCAGCCGGTTCCGCCGGGTGACTGGGACGAGATCGTGATCGCCGTCAATGGCGGGGTGGATCCGGAGGCTGTAAGTCAAACCATCGCCCCCTCGAACCATCGCGCAATCCGACTGGCGCTCCCAGTCTATACCGCCGAACCGGAGTTCAACTTGCTGCGTAGTGCAGTCAAGCGGTTTCTCCGCGCGGGGTTTGTGAAGTGGGAGGTGAGCGATTTGGCGACTTTGCGGATGCTGAAGCTACTGGGCGTCACCGACCTTACGGCCGACTGGACGCTCTATGCCTTTAACTCGCAGGCGCTTCAGGCGCTGGCGGAACTGGGTGTGCAGCGGTTGGTCGCGAGCCCGGAAAACGGGCGTGAGAACTTGCAGTATCTGGCGGAAAGCGGTTATGACGTCGAATTCCTGACGCAGCAGTCGACGCCGCTCTTTATTTCGCTGACGGCACCGGCGGCGCGGCCGCAGGAACTGGCGGTCTTCCGGCGTGACGGATTGTGGGTGACGACGCGGCCGGCGCCGCGCACCTTCACGGCGCCGGCGGGCGTATCCGTGCGGCTCGATCTCAGTTGGGATCCGCCGGCGGACGAGGAGGGCGGCGCGGATGCTTAGCGACTCGATAAAAAAGCTGGCCGGGCTGGCCTGGTTGCTGCCGGGGTTTCTGCTGTGGGCGGCCTTTCCGCCGATGGCGGAGAAGACCGATGTGCTTTTCGCCCTGGCGCCGCTGCTGTGGCTGACGCGGCAGGGGGAAATTCGGCGCAGCGGCCGGCAATGGTTCTTGAACGGCTGCTTTTTTTGGGTGGCGACGCTCAGCTGGATGCCGGCCATCGTCAAGAACGGCGGGCCGTGGCCGCTGGTGGTGCTCGGGTGGGGCGCCTTGGCGGCATATTGCGCCGCCTATTTCGCCGCGTTCGGCTATTTGAGCGCCGCCTACTGGCGGTGGTCGCGCGAGCGGAGCTACGGCTTTCGGCTGTTGGGAGTGTTGATTGTCGAGCCGGTCTTGTGGTGCGGGCTGGAACTGGTGCGCAGCCGCTTCCTGGGCGGCTTCGCCTGGCATCAGCTGGGCGTGGTGCCGGTCAACGGCGGCTTGGGGGCGCCAGCCGCCTGGGGCGGCGTCTATCTGCTGTCGGCGGTCGTCATCCTCATCAACGGCACGCTGGCCGGCATTGCCGACCGGGTCATTGCCTCGATGCGCCGCCGGCGGGTATCGCCGTTGCGTACGGTGGAGACGGTGCTGGCGTTCGCGCTCATTTTCGGCGTCTATTCGCTGCCGTCGCCGGCGCCGGCGGCGACCGGGCGCTGGCTTAAGGTGGCGATGCTGCAGCGCAATTTCCCGTGTGTCTTCAAGGCGCAGGAAGAGAACCCCTATGAGACGGTCAGCCGGCTGCTGAAAAACGTGGTGGCGCTCAAGCCGGAACTGGTGGTGTTGCCCGAAAGCGCGCTTTGCGACCTCGGCACGATCGGCAGTTCGGGAGCGCAGGGCTTCGCCGACTGGATCGCCCGCGAGACCGGCGGCGCGGCGTTGCTGGCCGGCGGCAGCCGGTGGGATGCCGCGGGCCGGGGCTACAATTCGGCGGCGCTCTACGACGGCCGTTCGCTGCAGGTTTACGACAAGGTGCATCTGGTGCCGTTTGGCGAGTTCATTCCCGGCGACAAGCTGATCCCCGCGCTGCAGAAGCTCGCGCCGGTCGGCTCCTGCACGCCCGGTAAGCCCCGGTTGCTGACGCTCGGAACGGGGGCGGCCGGCGCCGAAGCCCCTTTGCCGCTCGGGGTGGCCATCTGCTTTGAAGACACCGATTCCGCGCTGATGCGCCAGCTGGCGGCGATGGGGGCGCAGGCGCTGGTCTTCATCACCAACGACAGCTGGTTCTCGAATTCGCAGGAAGCGGAGCAGCACGCCTGGCAGGCGGTGGCGCGGGCGACGGAAACGGGGCTGCCGGTCGTGCGGGTGGGCAATTCCGGCGTCACGGGCACGATTTCGCCGGCGGGCGCGACGAGCTGGCTGACCGGGGCCGACGGCCGGGTCCTCGTGGATCGGCCGGGGACGATGTTCGACCGTCTGGCCGTCGGTCCGCGCGAGCTGACGGCGTATGTCCGCTACGGCGACTGGCCGCTCGGAGGCGCATTTGCACTTCTCATCTTGAGTATGGTTTTGGTAAAATACAGACACGATTATGAAAAACGAAGAACTTTGTCCTTGTAAGTCGGGGAAGAATTTCGGCGAGTGCTGCGGTCCCATCATCGCGGGCACCGCTAAGGCGGAGACGGCGGAAGCGCTGATGCGCGCGCGTTATTCCTCCTATGTGACCGGCGACGTGGCGTTTCTCAAGACGAGCGCCACCAAGGCGGTTCAAGCCGAGTTCGACGAGGCGGCGTCCAAGGCCTGGAGCGCGGCAGCCGAGTGGCACGGGCTGGAGATCATCGCGACCGAAAAGGGCCAGCGGGGCGACAAGACCGGGGTCGTGGAATTCCGGGCGCTCTACACGGCCAACAACGAGTTCTGCAATCACCACGAGGTTTCGCAGTTCGTCAAGGAAGACGGCGGCTGGAAGTTCGCCGACGGCGAACTGGTCGGCGAAACGCCGGTGACGCGCGAAGCGCCGAAGGTCGGGCGCAACGATCCCTGTCCCTGCGGCAGCGGTAAGAAATACAAGAAGTGCTGCGGGGCGAAGGGGGCGTAGTGTTCGGGGCGAGGTGGTTGAGGGAGCGCAATGAGTTCTAATCCGGACTTTGACCGATGGTATGCGGCGAAGAACGCCCGGTTCGTCATTGAGCCGCGGCATCAGCTGGAGACTTTCGGCAATACGCTCGTCCACTACCATCTCATTTCGGAGCTTGACGACTATCCCGGGAAGATTCGGGTGCGCGAAGGGCGGCTGGAAGCGCATCAGCCGCTGGTCATCACGCCGAACCTGGCGCCGATTGAAACGGAGGGGCTGGGCGACGAGGCGCGGGCCTATCTGGAGTTCCTGAAGGAGCATGAGCAGAGTTTGCGCATTCTTCAGTACGGCTATCATCTGAAGAGCGACAATTTCTCCGAGCAGATCGTGACGGACCGGCTTTCGGTGGTCACCGAGCGCGTGAAGGCGGCGGTCATCGCTTCCAATGACAAGTTCGCGGCCGTCGTTCAGTGCGTGGACGAGCCGTGGGATGTGGTGCTGGTGGAACTTTGGCTCCGGGAAGTGAATCGCAGCACGCGGAGGAATATCGCCGAACTGCAGAAGAACGGCAAGCTTTTTTAGTGCCCGGAGCTGGGGGGCTGATGGCTGGAGGACATATGGAAAGACAGACGAAGGTTATTGCGATTGCCAATCAGAAGGGCGGCGTCGGCAAGACGACCACGGTGGTGAATCTGGCGGCGGCGCTGTCGGCGCGCAAGCGCACGGTGCTGGTGGTGGATCTCGATCCGCAGGCGCATGCGACGCTCGGGCTCGGGCTGGAGAAGCAGGCGGGCACTTCCATGTATGCCGTGCTGACCGGTCAGAAGGACATTGCCGACGTCATTCAGCCGACCAAGTGGAACAACCTCAATGTGATTCCGTCGGAGGTGGACCTGGCCGGCGCCGAGCTGGAGTTCGGCGCGCGCGAGGATCGGCTGGCGATGATCAAGAACGCGCTCGCGCCGGTCAAGGCGTCGGGGGCGTTCGACTACATCATTCTCGACTGCCCGCCGTCGCTCGGCATCGTGATGACGAGCGCGCTGGTCGCGACCGACGCGGTGCTTATCCCGATGCACGCGGAGTTCCTGGCGATGGACGGACTCGCGCTGATCACGGGTTCGATCGAGCGCATCCGCGCTTCGGTCAATCCGGCGCTGGAACTGAGCGGCATCGTCTTCACCATGGTCAACCAGCAGGCGAAGCTGACGCAGGATGTCATCGCGGAGGTCCGCGAGCATTTCGGCGAGAAGGTCTACGAGACGCTGATTCCGCGCAACGTGCGCGTTTCCGAAGCGCCGTCGATGGGCGTGCCCGTCGTGTTCCTCGATTCGCGCTCCAAGGGCGCGCTCGCCTACAAGGCCTTCGCCTGGGAGTTCATGGCCAAGAACCCGACCCGCTTGCCGGCCTCGGCGGCGGCACCGGCAACTCCGGCCCCGGTGGCCCTTGGCGCGGCGCCGACAACGGCAGTCACCGATGAAACTGTCAGTGATAATCCCGTGCCACCCGCGCAATAAGCCCTCGCTGGCGCGGACGCTCAAGTCGCTTGAACTGGCTGCGGACGGTTTTCAAGTCGAATACCTTGTCTTCGAAGACGCCGAATCGCGCGGACCCTCCTGGGTGCGCAATCAGGCGCTGGCGCGCGCCACCGGCGACTATGTCTTCTTTGCCGATGCCGATGACGAGGTGCGCCCGGAATATTTTTCGGCGCCGGTCCGCCGGTTCGAGGCCACGAATGCCGACCTAGTCTTTTCGCAGACCGAAGTCTGGCCGCTGACCGAGGCGTGGGAACTCAAGGGCAATGCGGCGGTGCGCCAGGCGCTGCTGCCGGCGTTCTGCGGCTATTCGTTCGCGGATGTCCGGCGCTGGAACGCCGGCGGTCGGCTCAATGCCCGGCGGCAGGGCGGCTATATCTTTCGCTGCGCGTTCCGCCGCGAATTCCTGGAGCGGCACCGGCTGCGCTTTGACGAGCGATTGCGTTTTAGCGAGGACGCCGCCTTCCTGGCCGAGTGTGCGCTGTATGCCGAGCGGGTGGCGTCGACGCCGGCGGTGACTTACGATTACCGGCCGTCGGCCGATGGCGCCGGTTCGGTCTACCGGCGCGGCGAGCCGTATTGGCAATATAAGTTTGCCGCGCTCGCCAACCGGCTGACGCTGGCTGCACGCGCTCCGCAAGGCGAGGCGGCGCTGGAAAATTTCGCCGCCAGCGCCGTTTTTTCCGCGTTGGAGCTCTTAAAGGCGCGGCGGTGGGGCGATTTGCGCCGTTATGCGGCCGTGGCCTGGGTCGCGCGTTCGATCCGGGAGTTTCCCCGCAGCTGGCGGCATCCGCTGACGGCGCTCGCCGTGACGGCGTTGCGCCTGGGGCTGCCGTCGCGGCCTTCGGCGGCCGAAGACTGGGTTCAGCTCACGGCGGCCGATTGTCCGCGTCTGGCGGCGGCGGCGCGGCGGCTGTCGGTCGTCATTCCCACCAAGAACGAGGAAGCGAACATCGCCGCCTGCATCCGGGCCTTTGACGGTTGGCGCGGCGAGGAGGGGGTCGAGATCGTGGTGGTGGACAATTCTTCGACCGACCGCACCGCGGCGATTGCCGCCGAGCTGGGCGTGAAGGTGCTGACGGCGGGGCCGGAGCGCTGCGCCCAGCGCAATTGCGGCTGGCGCAATTCGCGCGGCGAGCAGGTGCTCTTTCTCGATGCGGACATGATCTTGCCGGCGGCGACTTTGCGCGAACTGCTGGCGAAGCTGGCGACGGCCGGGGGTGAGACCTGCTTTTACATTCCCGAGCACCGCGTGGGCCGGGGGCTCAGGATGGCGGCGCGCAATTTCGAGCGTTCGTTCTACAACGGCACCGTAATCGACGGGCTGCGGCTCGTTCCTCGGGCGCTGCTGGAGCGGACGGGCGGCTATGACGAGCGGCTGGTGGCGTGCGAGGACTGGGACTTGGACCGGCGGCTCCTCGCGGCGGGGGCGACGACGGCGATTCTCGAGGGGGAGCTGCTGCATAACGAAGCGCGGCAGGGTCTCCGCCGGTTTCTGAAGAAGAAGGCCTATTATTCCACTTCGGTGGCGGACTATCGCCGCAAATGGGGCGAGGATGAAATCTGCCGGCGTCAGTTCGGGCTCGGGTATCGCTACTGGGGGGTCTTCACGGAGCGGGGCAAGTGGCGCAAGGTGCTTGCGCATCCGCTGCTGTTTCTGGTGATGATGGCCGAGCGTGTGGCGGTCGGAATCGTGTATCTGGCTTGCCGATGAATGCTGACTGCACAGTGCTGGTGACGAGCTGCGATGCCTACCGCGAGGTCGAGGCGGGTTTTCTCGTGCTCTTTCGCCGCTATTGGCCGGACTGCCCGTTCGAGCTGGTGGTGAACGGCGAGACGGCGGCGACGCCGGGCTTTGATCGGGAGGTCCTGTCCGGGCGCGGCAAGACCTGGTCGCAGATGCTGGTCGAGGCGCTGGATCAGATCTCCACGCCCTACGTGCTGATGCTGATGAACGACTATTATCTCTCGTCGCGGGTCGACACGGAGCTGGTGCTCCGCCGGCTCGCGGAGGCGAAGGCGGCGGACGCGCTCAACTGGCGTCTCTGTCCCGATCCGCCGCAGGCGGTGAAGAACACGGCCTATTCGGTTTCCTGCAAGGCCGGCATCTGGAACCGCGTTTTTCTGCGCCAGCTCGCCGCCCGCACGAAGAGCGCCTGGGAGTTTGAGCGCTACGGCAGCTACATGTTCGATCCTGACGATCCGCGGCCGCTCATGGTTTCGAAGACGAACGAGTTCCCGTTTCTGGACGTGGTGCACAAGGGCTATTGGGAGCCGTTCGGCGTGGAGCTGGTGCGGCGCGAACGGCTGCCGGTCGACTGGACCCGGCGCGGCACGCCGCCGCTGACGGTGCGGGCTCGGGAATGGCTGAAGCAATTCGTCTTTCGGCTGAATCCCGATTGGGTCACCCGGGTTCAGAACTGGTTTAACCTACGGCGTCGTTGATCTTCAAGAACCATTTGGTTGCCGTGGCGACATCGCGTTCATAACTGATGGTGTCGTAGATTTCGTCCAACTGCTCCAGCGCGGTCGGAGACCAGACGATGTTCATATTCCGTGCCTCTCTCGGAACTGGCGCATGGCTGTTCGATGGTCGATGCCTTTGCCCTCGGCGATTTCTGCGCGGGACTTGCGCATGGTGCGCGAAAGCAAAAAGACATCCATGAGCGGATCAAAGTCCTCCGCGCTGATGAGCACGGTGGAGGCGCGCCCGTTTTGCGTGACGATTAGCGGACGATGGGTTTCGCGGACACGGGAGAAGCAGCTCGCAAGGTTATTGCGGCATTCCGAGAACGGCATGATGTCCTCGAGCAGATGCGGACGGCGTAATTCAGTGGCAAGAGACGGCATAGTCGTTTCCTCGCAATTTTCGATGAGGTTATTGTACAGAATTGTGATCAATCCGTCAAGGTTGGTTGGGTGCGATTGCTTGCCTGTTGAACCTCCCGTCCGTTTCCGCGCCCACGACAGCGGACGCGCCGCCATAGACATTTAAGGCGCTCATCTTGCGCTTGCCAACCGCGCGGCCGAATTCTTCCTTCTCGGTTTTATGGCGCAATGTCGGCTGCGGGCCTACGGCTGAGGGCGTCGTCCCGACGAGCTCGCCCCAACCGTCGCTACGGGAGTCGCAGCCATCGCCACCCGTCAGTCAACAAGACGCAACGAGACATTCCCCTCCCCGAAATGCCTATCAGCAAGCGGAACCACCGAGGCGATGGGCGATCCCT
>JAZLMR010000071.1:0-5561 GCA_045598785.1 Kiritimatiellia bacterium
GTACTGGACCTCGCGCGCCGGCTTTTCGCAGAACTCCGTCTTGAAGTGGCAGGTCACGCGCTCTTCGGCGAACGTGCGGTTCGGCTTCAGCGGCGCGTTGGCCTGGGCGATCACGTACTGCTCCTCCTCGTCGGCGGGCAGGTACTCGATCTCGTCCGTCACCTTGCCGCCGATCACCTTGCGGTACGGCGTCTCGATGAAGCCGAAGCGGTTGACCTCGGCGTAGATGCCGAGCGAGGAGATGAGGCCGATGTTCGGACCTTCCGGCGTCTCGATCGGGCAGATGCGCCCGTAGTGCGAGGGATGCACGTCGCGCACCTCGAAGCCCGCGCGCTCGCGGCTCAGGCCGCCCGGGCCGAGCGCCGACAGCCGGCGCTTGTGCGCGAGGGCGCTCAGCGGGTTGGTCTGGTCCATGAACTGGCTCAGCTGGCTGCGGGAGAAGAAATCCTGCACGACCGCGCTGAAGGTCTTGGAATTCACCAGCCGCGACGGCGTGAGCGCGCCCGAATTCTGATCGTGAATCGTCATGCGCTCGCGAATGAGCCGCTCCGTACGCGCCAGGCCGATGCGGCACTGGTTCTCCAGAAGCTCGCCCGTCGTGCGGATGCGGCGGTTGCCGAGGTGGTCGATGTCGTCGACCTGGTCCTTGCCGACGTAGATGCGCAGCAGCAGCCGGATCGCCTCGATGACGTCGATGCCCGACTCGTGCAGGGTGCGCAGGTTCTCGTCGACCTTGCCCGTCAGCCCGAGCCGCTTGTTGATCTTGTGGCGGCCGACGTAACCGAGGTCGTAGTGCGCCAGCTCGAAGAACATGCGGTGCAGCATCTGCTTCGAGTTGGTCGCGGTGGGCAGGTCGCCCGGACGCATGCGCCGGTAGACTTCCTTGAGCGCGTCCTCCTCGTTGTGGATGCCCGCCTTCGCGTCTTCGCGCAGCGTCTTGATCAGGGTTCCGTTGTCGACCGAAACGTCGACCACCTCGACCGTCGAGATGCCCGCCGCCGCGATCTGCTCCATCATCGCCGGGGTGACCGGGTCATAGCGCCGGGCGATCACCGCCTGGGAATCGGCGTCCACCAGGTCGTCCTTCATCACCAGGAGCCGCAGGTCCTTGTCGGCGTATTTCTTGCCGGTCGGCAGCTTCTTGAAGTCGTAGAAGAGCTCCATCAGCTGCTCGTCGCTGCCGTAGCCGAACGCCCGCAGGAGCGTCGTCGCGTAGAATTTCCGGCGGCGGCGGCGCTGATCCATGAAGCACCACATGATGTCGTTGGTGTCGAACATCACCTCGATCCAGTTGCCGCGGTCGGGGATGATACGGACCGACAGCAGCGGCTGGCCGTTCGCGTGCACCTGCTTCTCGGAGGAGATGCCCGGGCTGCGGTGGAGCTGCGAGACGATCACGCGCTCGGCCCCGTGGATCACGAACGCCCCGTCCGGCGTCATGATCGGCATGTCGCCGAGGAACACCTCCTCTTCGGTGACCAGTTCGCCGTCCTGCAAGCGGAACTTCGCCTTGAGCGAACGCACATAGCTCTCGCCGTCGGTCAGCGCCTGCAGGTAGCTCTTCTTCTCCGGCTCCAGCGCATAGCTGACGAAATCGAGTTTATAGCGGCCATCGTAGGAAGTGACCGGGAAGATCTCCTTGAAGATCGACTGCAGGCCCTGGTCGGCGCGCTTTTGCGGCGCGACGTCGCACTGCAGGAAGTCCTGATACGACTTCGTCTGGATGTCAATGAGATCGGGCATGGGCGATTCCATCCCCTGGAGGCGTCCGAAGACTTTGCGTTCTGCGCTCATCTTAGCTTACCTTAATTGTAGTTTTCGTTGAAAATTCAGCCGATTGCCCCGCTTAAATGTGCCTGAAGTGTGGTAAGCAGCCACTTTGTTAACTGTGCACAATTAGGGCAAGGACTAAATAGTATATCAAATTTCCGCCCCCAACTGCAACTGGAAAACTGCCGAAAAAAAGCAAGGCGCGGACCGCGCCGCGCCTCGCCCTTCATCCGCCGATTTAAGGCGATTATTTCTTGACGAGCTTGCGAACCGCCTTGTGCGAGCAGAAAGTACGCTCGGTATAGAGCTTGGCGCGCCAGCCGTTGCCCTTCTTCACGAGCTTGATCGCCTGGATGCTGGGGCTGTTGAACGGGAAGAGCTTCTCCACCCGCACGCCGTAGCTGTCACGCGTGACCGTGAAATTGCCGGCGATGTTCTTGCGGCCGTTGTCAATCGCGAGCACCTTGCCCTCGAAATCCTGCACGCGGAACTTGTCGCCTTCCTTGATCTTAATCGAAACGCGAACGATGTCGCCGGCGCGGAACTCCGGGAAGTTCTTGCCCGCGAGCTGCGCCGTCTGCTCGGCGTTGATCTTGTCAATAAGCTTGATACCCATGATTAGGCCTCCTTCTTGGCTTCGGCCTTGGGAGCGGCCTTGGTCGCGTGGTGAGCCTTGAGCGCGGGATTCTTGGCGCGGCGGATCAGCGAAGCGACCGTCTCGGAGGGCTGGGCGCCCTTCTTGAGCCACGCATCGACCTTGGCGAGGTCGAGCTGGAAATTGTTTTCCTTGATCTGGGTATCGTACCACCCGAGGATCTCCAGGAACTTGCCGTCACGGGGCGACCGGGAGTCGGCCGCGACGATACGATAGGTCGCGTGGTTGGTGCAACCGGTGCGACGCATTCTGAGTTTAACCATCTTCTTGTCTCCTTCAGCGAATGAAATTGGCGCGTAGTATACCAAACGCGCCGGCGCAATGCAAGGGGAAATAAGATAAGCCGAAATTGAGTTATGCTATAATTTCCCGTCATGAGCATGGCATTCTTCGATTTGGACGGCACCCTTGCCGACACTCGCGCCGACATGGTCGGCGCCGTAAACGACACTCGGCGCGAATTCGGCCTTCCGCCGCTCTCACAAAGCGAAGTCCTCGCCCATGTCGGCGGCGGCGCCCAGCAGCTACTGTCGGGGACCGTGCCCGGGCACGAAGACGCCCTGCCGCTTTTCCGCGCCCACTATGCCGAACACGCGACCGACCAGGTCGCGCTCTACCCCGGAGTGGCCGAAACCCTGGCCGAACTTCGGCGACGCGGCTGGCGGCTCGGCGTCAACACCAACAAGCCCCGGTTCGCCACCGTGCGCATCCTGCGGCACCTGGAGATTGACGAGTTCTTTGGCGAGGCCGTCGTCGCCGGCGGCGACCTGAGCGTGCTGAAGCCCGACCCCGCCACTCTCGTTGAATGCGCCCAGCGGGCGGGCCACCGGCTCACGAACGCCGACTGGATGGTCGGCGACCACTGGACCGATCTCGAAGTCGCCGCCGGCGCCGGCATCCAAAGCGCCTTTGCCGAATTCGGCTTCGGCGAACGCCGCGCCAGGCCGGCCACCGCCACCATCCGCCGCTTCGACGAATTGCTCCGACACTTGCGCTAGCGCCCGGCCATGTGACCATCGGCAAAGACAAACGGACGCGGCAAATCTGCCGCGGCCGCTCCTTTGCCCGAAACGGGAAGGCTTACTTCTTGAAGCTCTCCTCGACCGCCACGGCGACGGCCACCGTCGCCCCGACCATCGGGTTGTTGCCCATGCCGATGAGACCCATCATCTCGACGTGCGCCGGCACCGAGCTCGAACCCGCGAACTGCGCGTCCGAGTGCATGCGGCCCATCGTATCGGTCATACCGTAGCTCGACGGACCCGCGGCCATGTTGTCCGGGTGCAGCGTGCGGCCCGTGCCGCCGCCAGAAGCGACGGAGAAATACTTGCGGCCGTTCTCCCAGCACCACTTCTTGTAGGTGCCGGCGACCGGATGCTGGAAGCGCGTCGGGTTCGTGGAGTTGCCCGTGATGGAGACGCCCACGTTCTCCAGCTGCATGATCGCCACGCCTTCCGGAACGTTGTCGGCGCCGTAGCAGCGGACATTCGCGCGCGGGCCCTTGGAGAACGCCGTCTTCGCGACGACCTTCACCTTCTCGGTCTTCGGATTGAAGACGGTCTTCACATAGGTGAAGCCGTTGATGCGCGAGATGATGTACGCCGCGTCCTTGCCGAGGCCGTTCAGAATGACCTGGAGGTCGGTCTTGCGGACCTTGTTCGCGTTAAGGGCGATCTTGATCGCGCCTTCCGCCGCCGCAAACGACTCGTGGCCCGCAAGGAACGCAAAGCACTTCGTCTCGTCATCAAGCAGCATCGCGCCGAGGTTGCCGTGACCGCGGCCGACCTGACGGTTCTCTGCGACCGACCCGGGGATGCAGAACGCCTGCAGGCCGACGCCGATTTCCGCCGCCGCGTCCTTCGCCTTCTTGCAGCCCTTCTTGATCGCCATCGCCGCGCCGACCGTGTAGGCCCACTTGGCGTTCTCGAAGCAAATCGGCTGGGTCTCTTCGACGATCTTGTAGGGATCGATGCCCGCCGCGCGGCAGATCTTCGCGCACTCTTCGATCGACTTGATGCCATAGGGCTTAAGCGCGGCCAGGATCTTCGCCTCGCGACGCTCGTAGCCTTCAAACAGCTTTTCCGAAGCCTTCTTGGTAACTTTCTTGGTAGCCATAAATTCTCCTTTATTGTTTGAGTTTTTAAGTTTTGAGTTTTTGAGTTCGGAGTGATGAGCTTTCAAACTCAAACACTCTCACCTCAAACAACTCAAACCCTTACTCCTTGCGCGGATCGATGTACTTGGCCGCGCCTTCGAACTGACCGTAGTGACCTTTCGCCTTCTCCCAAGCTTCGTTCGGGGTGAGGCCCTTCTTGATGAAGTCGGTCATCTTGCCCAGCGAGACGAACTCGTAGCCGATGACTTCGTTCTTCTTGTTGAGCGCCATGCGCGTGCAATAGCCCTCGGTCATCTCCAGGTAGCGCGGACCTTTCGCCTTCGTCGCATACATCGTGCCGACCATCGACCGCAGGCCCTTGCCCAGGTCCTCAAGGCCCGCGCCGATCACCAGCCCGCCCTCGGAGAACGCGCTCTGGGTGCGGCCGTAGACGATCTGCAGGAAAAGCTCGCGCATCGCGGTGTTGATCGCGTCGCAGACGAGGTCGGTGTTGAGCGCCTCGAGGAGCGTCTTGCCGACGAGGATCTCGGACGCCATCGCCGCCGAGTGCGTCATGCCCGAGCAACCGATCGTCTCCACCAGCGCCTCTTCGATGATGCCGTTCTTGACGTTGAGCGAAAGCTTGCAGGCGCCCTGCTGCGGCGCACACCAGCCCACGCCGTGCGTGTAGCCGCTGATATCCTTGATCTGTTTCGCCTGAACCCACTTACCCTCTTCCGGGATCGGGGCAGGACCATGGTTGCACCCCTTCATCAAGGGGCACTGATGCTGAACCTCAGTCGAGTAGACCATTGTTGTCTCCTTTAATTGGTAAAACTCTCTATAGTATATCAAATCTCGGTCGGGTGCGCTTGCAAACAATTGAACCCCAGCCCGTTTCGGGTGTAGCGTGATTTTTATGCGAAAGTTCAATAAACCCCGTTGACTTTCCGAATGTTAGATAGTATAATATCTAATATGAAAAACTCTAACTCCCTCTCCCGCCGTTCCCGCTCCGAAATACTCGCGGATCTCGCCACC
>JAZLMR010000072.1:0-16119 GCA_045598785.1 Kiritimatiellia bacterium
ATCCTGATTTTCCCGTTCATGAGATGTGCTTGCTCCAGAGTTGGACGAGCATATCATCTCAAAAATCGCCTCTTTTGTCAAGTGCGGGCGGGAATCCAATAATGACGCGGCGGATTGAGATTGAAATTAATCACCATGCCCCCCGGCCAACACGTCAAATTTCCCACTTGTCACCCGAACGGGTGTATGGTATAATGTCGCCAAAAGTTGAAGTGGAAACAGCTGATTTTTAACTCACAACAAAGGAAAATAACGCAATGAAAAAAATGCTCACGATGCTGGCGGCAGTGGTTGCGGTCGCGTTTTCGGCGACTGCGGCAACGCCGTGGTTTGACGGTAAGATTGAAACTGGCTGGCCCACGGTCGAGGGCATGAACGGCGCGTGGTCCAATACGACTGGCTGCGAATTGTCTACTGACGGCGTGACGGTGTCGGCCTCGGCGGAGGCTCCGCTGACTTTCACGGCCACGGACGCGAAGACGGTCGATGGCGGCGCGGTCAAGGAAGTGCTCGTGGATATGAAAGTGTCGATGGCGCCGTTTACGACGCTGCCGGAGTTTGGCGACGCCAAGGCGGCGTTCTGCGTTTTTGACAATGGCGACGGTTCTTATACCTATCATGTGCTCGGTTCGGATCAGGGTCAAAACAGCTGGGTGCCGGTGACGGGTGTTGAGGCCTACGCAGATATGGAAGTTGCGGTCAAGGTGACGGCGGAGAAGATCGCCGATTCCGATCCGGCGGCCAACAGCATCACTTATTCGTTCGGTACCGACACCATCACCACGACGGTCATTAGCTCCAGCAGCACGTTCCAGACGGTGGAGATTTCCGGCGACGGGACGCTGGCGTCGCTCGCGGGTGAATATGACGCGGCGACTTACGAGCTCGACCTCTCGGCGCTCGCGGCCAAGAATCTGGAGGTCGATTCGGTCACGGTCGGCGGCGTGCAGATTGATACTCCGTATGCGGTTGGCTATGGCGCGACGGCGGTGGTCACGGTGAAGCCGATCGGCGCGTATGTGATTACGGGCAGCAATCAGGTCGAAGTGGGCCCGATTGTTTCGGCGGCGGCGGCCAAGGTCGATGTTTCGGGCGTCACGGTGGAAGCGGCCAAGGTGACCGATGGCACCACCTACTATATCTCGCTCAAGGATGCGCTCGATGCGAACCTGGTCGAGACGGGCGACCCGGAGGCGCGTGCGGAGAAGACGATTACCATCATTGCCGCTGGCGAAGTGTATGTCGAGGCAGCTTATAACGCCAAGCGCAATGCCACTACTGAAAAGGCGGCTTCGACTTGGAATAAGGTCACGATCGATCTCAGTGGCAAGACTTGGGCGCTTACGGGCGGCGACAATCGCGTCCGCTTCTATAAGGGTCAGGAGGTGACCTTCAAGAACGGCACTATTAAAGCGGGCGAAGACTACCCGGTGGCCAAGGGGATGTTCACGCTCTATAATGACAAGACTGTTTTTGAAAATGTCACGATTGATGCGACGGGCATTACGGCGACGACGGTGGTGTGGACCGATGGCGACCTTACCTTTAAGGGTTCCTCGATCGTTAATGTGGGCGCGACCTACAAGAGTCTGATGTGCGGTGACTATGCCGGCGATACGGTATCGCAGTATGTGATGGGTGATTTGACCTTTGAAGGCACCTGCGCGATTGCGGGCGATGTGATGTTCGGTGGCTTCGGCGAGGTGGTGATTGACGAGGACGCGGAGGTGACTTTTGACGAGGCGACGAAGTTCTATTATGCGGAAATGGCGCACACCTACTTCCAGGATTCTGATGTGGCGGCGCTCGGCTTTGCGGCGCGGGCCGGCGAAGACGCGGCGGTTACGCGTGGCCATGATGGTGATACCGTAATCAAGGGTCAGCTCTATATGGCGGTTGCTGACGCGATGGCGGCGCTCGGAACTGACGCTGACAACTACCCGAAGGTGAAGCTCCTCGCCGATGCGGCGGCGGTTGACTTCACGGTCCCGACCGCGAAGACGCTGGAAGTGGGCGCTTATCAGTTCAACACGGCGACGCTCAACGGCACGGCGGTGCTGACCTCGGCTACGCAGCTTTCGATTGCCGATAAGTTCGTGGCGCCGGCGACGGGTTATGAGATCAAGGAGTCGGGCTCCGATCCTTATAGCTACGCGATTGGCCTCGTGGATTACCCGATTGCCTACTTGCTCTCGGGCGTGGAGGGCGCGGACGAAGTTACCGTGAGCGGCGAGGTCGCCACCTACACGATTGAGTCGGAGACGATTACGATCACTACGGCGGAGGTCACGCTCGGTGGCGCGAACGCGGAAGATTATGAGATTAAGTCGGTTTCGGGCGACACGGTGATCGAGTTTGGGTCGTCGGGCGACAAGGCGGTCACGGTCACGGTGGTGAAGAAGCCGCAGGGCCTCGTCTTTACCATCGCGTGGGATGCGAACACGGGCGCCATCCAGTATCAGGTTGGCGAGGATGCGCCGGTCACGATCCTCAAGGGCGCGGGCACCTCTTGGGCTTCCGATCCCTATGTTGATCAGACGACCACGATGAAGGTCTGGGCGGTGCCGGCGGATGGCTACAAGCTCACTTCGGTGGCGGAGACCGAGCTCTCGGCGACGCAGCTGAGCGTTGCGTTTACGACGACGCAGCTGCCGGCCGAGCCGGTGGTGCCGGGTGATGAGGAGACTGGCGCTCAGTATGGCATCACCAATCCGGAGTGGAAGGATGCGGCGGGCACTTCTTCGAGCCTCAAGGCGGCGCTCAAGTGGGCGACCACTTCTGGCAAGGGCTCGATTGCGTTGCTGAATGCGGCTGAGTTCGCCACTGACGGCACTTCGGTCAACCCGGCGGCGGATGCCTACCTCCTCGACTGCTCGGTTGAGGGTCTTGCTACGGCCAAGGCGGCGTTCAAGGTTGCGGCGATTTCGGTTGATGCCGAGGGCAATGTGGAGATCACAAATCCGACAGGCACCTACAATGGCACGATCGAGACGCTCGGCAAGACGGCGATCGACGCCAAGGAAGAGTGGGCCAAGAATGTCGAAGGCGCCACGGTGTTCAAGCTCCAGCTGGTCAAGTAAGGCCGGTTAAGGCGCCGAGCCGTCGGTAGGTTTTGTCCACGGATTAACACGGATTAACACGGATTCAATCGGAGAAATCTGTTAAATCTTGCCAGCTTGCCGATATTTAATAAACACAGAGACGCAGAGGCACAGAGGTTGGTTTTCTCTGTGTCTCTGTGCCTCTGTGTTAAAAACTCAGGCGTCGATTTTTGTTTGTGGCTTCGCGCTTTGAAATCGCAGAGCCATTCGCCGCGCGATCTTGGTGTCCATAAAATCAGGAAAACAGGTCTGACCTCTTTTCCATATTTTATGGACAAAGATTTGGATTTGACGAAATTCGCGATTTGATGTTATAATGTTGGAAATTTTAGGGGGGGGGGTAAATAGTGTAAGTTATCTCCCGGTCCTAAGTGATAACCCTCTAAGGAGCGCTGATATGGCGACAAGGTTGGCGAAACGGATCATCGCAGGGGCGATGATGGCAGTGGCAGGTTGGGCACAGGCCGAAGTCTATTATCTCGATGCCAATGAGTTGAGTTCTAGTTGCAATGCCTTTAGCGACATCAGCAAGTGGATCGATGCGAATGGCGCGGTGCAGACCGAATGGCATTCGGGGGCTGGCGACACCAATAAGGTCGACTGCTTTGACAACCGCAGCACCGGCACTTACATTTCTTCCCAAGCGCGCTACTTGCGCACCCCGGCGACGGCCGCGACTTTCCAGGGCGGCGTCCTCTGGCTTAATGGCTATTATAGCGGCGGCAAGGAAGCGATGCTTTATGTGTGCACCACCGATTCGGCGGGGGCCAGTTTCCCGAAGGGCATCTATCTGGGTCCGTATGCCCGCATTGGTGCCTCCACTGACGGTCCAACGCGGCTTAATGCCGATCTGGTGACTACGTGCGAGGACATCGGCACGGTGCCGGCCGTTACTTTTCAAGGAGCCGCCGATCTCACGGTGATGGGTAAGCTCACCGGCACCCCAGGCAGCAAAGCGTCGTTCAAGCATATCGTGCAGAACACTACCGTAAAGAATGCGACGATTCGCTATCTCGGCGACCTTTCGGAATATAAGGGTCAGCTGGACTTGGAAACCAGGTTGTCCAGCACGGGCTATACGGGCGAGCGGACGGAAACTTCCATGCGGCTCGTGTTCGGCAATACGACGATGCCAGGCAAGATTTATCCGCATGATTCCACCATGGTGTCGGGGTTTTGCGGCGCCACCTTCGCCGTCAATGGCGTGAGCGATGTCTTTCGGCTCAAGACGTTCGGTGTCTATCATGACGGCAAGACAGCGACCGGCGCGAGTCTAAAACAAAATTTTTCGCTCCAGCGCGGCATGCAGTTCGAGTTTCCGGTCGATGCCCAGAATAATACTTCGGGCCAGATCAAGATTTATGATACCTTTTTGGAGCCGCCGGAAACTCCGTCGGGCATTGTCATCCGCCTCTTGGGCGATGCCTGCGTCCACGATCAGATGACCGAGCGCAAGTATGCGACGATTTCCTTCCCGGCGGCGGCGGTTATCGAGGAGTCGATGTTTACGCTAGACCTGCCCGATACGCCGTCGGAAGTCGCCGCGCTCGCCACTTTGTCGATCGAGGAGACGGTTGAAGACGAGGTCGCCTACAAGACGGTTTTCGTGACCGTCCCGGCGGGCGATCCCGAAAAGATCAAGCTGCTCGTTTCCGATTCGAGTACTCATGGCCGCGACGATATCGTCGACAATGCCTTTACCGACGGGTCGAAGTGGTCCAACGGCTTGCCGCCGCAGGAAGGCTACGATTATGAAGTCGACGGTCGCGAGTCGCTGATGACGATGCGTACGCGCTTCAGTTCGACCTTGGAAACCGTTTTCGGCGGCGACACCCTGACGGCTTACGGCAATTTCCGCATCATCACCACCGGCAAGTCGATGACGGTGCCGCTTTTGGTCATCAACGACGGCGATGACGCGAGCGGCAAGTATACTGGCTTTTATACGACGCTCGGCGCGGCGAAGATCACCGATTACAACGGGGTTTTGGCGGTAAACTCCGGCGTCTTCAACTTCGGGTGCTTTCAGGACAATACTCTCAATGTCAATGCCGAATTGCAGGGCACGGGCACGGTCGGCTTCTCCGGCATGTTCATTGCCGACAATGCGATCGGCTACTATAATCTCAATGCCGACAACTCCATGTTCCAGGGCAAGTTCATCGTGCGGCAGAAATACACCGATTCCGGCTGCCGTCCGACCTACGCCGAGGACTATCCGACCTTGCGCATTGCGAGCGGCAATGCGCTTGGCGGCTGGGTGGAGGAGCCGATGCCCGACGCGCTCACCTTGAAGCAGTTCGCGCGGCTGGAGGCGACGGAGACGCTGACCTTGGCGGGCGACCTCAACCGCGGCATTACCGTGAGCGGCTCGGCGGTGCTGGTGGCGGACGAAGGCGTCAATTTCGCCATCGAGCAGCCGATCGCCGTGGACGGCACGCTCTACAAGGACGGCCCCGGCACCTTGACCTTGACCGGCGCCGTTTCGCCGGCCAATGCGACGAGCGGCCTTGTCGTCACCAACGGCACGCTGGAGCTTGCCAATGCGACGGCGCTCAACGGGGTCAAGGTCGCGCTCGGTCCGAATGCCCAGCTGGCGGTGTCGCGCGAGCTGGCGGGCACCAAGGGCTTTGCGCTCGACCTCAGCCAGTTTGCGCTCGCGCCGGAACTGAACGGGCGGTTGCCGCTCACGGCCGATTTTGCGGCCGGCACGCGCGAGCTGACGACGGCGACGGCTACCGACGCCATCCTTTGCGTCAGCGCCGCGGACGCGGTGAAACTGCAGTCGCTGCTCGTCGGGATTGCGCCGACGATGTATGCGAATGCCGTCGCGCGCTGGAGCGAGCCGGTGGACAATGGCGACGGCACGGTAACATTCGGCGTGACTTCGTTCCGGGCGGACGGCAATTTCCTGGAAACCTCCGACTCGACCTCGCATTCGGTCGATGGCGCCAAGACGGCATTTCAGGACAAGCCGGAGAGCTGGTCCAATGACGCGCTGCCGGCGCCGGGCGACATCACTTGGATCGACGGCTCCGACGGACTTATGAGCGCCATTCTCTGGAGCGCCAACAGCAGCGGCGAATACGAGTTCCCCGGTGAGTCGCTCAACCTGATCGGCAAGACGCGCCTCGTCATGCGCGGCAAGACCTTCACCTGCAATGACTTGCAAGTCTGGAACGGTCAGAACGAAAGCCTGACGACTTCGAGCTCGTCCAGCGACTGCGGCATCTACACGCCGCTCAATTGCGCTTCGGTGCTGACCGTGAACGGCAACCTCACCATCAATTCCGGAGCCTTCCGCTTCGGCGGCTGGCAGAACAAGGAGATTGTGATCGCGGCGGAGCTGCACGGTCCCGGCACGGTGAAGTATTCGGGCATGTGGCTCAATGACAATGCGCTCTGCACCTACAGGCCGACGGCGGTCAATGACGACTTCCTCGGCAAGGTGATCCTGAGCCAGCCCTATCGGGAGAACGTGACGGCGACGCCGCCGAAGGTGCTTCCCCTGTGGGATCAGGACTATTCGAAGCTGCAGATCTCCCGCTGGGAGAATTTGGGCGGCACCCTGCCGACGATGACGGCAGATGCGCTCCTCATCACCGACTTCGGGCGGCTCCTGCCGACGGCGGGCACGACGGTGACGATTCCCGCCAGTTGCAACCGCGGCATTACCATCCGGAACGACGGCGTTTTCGACGCGAGCACCGCCGGCTCGGAGCTTCGGATCGAAACGCCGCTTACGCTCAACGGCCGCGCCTATGTGGCCGGCGTCGGCACGGTGACGCTCGCCGGCGCGCTGACGGCCGTCAACGCGACCGACACGCTCGCCGTCTCCAATTCGGCGACGCTCAAGCTGGCGAACGGCGCGGCGGTGAAGGGCCTGACGAAGCTCGGCTTCGGCGCGGACGCGCAGCTGATGCTCGACCCGAGCCAGCTGGGCGCTCGCGGCGTGGATTTGGTCGGAGTCGAGCTGGACCTGGACGCGGCGCTCGAAGGCAAGCTGCCGTTCGTCACGGGAGCTGCGGTCGCCTCGCCGGGCAACATGGTGGCGCTCTTCACGGTGGCGACGGCGGACCGCGACGAATTTGCCGCGATGCTGCCGGCGACGCCGCCGGTTAACTTTGTGCATGCGCGGGCGAGCTGGGCGGCGCCGGTGGACAATGACGACGACACCACGACCTTTGCGGTTACGGTGGAGACCAGCGGCATGATCATGATCATCAAGTAATCAAGGCAAAGATTTGACATGACTCCGGTTTGGCGGAAGTGGGCGGCGGCCGGGTTGGCCGCAGCCCTCGTGGGGACGAAGGCCGAGGCCTTCACGGTGGTCGACGCGGGCGAGGCCCGCGCCGACATTGTCATTCCGGCGAAGCCCATATATATCGAGCGCTATGCGGCGGAAGAGCTGCAGTATCACTTGGAAAAGGCGACCGGCGTGCGGCTCGCGATCGTGACCGAGACGAATATGGCCAGCGCCGTGAGCGCTCATTTCTTCGTCGGCGCGACGGCGGCGGCGCGGGCGGCGGGGCTTACGGCTTCGCCGCTCGCGATGGACGAGCGGATCCTCAAGTCGACGGCGGACGCGCTCTTCCTGCTGGGCGGAGACACCGACATGAAGCCGGAAGACCTTTACAGCATGTGGACGGCGCGGGCCTGCGGCACGCTTTACGCCGTCTATGACTACCTGGAGGCCGAACTGGACGTGAAGTGGCTGTGGCCGGGCGAGCTTGGCGAAGTGATTCCCAGGCGTACGCGAATCGAGATCGGCAGCCTCGACCGCCGCAATCGCGAAGTGCTGGACTGCAAGTGGTGGTCGATGCAAAGGGTTCCCAAGGGGGTCGGCTTTCGCGAGGCGCGGAATCGCGACCGGTTTTTCAAGGAGCAGGGTCGGTTTCTCCTCCGCCATCATGTCAATCGCCATTATTCGTTCGAGAGCGGGCATGCCTACGGCAACTACTGGCAGCGCTTCGGCAAGACGCACCCCGAGTGGTTCAACCTGACGCCGAAGGGCGAGCGCGGCCCGCTTACCTGGATCTGCTCGATGTGCGTCTCCAATCCCGAGTTCCAGCAGTATCGCATCGACGAGGCGTTCCAGCACTATCGGCGTCTGCCGGCGCCGGCGCGGGCGACCACGCATCCGCCGTGGTTCACCATTTGCGAGAACGACTGCGCGGCGATGTGTACCTGCGAAAATTGCCGCGCGTGGGACGGCCCCGACCCGCGGTTCGCCGAGAGCGGCTACTGGAACGGCGAATATGCGCGGCTCTACCGCGAGTCGGGCGGCAAGCTGGATCTCCAGGACATCGGCCATGCCGAGTTCGGCGCCCTTGCCGACTATCGCACCTGCGTCCAGGAGCTTCACAAGTCGAAGCGGATCGTCGCTTCGGTTTCCGACCGCTACGTCAAGTTCTACAATGTCATGCAGGCGCTGGCGGCCGCGCGCGATCCTAAGGCCCGGGTGCTCGGCTACGCCTACGAGAACTACATCGAGCCGCCGCTGGCGACGAAAATCGACCCGCGGGTGATAGTCAACTTCGTGCCGCGGAGCATGTTCCCCTACGACCAGGAGGAGTCGGACTTCTTCCGCAAGTGCTGGCTGGGCTGGCGGCGGATGGGCGCTGAGACCATGATGTACCGCCCCAACTACACTTACGCCGGCGGCAATTCGCCGATTGACTTCTCGCGGCTGGCGACGGCTGACTTCGCCTTCGCCTTCACCAACGGCATGAAGATGGCGCAATACGATGCGCTGGTCGGCGCCTGGGCGTCGCAGACGATGCAGCTGTATGTGCTCAACCGGGCGATGCGCGACCCGTTGCGCGGTTATGCGGCGGCGCGTGAGGACATGACTTCCGCCTTCGGCAAGGCGAAGCCGGTCATCGACCGTTATTTTGACGCCATCGAGGCGCACACCTACAAGTGGAATTACGATTCCTATCGCGAGATCGGGCTCAAGAACAAGATCGGTCGCTGGACCGGCGGCTCGTTCACTTCCGCCCAGGCGATTTACGAGGAGTTCATTTCCGAAGCGGAGCTGAAGAACTACAATGCGCTCCTGGACGAGGCGCGGCAGGTCGCCGCCGGCGACGAGCTGGTCGTCCGCCGCATCGATTTCCTCCGCAAGGGCCTGAAGGACACGGAGCTTACGCGCAACTACCGCATTGCCGAGAAGCGCGGCGCGGGCAAGGCGGAGGCGTTCAAGGCGATGGTGGATTTCCGCGCGTCGGTGGAGGCGGACTTGGTCTGCAACTATGCGCATGTTACCTTGTGGGAGCGCGATTGCCTGAAGTGGCCGCATCCGAAGGATGAGAAAAAGGAGGAGAAAAAGCAATGACGATCGGTTCAATGGTGTTGGCGGCGGCGGTGACCGTCGGGACGGAAGCGGCAGACGGCTGGAAGCTCATCAACTATGAGGACAAGCTGACGGTGAGCTTCGGCCCGGCCCTTCGCGTCGAGGGGGCGGCGAAGAAAAGCGATACGGCGTGGAATGCGACTTCGCGGCGGCTTCAGCTCGAACCCGGCACCCGGGAAGTCGAAGTCGGCGTCTATCTCAAGTCCACTCGCGGGCTCGGCAACCCCAACGCGGTCGCCGATCACGGCAACTGCCTCATCTGGTACGGGGCCAACGGCGATGAGACCGGCAAGTCCTCGTTGCCGCTGCCGTGCCCGAGTTCGACGAAGCCGATCTGGACGCAGTCGGCGATAGCGGTGCCGTCGAATGCCGTGAGCTTTTCGATTCGCGTCGGTTTCGACCGTCCCGACCTGGGGCCCTCGGACCTGCTGGAGTATTCGGGCTTCCGCTACGAGTGCTTTGCGGAAGTCGGGCAGGCGAAGGACGACATCATCATTCCCGACCTGCACGTGCCGTCGATCGAAGTGACGGGGGCGGGCTGCTTCCGCATCGACGATCCGAGCGGGGTGGACGAAAAGAGCGTCAGGATCGCGGTCGACGGCCAGCCGGTCGCCGCCGCCCGGCAGGGGCTCGTATGGAAGGTCGGCTCGGGCGAATGGGCGGAGGGGCTGCACATCGCCGAAATCACGGTCGCCAATCTCTCCGGCAACGAGACCAAGGAGAAGCGCGCGTTCTATGTGGGCCAGCTTCCGAATTCGACCAAGGTGAAGCTGCGCGACGACGGCGTGGCGCTCGTCAACGGCCAGCCGTTTTTCCCGATCGGCGCCTACAACGTCCGTCGCGTCAAGCAGAACGGCATGGACTTCGACCGCGCCTTTACCGAGCTCAAGTCGATCGGCTTCAATACGGCGCACACCTACGAGAAGGTGCACGAGGGCATCAACGCGGGGCTCATGGACTATGCCGAGAAGCATGGCTTCAAGCTCTTCATCAATGCCCGCGACGCCGTCAGCAACACTAATTTCGTCAACCTGACGCGCCACCATCCGGCGGTTATCGCGTGGTATCTCGCCGACGATACTTCCGACAACACTTCGCCCGAGGAGCTGCGGTTTCTCGATTCGGTCGCCAAGGCGCTCGATCCCTATCGCCCGACCTGTCAGGCCGATGGCGTTTCGGCGGGGCCGCTCGAAAAGCGCGGATTTTCGCGGTGCTCCAACTACATCACCGGCGCCGACATCGTGATGCCGGAGATCTATCCGATCCGCCACGACACCAAGCAGGACACCCATCCGATTTGCGTCGCCCGCGTGCGCAAGGACATGCGGCTTTTGCAGCGCGACCTCGCCACTCGCAACAACGGCCGGCCGCGCGCCATCTGGCCGATTCTGCAGGCGTTCGAGGGCTGGGAGCGCTGGAAGGAGTTTCCGACGCAGCAGGAGCTTTACGCGACGACCTTTGCGGCGCTCGCGGAAGGCGCGCAGGGCATGACCTGGTATACTTATCACGGCTGGGGCAAGAACCACGGCATCATCAGCAAGCCCGAGTATTTCGAGCGCACCGCGTTCGTCTCGAAGCGCATTCAGGAACTAGTGCCGGTGCTGCTCGCCTATGGCCGCACGACGCCGAAGATGAAGGTGTTGGAAGGCCCGCAGGAAGATCCGTACGGCGCATTCCCGGTGGTGGCGCTCCAGAAGCAGCTGGAGGACAAGATCTGCATCATCGCCGTCAACTCGGCGCCCGCGCCGCTCAAGCTGATGTTCGGCGTCCACGGCTATCGGGGCGCGGAACAGGTGTCGGTGCGCTGGGAGAACCGCACGCTGGAGCTCAAGCGGCCCGGCGTCTTTCAGGACGAGTTCGAGGCCTTTGGCGTTCATGTCTACGAGATCAGCTTGCCGAAGGTGGAAACGGTGAGCCGGGAGGAAGTCGGCGCGGAAGGCGGGGTGGCGAAGGTGGCCAATCCCGCCTTCGACGATTCGGACGGGCTCGCGGGCTGGCAGGTCGCCGCCGGCATCCGGACGAGCGTGATCCGCGGCGAGGGCTACAACGGCACGGCCGCGCTGCGGATCGACGAACAGCGCGACCGCGTCTGGGAAGAGTGGGTCTCGCAGCCGCTGGCGCTGCAACGCGGCCAGGGCTATCGGGTGCGCGCGCGGGTGAAGACGCAAGCGCTCGTTTCCGACCGCGCCAGCCGCGGGGCGCAGCTGGTGCTGCGGTTTCTCGATGCCGCCGGCGGGAAGCTCATGGACGTCGCGACGCCGGTCTTGAAGGGCGACACCGACTGGTCGGAACTTTCGGTGACGGTGCCGTCGGTGCCGTCGGCGACGGCGAAGAGCCTGCTGCTGCTGACGACGGGGACCTTTGCGAAGGGCACGGCGTGGTTTGACGACATCGAAGTGGCCGAGCTCGACGGTTCGCCGCTGACGGGGCTTTACTCGTCGGGCTGGCGCGATCAGGCGGCGGCGGGCGAAGTCCGGCTGGTTGCGGCGCTGGCGCTGGAGTCGGCGGCGTCCGCCGAAGTGGAATTCGCCTGGACCGGCAGCGACGGCAAGGTGCATCGCCGCGCCGCTTCGCGCCTGACGCCGGAGCTGGCCGAAATCACCTTGCCGGTCGTGGAGCTGATGCCGGGCAAGTATCCGCTGGCGGCGGAACTTCGCGTCGGCGGCCGACGGGTCGCGCGCAAGGTGCTGGAGTTCACGCGAGTGGCGAGCTTCCCGGAACGCGGCGTCCGGCACGACGGAGAGGGCCGGTTCATTGTCGACGGGCAGCCGTTTTTTCCGCTGGCCATGTATGCGGGCGAGGTGACGCCGGCGATGCTCGACGAATATCTGGAGGCGCCGTTCAATACGGTGCTGCCGTATCCCGAGGTCGGCGAGCAGATGCTCTCGGAATGCGCGCGCCGGGGGCTCAAGGTCATTTTCGGCCAGAGCAGCAACTGGCCTTGGACGCGCTGGTCGCAGGACCGCGGCACCGTGACCGACGAGGCGTCCGACCGCTATGTCGCGGCGCTGGTTTCGGGGCTCAAGGAGCATCCGGCGATTCTCGGCTGGTACATCAACGACGAGATTCCGTTTTCCCGGATGGGCGACGTCCGCCGCCGGTATGCGCTGATTCGCGAGCGGGATCCGAATCATCCCGTCGTCACCGTCAATTTCCATGTCGACATGATCACGCCGTTTCTTTCGGCCTCCGACGTGATCGGCACCGATCCGTATCCCTATCCGAAGGACCAGCTTTCGATGGTGCGCGACTGGACGCTGAAGACCCGGCGCGGCGTCTTTGGCATGCGGCCGGTGCTGATGGCGCCGCAGGCGTTTGACTGGAAGGACTATTCGAAGGTGCATGGCGAAGGCTTCCCGCCTTATCGCGAGCTGCGCAACATGGCGTGGCAGGCGATTGCGGCCGGGGCCAACGGGCTGGTCTTCTATTCCTACGGCGCGATGAAGAAGAACTTCCGCGGCCGACCGGAGGAGTTCCGGCGGCACTGGCAGGACGTGGTCCGGCTGGTGAAGGAGATCAAGGCCTGCGAGCCGTGGCTCGTTTCAGCCGAGCCGGCGCCGACGGTGACGAGCGACAGCCCGGACATTCTGAAGCGGGCCTTTTCGTTCCGCGGCGAAGTCAAGGTGCTGACGGTCAATTGCCGCGCGCCCTATGCGGTCGAGTGGAATTTGCTATAATTTTCCGCGATGAAAATCTTGATGATCGGGGATGTGGTCGGCGGTCCGGGCCGCAGGCTCTTGCAGCGCGAGCTTAAGCGGCTGCGCAGCGAAAAGGCGCTGGACGCGATCGTGGTCAATGCCGAGAACTGCGCCGCCGGCTCGGGCATCACCGCCGCCTTGGCCAGGGAAATCTTCGAGGCCGGCGCCGATGCGATTACCCTCGGCGACCACACTTGGGGCCAGAAGGAGTTCGCCGGCGAGATCGGCGGCATCGCCAATCTGGTGCGTCCGGCGAATTTTCCCGCCGAATGTCCGGGCCGGGGCTGGTGCCTGGTGACGCGGCCGACCTTCCGCTTCGCTGTCGTCAACGTGCAGGGCCGCACCTTCATGCAGCCGGCCGACTGCCCTTTCAAGACGATGGACCGCGTTCTCGCCGAGATCCCCAGAGACGTGCCGGTGTTCGTCGATTTCCACGCTGAGGCGACGAGCGAGAAGATCACCTTCGGTCATTATCTGGACGGGCGGGTCACGGCGGTCGTGGGCACGCATACCCATGTGCAGACTTCCGACGCGATGCTGCTGCCGAAGGGCACCGCCTATCTTACCGACTTGGGCATGACTGGCCCGTATGTCTCTTCCATCGGGCGCGACCTGAAGCCGGTTACCCGGCGCTTTGTCACCGGTATGCCGTCGCGCTTTGAAGTCGCGACCGGCCCCTGCTCGCTGGAAGGGGCGATCATCGAGTTCGATCCGGCGACGCGGCAGGCGTCGTCGATTACGACGTTGCGCATCCGTGACTGATCGCGAAGCAGTCGCCGAGGTCGCCCTGCGCGTGCGCGGGGCCGGGGGGCGCGCCCTGCTGGTCGGCGGCTGCGTTCGCGACGAGCTGCTGGGGCTGACGCCGCAGGACTTCGACCTCGAATGCTTCGGCATCTCGGCGGCGAAGCTGGAGGCGGCGATTGGCTCTGCTTTCAGTCTGGATCGGGTCGGCGCGTCCTTCGGCGTCATCAAGCTGCATCACCATGACATCGACGTCGCCTTGCCGCGGCGCGAGACCAAGCTGGGTCTCGGTCATCGCGCCTTTGAAATGGAGTGCGATCCTCGGCTGACGCTGGCCGAGGCCGCCGCCCGCCGCGATTTCACGATCAATGCCATCTATCGCGATCCGCTGACGGGCGAGTGGCTGGATCCGTGGAACGGCCGCGCCGATCTTGAGCATCGGATTTTGCGGCAGGTGTCGGAGCATTTTGGCGAAGATCCGCTTCGGGTGCTGCGCGGCATGCAGTTCGTGGCGCGCTTTTCGCTGACGCCGGCGCCGTCGCTGGTGGCCGCCTGCCGCCAGATGGAGAGCGAGGGGCTGCCGCCGGAGCGGCTGATGGGCGAGTGGAGGAAACTGCTGGTCGGCGGGCGGCAGATTTCGCGCGGGCTGGAGTTTTTGCGTGAGGTCGGCTGGACGCGCTACTATCCGGAGCTGGAGCGGCTGATCGGCTGCCGGCAGGATCCCGAATGGCATCCGGAAGGCGATGTCTGGCAGCATACGCTCTGCTGCCTCGACGCCATGGCGCGACATCGGCCCGAGCCGACGAGCGACGACGAGGAACTGATCGTGGGGCTGGCGGTGCTCTGTCACGATTTCGGCAAGCCGGCTTGCACCGCCTACGATCCGGTTCGGGGGCGGCTGCGCTCGCGCGGCCATGACGAGGCGGGCGTCGAGCCGACGCTGGCCTTTTTGCGGCGGCTTACGGACGAAGAGCGGATTTTGAAGGAAGTGCCGCCGCTGGTGCGGCTCCATATGCGACCGTTTGCGATGTGGAAGGACCGGGCCACCGATTCGGCGATTCGCCGGCTGGCGGCGAAGGTGGGGCGGATTGACCGGCTCCTGCGGGTGGCGGTGGCCGACGACGAAGGCCGCCCGCCGTTTCCGCCGCAGCCGGAGCATCTCGAATGGCTGGCGCGTGAGGCGGCACGGCTGGCGCTGGAGGCGACGGCGCCGAAGCCGCTGGTGATGGGCCGCCATCTTATAGAACTCGGTTATCAGCCGGGCCCAGGCTTCAAGCCGCTTTTGGACGCCTGTTTCGAGGCGCAGCTGGACGGCCGGTTTTTCACGGTGGAAGAGGGCATCGCCTATGCACGTACTTTGGGATTGGAACGGAACCCTGCTTGACGATACGCACGCTTGCGTGGGCGCGCTTAACGCGATGCTGAAGCGGCGCGGGCGCTCGCCGATCACGCTGGAGTTTTTTAAGGATCACTTTGCCTTTCCGGCGCGGCAGTTTTACGATTCGCTGGGGATGGAGGTGCCGGATTCCGAGTGGGCGGCGCTGGCGCGGGAATACTATGCGGAATATCAGGCGATTCCGGCGGCGCTGAGCCCTGACGCGATTCCGGCGCTGGAGTTGGTGCGAGCGGCCGGTCATTCGCAGTCGCTCGTGTCGGCGCTTCGGCAGGATTTGCTGGAGGAGTGCGCCGAGCGCTTTGGCATTCGCCGGTATTTCGAGCATTTGGTCGGTTCGGACAATCTTGACGGCGGCTCCAAGCTGGAAGGGGCGCGGCGGCTGTATGCGCAATTGGGGCGGCCGCCGGCGGTGATAATCGGGGATTCGCTTCACGAGCGGGAAATCGCCGACGAGCTGGGCATTCGCTGTGTGCTGCACGGCTGTGGCTCGCATGCGCATGCGCGGCTGGCGGCGGTGGCGCCGACGGCCACGAGCGTCTTGGCCGCCGCCCGAATGGCGCTGGGGGTGGCATTTTAGTTAGTGGGTGAATTGCTCGGTTCTGACGTCGTAGCGGGCGTGCTGCCGGCGGTCACGTTGTTGTTGCGTTTTGTCCACGGATTCAAATGGTGAAATCTGTTTGATCTTGCCTCGCTGATATTTTAACACAGAGACACAGAGGCACAGAGGTTGGTGTAGATATAATGGCAAATCTACGAATTTGATTTTCCCCCATTTGGTTTTCTCTGTGTCTCTGTGCCTCTGTGTTAAAACTACGGCGCTGATTTTTG
>JAZLMR010000073.1:0-9027 GCA_045598785.1 Kiritimatiellia bacterium
CTCCGCCTTCCTATGCCATTTATACGATTACGAATGAATTATATCATACCCGCGAGCGCGTTGCAACGGGGAATATTGATTTTATTTGGGATGCGGCGCGGCGTCAGCTCCGTCGTTCACATGGAAAGTGGCAAAGTCGGGCGGCAGCGCCGACTAGCGACTTGTCGACGGCCGACTTCCGCTAGCGTCATGATTTTGCGACGGAATATGGTATAATACGCCCATTATGAGCACAGAGAACGGCAATATTCTTGATCTCGGCGCCTTCGACTTTACGCCTGACTGGGCGAAGAAGGACGCTGGCGTCAGTGTCGGGAAGGTCCGGCCCGAAGGCGAGAGCCGGTCAGCGGGCAGAGATTTGCGAGCAGGCAATCGGCCCTTCGGCGGCCAAAAGTCGTTTGGCGAGCGGAAGCCATTTGCCAAAAAGCCGTTCGGGGATCGGAAGCCGACGGGGCGGCCGCGCTTCGCGGAACGTCCGAAGCCGCTGGATGCGGAAATCAAGATTCTGCCGGAAACCAAGGCGCTCGGCATCATCATTCGCAAACTGCAGAACGATACCCACGCCTACAAGCTGAAGGACCTGGCCTATTTCTTCCTGGACAATCCCGCCTCTGTGCTGCTGAAGGTGACGCCGAAGGCCGCGCCGGATCAGCCGGCGCCGGCTTTCTGCCAGTGCAAGGCCTGCGGGTTCGCGGCGCTGGGCGAGGCGGAGGTGATGGAGCATGTCCTGACGTCGCATCTGGGTGACTACTACGATGCTCGTGAAGTCGATTGCGAACCGCCGAAGGGTAATTTCACCTGTGTGGCGAAATGCGGGCTCTCCGGAGTCCTGCTGGGGCCGCCGAACCTGCATGAGTTCAATGCCATCGTGCGCGAAATGATTCGCACGCGGTTTCCGACGATGTCCGAAGAGCAGTATCGCTCGCACATCGAAATGGTGCGCGAGTCGGAGGCGATCGAGCAGTGGCGGGCCGGCGCCGTCAAGAAGACGGTGTTTTTCGCCAAGGGCACCGCCGATACCGAAGGCGCGGCGTCACTGAGCCGGGAAGTGGCCGAAGGCGAGTTCCGCCGCACCATCCTGCCGTCGCTGCTGGATCATCCCAAACACCTGATGATCACGGCGGAAATGGCGCTCGCCTCGCCGGTCAAGCCGCTGGTGTGGGCGGTGCGCGATGCGCTCGAAGCCGAGCGGCGCGCGCCCTACAGCATGTGTTTTGCGCTTCACGGCGCCTTTCATCACCGCAAGCTCAACTTCTTCCGGGCCAACGATGCGCGCGGACCGGAGTTCGTGGTGGCGCAGGAGCTGAAGCCGTTTGACGCGGCGCATGCGATTCCCGAGTTGGCGGCGATGGCGAACTTCATCAGCACCCATCCGTGCTGCGACAAGTCGGAGTTGCCGCCGGATGCGGAGTCCGAGAAGCATCTGGCCTGGCTGGTTTCCACGGGGCATGTGGTCGCCTTTACCAACGGCGTCTATTCCGAAGTGGAAAAGTATCCCAAGTACGGGCCGCAGTGGAAGCAGCGGCGGCCAGTGGCGGGTGAAACGAACGAGGTGAAAGCCGCGAGCGCGGCAGAGGAGAGCAAATGAGACTTCCGTTGAGTTGGCTTAACGAGTTTGTCAAGGTAGACGACATTGACCCCCGGGAGTTGGCGGAGAAGCTGACCCGGGCCGGATTGCAGGTGGAGACGATCGAGACGGTGGGCGGCGCGACGCTGTCGGAGCTGATCGTGGTCGCCGAGGTGCTGGAATGCGAGGCCCATCCGAATTCCGATCATCTGCATGTCTGCAAGGTGACCGACGGCAAGGAGACCTTTCAGGTGGTGTGCGGGGCGCCGAACATGCGGCTCGGCATCAAGACGGCCTTCGCGAAGATCGGCGCCGAGATTCCGGCGTTTCTCGACAAGAACGGCAAGCCTGAGAAGATCAAGAAGGGCAAGCTGCGCGGCGTGGAGTCGTTCGGCATGTGCTGCAGCGAAAAGGAGCTCTGCATCGGCGAGGGCAGCGACGGCATCATCGAATATGGCGCCGAGGTTCCGGTCGGCACGCCGGTCAGCGAGGTCGCCCGGTTGCCCAAGCCCGAGGTGGTCTTTGACATCGAGGTGACCTGGAACCGTCCCGACGCGCTTTCGGTCGTCGGTCTCGCCCGCGAGTTCGCGGCCATTCTGCATCGGCCGCTGACCTTGCCGCCGGTGGACTTTGAGGAGTCGGAGGTCGCGGTCGATTCCGAGGTCAAGGTGGTGGTGGAAGACCCCGTCAAGTGCCCGCGCTATACCGCCCGCGTCATCACTTCGGTCAACGACGGGCCGTCGCCCGAGCTGATGACGAAGCGGCTGGAGCTCTGCGGAGTCACGCCGCACAGTCTTTGCATTGACGTCACCAACTATGTGCTGATGGAACTCGGGCAGCCGCAGCATGTGTTTGACTACAAGACGCTTAAGGATCGGACGGTCGTGGTGCGCTGCGCCAAGCCGGGCGAGACGATCCGGACGCTGGACGGCGTCGAGCGCGAGCTGGACGAGACCATGCTCATGATCTGCGACGCGGAGAAGCCGAATTGCGTGGCGGGCATCATGGGCGGCGAAGCGAGCGGCGTCGCCGCGGGAACCCGCAGCCTGCTGCTGGAGTCGGCGCTTTTCGAGCCGGCCTCCACGAAATACACCGCCACCAAGCTGGGGCTGGCGAGCGAATCGGCCTACCGCTACATTCGCGGCGTGGACAAGGACCTGGCCGACTTCGCGTCGCGCCGCACCTGCCATCTGCTGCAGAAGTACGGCGCGGCGGCGATTGCCCGCGGCGTCCTTGACGTGGATCACCGCGAGCGGCCCGCGGAGGGCATGGCGGCAGGCTATGAGTTCAACGCTCCGGTCGAATTGAACTTCGATCGTGCCCGCAAGCTGATCGGCATCGAGATTGGCAATGACGCGATGGTGTTTCTGCTCAAGTCGATCGGGCTGACCACGCCGTGGTCCCAGGGCGATCATTTTGCCGCCGAGAAGTCGGTGAAGTTCGCGGTGCCTTCCTGGCGCTGGGATTTGTCGATGGAGGCCGATCTGGTCGAGGAGATCGCGCGGCTCTACGGTCTGGACAACATCCCGGACACCATGCCTTCGGCGCCGTCCGTCTCCACGCTCGACGACTTGCCGTTTCGGGCTCGTGGCAAGGTGCGCGAGCTGTGCATGGCGCTGGGCTTCTCGGAGGCGATGCATTATTCGTTCCTTTCGGCGCGGGAGCTTGACGACTTCGACTCCCGGCCGGAGACGGCGCGTTTGCGGCTGGCGATCCCCGATCCGGTGTCGGCCGAATATGGCGTCATGCGCGACAGCCTGCTGCCGCAGCTGATGGCTTCGCTCGGGCGCAATGCGTCGCATCAGCTGGAGACGGCGATGCTCTTTGAAATGGGTAAGGTGTTCGGTCGCGCGGAAAACGGCGAGCCGGCGGAGAAGGACATGCTGTCGCTCGGCTTCGTCGGGCCGGTCGGCCGCGAGGCGCTGCGCCGGCGCGGGGCGCTGGGCGAAGAAGAGGCGGTGCTGTGGCTGAAGGGCGCGGTGGAGGAGCTGATTCTGCGGCTGCATGCGGGGCATCTCGAGTTCGCACCGGTCACGCACCCGGCCTTTGCCGCCGCGCTGGCGGTCCGGCTGAACGGCCGGCAGATCGGCGTTCTGGGCGCGCTTTCGGCGAAGATGCGCCATCCTTACCGGCTGACGACCCAGATGGCGCTTTGCGAGCTGGAGCTCAAGATGCTGCTCAAGCGGACGAACGAGGTCGGTAAGGTTTCGGCGGTTCCGCAGTTCCCGTCGGTCAAGCGCGACATCGCGCTGGTCGCGAAGGGCGTGAGCCACGAGGAGATCGTCAAGGTGATCCGCAAAAACGGCGGGCGGGAGTTGACCAGCGTGACGCTCTTTGATATATTCAAGGAGTCTCGGGCGTATGCGCTGGAGTTTCGGAGTGCGGACAAGACGCTGACGGACGATGAGGTCGGCAGGGCGTTTCAGCATATTGTCGAGGCGCTCAAGGCGACGGCGGGTGTCGAGGTGCGGGAGAGTTGATTTGACGGACGTGGGTCCTGGGTTGCACGCGGATTCAGCAGATATTTCTTCGACCGACATTTGAATATGGGGCTTGTGGCCCCGCATTTGGAACGACGGGTTTACGGGGGTTCTGTGCTACGGCAACGTGGGATCATTTGAAAAAGGGAACATTAATGACGATGGCGGCAGTCGAAAGATCGGTTAAGGGGCTGACGGTGGCGGTGATGGTGCTGGCGGGCATGACGGCGCTGGCGTTCCCGGAGATTCCCAAGGCGAGCGCGAAGGCGCTGGGGGTTACCAGGGGCAAGCCGTTTACGGCGGGGCTCGTGTTCATCAACGGCCGCTTCATCACTCCGCCTTATACGGTCGAGCGCTGGGGCACCGGCTTGAGGATCAACGGCCGGCAGATCACCGGTCAGATCATCGACTGGTCGGAGTTCGCGAAGACGCAGACCGGCTTTAAGGCGACCAGGAACGAGGAGGCGCCGGCGGTTGAGCCGGCGGCGCTCGCGCCGGTGCCCGCGCCGGCGGCGGAGCCGGTGGTGACGGTGGCCGATGACGACAGTTCGCTGGATGATCTTTTTGACGACGACCCCAAGCCCAAGGCGAAAAAGCCGGTAAAGCCGGTAGTGGCGCCGAAGCCCAAGGCGCCGCCGAAGCCCAAGGTGACGGTTGAATATTCGTTTGACGGGAACTTCATTCCCAACGAGACCACGCGCAACCTGGTGCTGCGCATCAATGCCGCGCGCACGGAAATCGACCGTCTGCTTCGTGCCGGGGGCTTCCTGTGCTTCGGCGACAGCTATTCGCGGGTGACCGGCGACGATCGCACGGCGAAGAAGCTGATTGAAGCGCTGCCGGAAATCATGAAGAACGCCACGAGCGAAGAGTCGTTCATGGCGGGGGTCCGCGGGGCGCAGCTCTATTACCTCAACGATACGCTGTGCAAGGAGCTGTTCCGCAATCGCATCGACTACCGACGGCTGCAGGAATTCCGCGAGCGGCAGCGCCGGGATGAAGAGTGGAAGAACGTGCTCAAGCGTTCGTCGCAGCCGTTGCTGTAGGCGTCGGTCCGGATAAGGGTTTCAATCAATGTCTCAGGAATGGAACATTCGCTCGCGTGGACATGTCTGCACGATCTGCGGGAAGCCGCTCGCGGACAAGACGCCGGTCGTCAGCGCTCTGCGGGAGGTGCAGGGCGGTTACGACCGCTATGACTGTCATCCCGAGTGCTGGAAGGCCGCCGAACGCGACTGGCGGCCGTTTTCGCAGTGGGACGGCGTCTACCTCGCGCCGGTTCGGGAAGAGCGCAAGGAGCCGTTGAAGAAGGAAGACGCCGGCGAACTGCTGCGGCAGCTGACCACCCTCGACGAGCCGGCGATGAAGAACGTCGTCTATGTGCTGGCGGTAATGCTGGAGCGGTCGAAGATCCTGGTCGAGCGGGACGCGCGGGAACTGGAGGACGGCTCGCTTCGGCGGGTTTACGAAGACCGCAAGCAGGGGGATACGTTCGTGATTCTCGATCCGCGGCTGCGGCTTGAGAACCTGGGCGAAGTGCAGCAGCAGGTGGTGGCGCTCCTGTCGGGCACCAAGACGCTCGGGGAGGTTTCCAGCGAAGAGGAACAGCAACCGGAAGCGAGCGATGCGGCTCAGCCCGAAACAGTCTGAAGCGCTGAAGCTGGTGGCGGAGGGAAAGTTCTATCCGACGCTGGCGGAGGAGGAAGACGGATGGCACGCCCGGTGGCGTGCCATCGGCGTTGATAATTACTGGGTCGACGAATATGTGCGGATGGCGGCGATCACCCGGCTTTCGGAGGACGCCGAGGACCAGACGCATCGGACGCTGCATGATGCCTGGATGCTGGCGCTCAGGTCGCGGACCGGGCTGGTGCGCTGGGATGCGGGCGAGTGCGCGGAGTTCGCCCGGGAGCTGAACGAGTGGAGCGGCAATGCCGCCGATGATGTCGCCGCGCGGCAGGGCATTGAGTTCCGGCTGGTGGCCCGGCGCGAGCGCTTTGTGCTCGAATGCGCGATTCCGAAGGGCCGGCGGGCGCTCAAGGCGCTCGGGCAGGCGACGAACGTGTGCGGACTTCTGCGCGGGATGACGCGAACTGCCGACGGGCGACTCGCGGTGGAGCTGAGGCCGGCGGAGGCCGAAGTGCTGGTCAAGTACGGCGCCCGGGAGCTGCGCGATGCCGGTTATGTCGTTCAGGGGGCGGAGCTCGCCGCGGCCGTGACCGCCGCCGCCGAAATCACGACGCCGGAAGCGCCGCCGGGTGACGGCCGGGAGCGTTCGCCGCAGTTCAAGCTGATTGTCCGCGTTGACGGCGAACCGGTGACGGCCGAGGAAATCCGCTTTCTGCTGGAGCAGGGCTCGACCTTGGTGTTTTTCCGTGACCGTTGGATCGAGGTGGATCGAAATCTCCTGAAGGAGGCGCTGCGGGCGCTGACGAAAGGCGTGGATTCCAAGGCGTCGGCGCTGAGCTTTGCGCTGGGGCTCGGGCATGTCGGGCGGCTGGAGCTGGAGGAAGTCGCCGCCCGCGGCTGGCTGCGGGGGCTGGTCAATGAGTTGCGCGCGCACGGTAAATTGGCGGCGGCGATGCCGGGCACGGGTGCCATCGCCGGGCTGAACGGGACGCTGCGCGACTATCAGGCCCTTGGCGTCGAATGGCTGACTTTCCTGACGGCGTATGGCTTCGGAGCGCTGCTGGCGGACGATATGGGTTTGGGGAAGACGATTCAGGTGATTGCCTGGCTGCTGGCGTCGTCGTCGCAACCGGCGCTGATCGTCGCGCCGCTGACGCTGCTCGCCAACTGGCGGCACGAACTGGCTCGGTTTGCCCCGTCGCTGAAGGTCTATGTGCATCAAGGCGACGGGCGGCATGTGGCGAGCGGATTCCGTCGGGCGGCGACGGCGGCGGACGTCACGCTCACGAGCTACAACTTGCTGGTGCGCGACTACACGGAGTTTGCGGAGGTTGCGTGGGATGCGCTGGTGTTGGACGAGGCCCAGGCGATCAAGAATCCCGACACGCAGGTCGCGCGGGCGGTGCGGGCGCTGACGCCGGCCAACCGCATTGCGCTTACCGGCACGCCGATTGAGAATTCGGTTGCCGACGTCTGGTCGATCGAGGAGTTTCTGAACCCCGGATTTTTAGGCGAGCGCAAGTCGTTCGAAGAGCGCTTCGTGCGCCCGATCGCGGCCGACGGTCAGGGTCCGGCGGCCCGGCGGTTGAACCGGGCGCTGGAGCCGTTGGTCCTGCGGCGGCTCAAGTCGGACCGGCGCATTGCCGCTGAACTGGGCGCGAAGCGCGAGATCCGCGAATATTGCGCCATGAGCGCCGGGCAGCGGGCCGACTACGAACGGGCGCTGGCAGATTTCCGGCAACGCGAACGCCGCGCCGGCGAGGTGTTCGCGCTGTTGACGGAACTGAAGCTCATATGCGACGGCGAAGGCAAGCTGCTGCGGCTCTTGGAGCTGCTGGAGGGGATTTTTGCCGCCGGTGAGTCGGCGTTGGTATTCACGCAATATGCCAAGGTCGGCGCCTGGCTGCAGCAGGAACTCGAGCGGAAGTTCGGCGGCGCCTGTCCGTTTCTGCACGGCGGGCTGGACGCGGCGGCGCGCGAGCGGGAGATCGCGAAGTTCAACTGGCACGGGCCCCGGGCGTTCGTGCTGTCGCTCAAGGCCGGCGGCTTCGGGCTTAATCTCGTCAAGGCGACCCATGTGATTCACTTTGACCGCTGGTGGAACCCGGCGGTCGAGAATCAGGCCACCGACCGGGCGCACCGGCTGGGTCAGCGCGATACGGTGTTTGTGCATCTTTTCATTACCGAGGGGACGCTGGAGGAACACGTCGACGAAATCCTCAACCGCAAGTCGGCGGTGGCCGATACGGTGATCACGGCGGCAGAATGGTTGGAGGCGGCGAAGCTGGATGAGCAGGCATAGGCAGTATCCGATTCGCATTCCGCGCTTTGCCGCGGGCATCCGGGCGCAGGAGACGCGCACGGGCGGCGCGCGCAGCTGGTGGGCGCGGGAATGGACGCGCCGGCTGGAGGCGATGGGGCTTAAGGGGCGGCTCGGCCGCGGCAAGAACTATGCCCTGTCCGGGCAGGTGGTCCGGCTGGAGATTGCCGGGCCGCGGGTGACGGCGGCCGTGGTCGGCACGCGGGCCGATCCTTATGCGATAACGCTGGATTTCCGCGTCCCGGCGGGCGCTGTGCGTGAGCGCATCGTCGCGGCGCTGCGGGCGGAGCCGATGCTGGTCGCGAGAATGCTGGCCGACGACTTGCCGCTTGAGGTCGCGGAGATCTTCCGGCGCGAAGGCTATGACTTGTTTCCGGGCGGGAAGCTGGGTCCCGGCCGTTATGACATGACTACGGCCTGCAGCTGTCCCGATTATGCCAATCCCTGCAAGCATACGGCGGCGGTGCTGCTGCTGCTGGGCGAGGAGATTGCGCGGCGACCGGCGACCTTGCTGGAGCTGCGCGGCATTGAGCTGGAGGAGCTTTTCGATGAAAATTGAAACTACGATTCTGAAGCGACTCGGCCCGGTGCCGTTCTGGCGCGGGGAGGGCAGGTGCCTTGACCAGCTGGAGCGCATCTACCGCAAGGCCCGCGAGGCCGCGCAGGCGCGATTGGGCGGCGGCGCCAAGTAAGTTTTGCCCGCAGCGCGGTCGTCGCTAGTCGATTGTCGGCTGTCGCATTTTCATTTTATTTGCGGTTGAATTTTTTTTTTAAAAAATCCCCCTTGCGCGAGAGGTAAAGTTTTTGATATACTACGCAATTGTTCGCCCGAAAAGGGCGTTTGGTCTTTGAAAACCGATGCTTGAGATGTCTCTTTGGAAGAGACATGGAACAGTAAATGTTTGTGTGGAGCAAGCTCAAATTCTTTTTTCTGAGAGTTTGATTCTGGCTCAGAACGAACGCTGGTAGCGTGGATTAGGCATGCAAGTCGAACGGGATCCGTGATGTAGCAATACTGATCGGTGAGAGTG
>JAZLMR010000074.1:0-21259 GCA_045598785.1 Kiritimatiellia bacterium
TGAACGAAGTTCGTTGTCTTGAATGAAAAGCTTGAGCCACGGGCTGACGAGACCGAGCAGGAGCACACCTCTAGCGACCGCTGCGCGGCTCGCTTCGCTCGGGTGATACGCCCCGCCTCGGAGCGACGCCTGACGCGAGAGGCCCATTACAGTTGGCAAAACCGACTTCAACCTTGTATTATCGGGGCGAAGTCGATTTCAGTCACTCAAAAATCGTGAAACTCCAGGCCTCCGCGGGTGCAATTTCTTGCCCGTTGACCCCTTCCCCTCGTTTCCGGCCCTCCAAAGTGGGCGCGCCGCCAATGGGGGCCCCGGTTCGCGCGTCCGCTACAGTCACCGAAAACCTGCAGCTAACCAACAAATTAAAATGCCACCCCGTGTTAAGATCACACCTTCATTCCACCTTCTCTTCAAGGCCATCGGTTTTCACAATCTTAGCCCGAAAATAAAGCGCTCCGGTGTCATAAATGCGATCAATTCTTTCTGCATACGCCAGCTCCGCCTGCGACTGCGCGGACTTTTTCATCGCTTCCTTCGCCGCCGCCTGCCGCTCATTGAAACGCTGTTCTTCGTCTTCTTGTCTCACCGCCTCATCATAAAGCGACTTCCACTGGGAATAGTTGTATTCCGCACGATGACGTCGACGGTTTTCAATACGCCAGTCTCGCTCATAATACCACCCGGAGCCATATGTGGTCGTACGACCATAGGTAGCTGCTGGCGCAACTCTGGGAACATAGGTAGTGCCGTCGACCCCTCGCTTTATATTTGCCCCATCCCACAATCTCACCGTGCGTTTGAACTTCTTGCGTTTCGCAGAAGTCGTCAGGGATACGGACTTGCGCATCGGAAAGGCGTCTTCAATTGCCTCCCTAACGACTGAAAGCGAATACTGAACTCCATATTCAATCGTGTCAGCAACAATGATCTTTTTAGACTCCTTGGGAACGAACACAATCTCGAACTTCAATTCGTCAAGATCAAGATCAAGGCGCTTTACTTCCGAATCAATGTCCCCGAAAAACACTTTGCCCAGATCGACGACCTCCGTTTTGGAAATTGGTGCAACATGAACTTTCTTGCGCTTAGACTGAAAATAAACCCGATTTTCCAAAGCCACCAGATAGTCTTTCCCTTCCAAGGACGAAAGGAAGGTGCCGGCATCAAACGCCGTCGCCTGGCCGGCGCCATCCAGCCGATAAACCGACTCGACCCCGTTAGTAGCCGATTTACAAACAACAATCTCCCCGTTTTCCAGAAAAGGCAATAGAAAATAGAATTCTCCGGCCACCTTGCCTGGCTGGGAATTCACCGGCAAATTCTTTAGGAAGTCAAACTCGCCATTCGCGAAAAGCGCACAGGCTTTTCGATAGCGAATCTTTGACTCCAGCCGGGCATTCTCCAACTTTTCCGTTTCCAACTTTTGCCGCGCCGCCGCGGCTTGACGCTTTTCAAGACTTGCCTGCTCAACTTCCGCCCGAATCCGTTCCTGCTCGGCAGCTTGGCGCCTATCCTCGGCCTGGCGCTTTTCTCGCTTCTCCTTCTCGACCTGCTCGCGCAAAGCTCTAGCCTCGCGCTCCTGCTCCTTGCGTTCGGACTCTAGCCGATTCAACTTTTCAGCATAGGCTAGCTCGGCACGATGCTGCTGTTCTTTTCGGTATCCGACATACCAGTAAACTCCGATGCCTCCGAGAACAATCAACAGCAGGATCAGACTGCTGGTTAGCTTTTCCCGCGATTTGCGCCGATGTTCAAAGTCCCGCAACCTTTCGTAAAACTCGGCGCGCTCCTCGGTTTCATGGATCTGCCGCGCCACCATTTGCTCCTCAGACGGACTTAACCTTGCGGTTGACTCCGGCCGAATGACTCGCAACGGTTTTCGAGTCGATTCAGCCGAACTTTCTTCACTTGAAGTCGCCTTGGCCGCAGTATCTTGACGGTCCCTGGCAATGCCAGCCGACAATTGAATTCGAGCCGGCTTTCGATACTCCGACTTGCCGCCGCAAAAGGGCAAATGACATGCTGACCATTCTCCAATTCACCGTCAACGACAATTTCGTTTTCACAAAGACCGCACTTGATGTTCATCCGCACGCACCTCAATTAACCCATTGCAACGCCTAACTGTTTGCTGCCTAAGTTTATCATAATCGCATCCATCTTTTGGAGATAATTCGTCGGCCATCATTTTGATGGAAGCCCCCCGACCTCCGCCGGGAGCAGGCGATTGCCGCATTGCGGGCAGAACTTGGCCGACCGATGCGTCTTGGCGCCGCACTCGGTGCAGAACTTGACCCCATTCGCACCGCCCGTCGGCGCGGCATTCGCCGGCGCCGACTCCATTTGCGACAACACGGCCTGCAGCTGAACCCGCTGCGACTCCAACGCGCGCAACTGCCGCTGATACATGTCGATCATCATGGCACTGGATGCTGACTGGCGAAACTGATAAGTTGACAGTCCGCCAGCCCTCCCCGTCACCTCGGCACACAGATCCCGAAGCTTCTCGCGCTCGACCTCATTCTGCTGCTGCCGAAGCTTGTACTCCACTTCGCGAATCGAAGCGTCGATCTTGACGAGTTCCTGCCGAATGGCCGTCGAACTCAATGCCGCCTGCGCTCCCGCGACCAGCGACCACAGCGCCGCCACCATGATGATGACTCTCATTTCATCCTCCCCTTCCTTTCCGGCGGCGCCTCGACCGTCTGCCAGGCACCGGTGTGCGGATGGCGAAACCGCAAGCGCACCGAACGCAAATAAAGCTTCGACGCCCGCTGTCCGCCATATTTGACATCGCCGACGATCGGATGTCCGGCCTCGGAGAAATGCACGCGAATCTGGTTCTTGCGACCCGACTTCAAGTTGACCTCCACCAGCGTCGTGCCGTCCCGCTCCGACAGCCTGCGCCACTCGGTGCGCGCCAGCTTGCCCCGCCGCGCCTCCCGCACGCTGTAGACGCGAAAGGTCTTCTCGTCTTCATGGAGATACGACTCAAAGACGCCGGCCGGCTCGGCCAGCACGCCCTCGACCCGTGCCCGATAGGTCTTTTCCGTGACCTCGCTCCAGTTCGAGCGGAACCAGTCGGCCGTCGCCTGCGACTTGGCGAACATCATCACCCCGCTCGTCTCGCGGTCGAGCCGATGCACGAGATAGACCTGCTTGCGGCTGCGCAGCTGGCCCTTGCGCACATAGTCGTTAAGCCACTCTTCGGCCGTGTCCGTTTCGCGATTGCGCGTATGCGTCGTCAGCATGCCCGCCGGCTTGTCGATCACGATCACCTCGCGATCCTCGAACAGGACGGGGAACGGCAAGCGCGACTTCATCTGCCCGAATCCCGCGTCAGGTTCTCCAGGTTCCAATACGCCCACAGCCACTCCGCCAACGCCATCGGGCCTGCTCCGTCAGCCGATCATGCCGCCGTTGACGGAAATGATCTGACCGGTGACATACGCGGACGCATCCGACACCAGCCACAGGACGGCATTGGCGATGTCTTCGCCGGTGCCGAAGCGCTTCAGGGGAATCGAATCCATGCACGAGCGCTTGATCTCGTCCGACAGCGATTCGGTCATCTTCGACTCGATGAACCCGGGCGCCACCGCATTACAGCGGATGTTACGCGAGCCCAATTCCTTCGCCACCGTCTTCGTGAGCGCAATCACGCCGCCCTTGGACGCCGTATAGTTGGCCTGCCCGGCGTTGCCGGTAATGCCCACGACCGAAGTGAGGTTGACGATCGCGCCGCCGAGCTGCTGGCCGTCGGCCGCCTTGTTCTTCATCATCGGCCGCGACACCGCGCGCGTGAAGAGAAAGGTGCCCTTCAAATTGGTGTCGACGACCGCGTCCCAGTCCGCGTCGGACATCCGCATCAAGAGCCCATCTCTGGTGATGCCGGCATTGTTGACGAGAATGTCGACCTTGCCGAACTTCTCCAGCGTCGCCTTGACGCACCCGTCGACCGCCGCCGCGTCGGCGACATCCACCGCCATGGCCAGCGTCTCAACCCCGGCCGCACGGCAGGCCGCCTCGGTTTCGGCACAGGCCTCGGCCGTCCGCGCGCACAAGACGAGCGATGCGCCCTCCGCCGCCAGTTTCTTCGCAATCGCCGCGCCGATGCCGCGCGACGCTCCGGTCACAATCGCCGTCTTACCCGTCAAAACGCCCATCACAGACCTCCTACCGCAGTTGCCAACGACGCTAGGTCGGCGACATTGAAGACCTTGAGCGCCGGGTCGATTTTCTTGACAAGACCCGAAAGCACCTTGCCGGGGCCGAACTCGACGAAAGTGTCGCAGCCGAGCGCCTTCGCCGTCGCGACATCCGCCGCCCAGTTGGTGGTGCCCGTGACCTGCTCCAGCATCAGCGCCTTGATTGCTTCCGGATCGGACGAATGCGGCTGACCCGTGACATTCGACAAGACCGGCAGCTTCGGCGCCTTGAACTCGATGCCCGCCAGCACTTGCGCCAACTGTTCGCGCGCCGGCGCCATGAACGCGGAATGAAAGGCACCGGCCGTCGCCAACGGAATCGCCCGCTTGATGCCCAGCTCCCTGGCCTTCACCGCCGCCGCGGCGATCGCGTCCTTCGAGCCCGAAAGCACCTGCTGCGCCGCCGAATTGACGTTGGCGACCGTGCAGCCGGTCTGTTCGCAAAGCGCCGCCAGCTGCTCCGGCGTGGCGCCGACAATCGCGATCATGCCGCTCGGCGTCGCCTCGCAGGCCTGCTGCATGAAGCGCCCGCGCGCCTCCAGCACCTTCAAGGTCGAATCAAAGTCCAGGACGCCGGCGGCGCAAAGCGCACCCCACTCGCCCAGCGAAAGGCCGGCGGCGCAGGCGAACTCGACCGCCTTTGTCTTTTTAAGCGCCGTGAACGCGGCATAGCTGGTCACGAAGATCGCCGGCTGACAGATGTTCGACTTGGTCAGCTCTTCCGCCGGACCTTCAAAGCAAATCCGCTTGAGGTCAAGCCCCAGCACGGCATTCGCCTGATCGAAAAAAACCATCACCTCCGCATCGGCCCCGGCAAAGTCCCTGCCCATGCCCGGCACCTGCGCGCCCTGTCCCGCAAAAATACAACAATATTTCATAACCGTGGATTATACCATAAAATTGAACGGTAAAAGCGAAGAATAGTCCCGAAAACGCCACGTCCAGACAAAATGAAAAAACCCCGCGAAAGCAGGGTTTTCATTTGGAGGTGGGAAGCGGAGTTGAACCGCTGTAAGCGGATTTGCAGTCCGCGACCTAACCGCTCGGCCATCCCACCGGATAAGTTGCGCGCATTATATCAAACGCGCGCAAACCGAGTCAAGCGCAATTACTTGACTTCGACCTCGGCGCCAGCCTTCTTGAGCTGCTCCGCGATCTTCTCGGCTTCGTCCTTGGCAATCGCCTCCTTGACCTTCTTCGGCGCGCCATCGACCATGTCCTTGGCGTCCTTGAGGCCGAGACCGGTAATCGCGCGGATCTCCTTGATGACCGCGATCTTGTTGGCACCAGCGGCCTTCAGGATCACGTCAAACTCGGTCTTCTCCTCGGCAGCAGCGCCACCGGCCGCAGGACCGGCAACCGCCACGGCAGCGGCGGCGGAAACGCCCCACGCCTCCTCGAGCGCCTTCACGAGTTCGTTGATTTCGAGAACCGTCTTGCCCGACAGCTCCTGGATGATTTCTTCGTTCGTCATTTTCTTTGTTCCTTTTTAGTTCAACCTTAGTCGTGTTTCATACCAAGGAAATTGTTTCTAGCTGTTCTAGTCATTCTAGAAGCCCTAGAATCTCTAGAGCTTCTAGAACTTCTAGCGGTCACGCCTGAGCGGGAGCCTCCGAAGCGGGAGCGGCCTCGGCCGGAGCGCCGCCTTCCTTCTTGGCCTTCTCGGACAGCACGCGCGCCAAACGCGTCACCGGCTCCTTGAGGAGCATAAGCAACGTCGCCCGGAGCTCGTTCTTGCCCGGAACCTTGGAGAGCGCCTCCACCATCGCGGCATCGACGATCTTGTTGTCGTAATCCGCGCCCTTGACGGAAGCCTTGCCGTTCGAAGCCTTCACGAACTCCATGATCGCCTTCGCGACCGCCGTCGGCTCACCGTGACCGGTGACTACCGCCGTCGGGCCCGCGAACATCGCGTTGACCGCTTCCGACCAGCCCTTTTCCTGCGCCGCCTTCGCGAGGAAGGTGTTCTTGACGACCAGCAGCCGCGAATCCAGAGCCCGCAGATCCTTGCGGAGCTTGGCCATCGCCGCCACCGTCTCGCCGCCGTGATTGACGATGAAGCAGTAGTCCGAGTCCTTGACGCGGGCGACGACTTCGTCGAGAATGGCAATCTTTTCAATTCTCATGGTAGTAAACCCTCCTCACCTTACTCGGCATCCGCCGCGACGATCACGGGAACGCCGACACCCATGGTGGAGGAAATGCTCATCGACTTGATGAAAACGCCCTTGACCGACGCCGGCTTGGCCGCCTGCACCGCCGCCTGCACCGCCTTGATGTTCGCCACCAGCGCCTCTTCGCTGCAGCTGCGCTTGCCGGCGATCACCGCGCCGCTGCCCGTCTTGTCCATACGGAAGTCGACCTTGCCGCCCTTGGCTTCCTTAACGGCCGTAGCGGTATCGTCGGTAACCGTGCCCGTCTTCGGGTTCGGCATCAGCCCGCGCGGACCGAGGACGCGCGCGCACTTGCGCACTTCCTTCATCGCCTCGACCGTGGCAATCGCCACGTCAAAGTCGCACCAGCCTTCCTTCGTCACCTTCTCGATGAGATCGGCGAGACCGACGAAATCGGCACCCGCGGCCCGAGCGGCCTCGGCAGCGTCGCCACCGGCGAACACCGCAACCTTGACCGTCTTGCCCGAACCGTTCGGGAGCTTGACCGTGCCGCGCACGGCCGTGTCGCCCTTGGTGAGCTCGGAACCGAGGTGGAAATAGACATCGACGGTTTCGTCGAACTTCGCCCCGGCATTGGCCTTGACGAACTTAACCGCTTCCGCCAGCGCGACCGCCTTGGTCGGCGCCTTCTTCAGCGCATTGAAATACTTCTTTCCGTGACGGCTCATTCGACCACCTCGATTCCCATGTTGCGAGCCGTGCCCGCGATCATCTTGACCGCCTGCTCCGGATCGTCGGTGTTGAGATCGGCCTTCTTCATCTCCACGATCTTCAGGAGCTGGGCCTTGGTGACCTTGCCGACCTTGTTCTTGTTGGGAACGCCGCTGCCCTTCGCGAGCCCGGCTTCCTTCTTGAGGAGCGTCGAGGCGGGCGGCGACTTGAACTGCAGCGAGAAGCTGCGGTCCTGATAAACGGTGATGATGACCGGGATTACGAGACCGGCGTCCTTGGCCGTCTTCGCATTGAACTCCTTGCAGAACTGCATGATGTTGACACCAGCAGAACCAAGGGCCGGACCCACGGGCGGCGCGGGGTTCGCGGCGCCGGCGGGAATCTGGAGCTTGACGACTCCAGTGACCTTCTTAGCCATTTTCCTTTTCCTTCTTTCGTGCGGCTCCTCCCGGGGATCCTTCCCGGTGATAACGGACCGCAAAACCTGTCTACTTTACTTAAGCGGATCGAGCGTCTCTTCGAGAGCGACTTGCTCGACCTGCCAGTATTCGACGTCGACCGGGACCTTGCGGCCGAAGACCTGAACTTCGACCTTGAGTTTGCCCTTGTCGGGATCCACCATGCTGATCTGGCCCGTCAAACCCATGAACGCGCCGTCAGTTATCTTCACCGTCTCGTCAACGGAGAAATTCACCTTGGGACGCTCCGCCACCTGACCCGCCGACGGCTTGTCCAGGAGGATGGCGTCCACTTCACTCTGCTTGAGCGGGGTCGGCCGATCGCCGCCGACGAAACCGATTACCCCCGTGGTTTCGCGCAGGAACTGCCAGGTCCGCTCGTAAATCGCCTTCTTGCCGTTTTCATCAACGCCCTTCGCCTCATCGTAGAGGGCAAGCTCGCAAAGGACATAGCCCGGGAAAAACTTCTTGGTGAACGAGCGCTTCTTGCCGTTCCTCTTCTCAGTGACCCGCTCGGTGGGAATCACACACCTGCCGATGAAATCCTCCATCCGCTCCAGCTTGACGCGGGCTTCAATCGACCGCTGGGCCTTGTTCTCCTGCCCCGTCAGCGTGTGCAAAACGAACCACTGCTTTTCCATAACTCTCCTCAGGCCCCGGTATGGACAATCTTGATGAACGCCTCAATCACCTTGTCACACACCAGCGTCGTAATCGCCAGGATGAAAATGAACGAGATGACTACCAGCGTAGACTCCCAAAGCTCACGCTTACCCGGCCAGGTAACCCGCTTCGCCTCGGCGCTGACGCCCGTCAGATACGCCTTCGTCTTAGCTAAAATGTCCATTCTCAAGTCTTTCCTATTTTGGCAGGGTAGGAGGGAATCGAACCCCCATAGGCGGTTTTGGAGACCGCTGCACTGCCATTGTGCTACTACCCTAGAATCATCCGACCTTACTTGGTCTCTTTGTGGGTCGTACGCTTACGGCAATGAGGGCAGAACTTCACCTTCTCCAGACGCTCCGTCGTAGTCTTCTTGTTCCGGGTCGTCGTGTAGTTGCGGTTCTTGCACTCGCCACAAGCCAAAATCGCGAGATCGCGCATCGCTATTACCTCTTCCCTATTCCCTCTTCCCTGAGACTTAGAGCCCGCCCGCCGCCCCGGTCGGCCACTTCCGGCCGGACCTGACGGGCAGGCATCTCACAGAAGGCTTCTTTGATTACTTGATGATCTTCGAAACCGTGCCGGCGCCGACCGTGCGGCCACCTTCGCGGATAGCGAAGCGCATCTTCTCCTCAAGAGCAACCGGAGCGATAAGCTTCACGGAGATCTCGACGTTGTCGCCCGGCATCACCATCTCGACGCCCTCCGGGAGCTGGATGTCACCAGTCACGTCGGTCGTGCGGATGTAGAACTGCGGACGATAGCCCTTCATGAACGCGGTGTGACGGCCACCCTCGTCCTTCGTGAGGACGTAGACCTGACCCGAGAACTCGGTGTGCGGGGTGATGGAACCCGGCTTCGCGAGCACCTGGCCGCGGCAAACCTCTTCCTTCTTCGTACCACGCAGGAGCGTACCGATGTTGTCGCCGGCCTGACCCTGGTCGAGGAGCTTGCGGAACATCTCGACGCCGGTAACGGCAGTCTTGGCCGTCGGCTTGAGCCCGACGATTTCGACTTCGTCGCCAACCTTGACGATACCGCGCTCGACACGACCGGTAACCACCGTACCACGGCCTTCGATCGAGAAGATGTCTTCGATCGGCATCAGGAACGCCTGATCGAGCTCGCGAACCGGCTCGGGGATGTAGGTGTCCAGGGCGTTCATGAGCTCGGTGATGCAGTTGCACGCCGCATCGTCCTTGCTGGCCGCCTGAGTCGCCGGATAGGCCGCGCCGCGGATGACCGGGGCGTTGTCGCCGTCATACTCGTACTTGGAAAGGAGCTCGCGGACTTCCATCTCGACGAGGTCGAGCATTTCCGCATCGTCAACGAGATCGCACTTGTTGAGGAACACGACGATCTTCGGCACGCCGACCTGACGGGCCAGCAGCACGTGCTCGCGGGTCTGGGGCATCGGGCCGTCAACGGCCGAAACGACGAGGATCGCGCCATCCATCTGCGCGGCGCCGGTGATCATGTTCTTGACATAGTCGGCGTGGCCGGGGCAGTCGACGTGCGCATAGTGACGGTTGTCAGTAGCGTATTCGACGTGCGACGAGGCGATCGTCAAAATCTTGGTGGCATCACGACGACCGGCGGACTCGGAAGCCTTGGCGACCTGGTCGTACTTGATTTCGTCGCAGAGACCCTTGAGGGACTGGACGTGGGTGATGGCGGCCGTAAGCGTGGTTTTACCGTGGTCGACGTGGCCGATCGTGCCGACGTTCACGTGCGGCTTACCGCCGCGATCGAATGTTTCCTTAGCCATTTTTTGGACTCCTGTGAGTTGTTGTTAGTCTGCCTCCGCCAGCAAATGGAGCCACCTATCGGAATCGAACCGACGACCTCTTCCTTACCAAGGAAGTGCTCTACCTACTGAGCTAAAGTGGCCTCTTTTGAGACGAAAACTTTATTAGTTTACCAAAAAAGCCACCGTCGGCGCAAGGGGGTATTTTAGTCCCCGGCCGCCAGCAGCGCCGGGGTCACGTCGACCAGCGAGCTGACCCGCTCGCGAATGAACTGCTCGTGCGGCCCGAAGACGACAAACGGCACGGGGTTGACCGTGTGCGCCCGCTCGGAGATGCTCTCGATGTTGCCGTGATCGGAGGTCAGCACCAGGGTTATGCCCGCCGCTTCGGTATAGCGGACCAGCGCCGACAGGAACTGGTCATAGACCCGCAGCACCGCACAGGCCCGGGCATAGTCCATCGCATGACCCGACACGTCCGTCTGGAAGAACTCGTAAAGCGTGAAGTCGTATTCGCACGCGATGCGGAACAGATGCTCCGCCGCCCGTTGCGGCGCGATGACCGGGATGTCCGGATAGCGGTCCTGGATGGTCTCTCGCGTCAGGTCCTGCATCAGCGCCTCGTCCGCCATCAGGTCGTTGACCGTCGAGATCACCGTCGGCGTCGTCAAGGCCATGACCGTCGTCACCGACTTGAACCGCCGCGCAGCCAGCTCCTCCGGCCGGTCGACGAGATAGGCGTCGGCGAACTTCACCCGTCTGCCCCGCCGCTGCAATTCCAGGAAGAGATTGTTGCGCTCGATGATCTTCCGGAGATCCGGCCCGGGGAAGCCCTCGCAGTGCCTGCCCATCGCGGCCGGGCAATTCACCCCGGTGAACATCGTCGCCTGGCCGGTCGCCGACTGCGGCACCCCCTTGACGCCCAAACAGGCGTCGATCGGCCGCGAATGCCGCTTGATGAGCCGCGACAAGGTCGGGCACACCTCGGTATTAACCGGGTTGTCAGACGCAGGATCGCGCAAGCCGACGCCGTCAATGAATAGAAAGATGATTTTCAACTGGGCTGAATTCTACCAAAATCAATGGGCCTTGCGGAAGAGTTCCTTCAGAATCTCCAGCTGCGCCTCGTCTTCGTAATAATACGGATGTACCATCACCGCATTGAGCGCCGTCTTCGCCCCGACGTCCGAACCGGGCTCCGTCGAAGTCTTCCAGTCCGAAAACACGACTTCCGCCTCCGGCGACTGCGCCCGGAACACCACCCGGCTCGTGCGGCACACGTCGTGCCCGTATTTCCCGAAGTTCACGTAAGTGTGGTTGAGGTCGGGAATGAGCTCGGCCCCCTTCACCTCCGCCTCCAGCACGATCGGACGGACGGCCTTGAGCGCGAGCAGCTCCTGCCGACCCTTGACGGCCAGCTTCTTCGCCGCCATCTCCAGGTCCGTCGCCGTATAGGCCAGCTGATAGACCCGCCCGATCTCCAGGCCGGCCAGCCGCTGCCGCAGCCGGTTCGGCGCCTTCGCGCTACGAGTGAACTCGGCATAGCGATCGCCCGCCAGCACCTTGCGCGTGGCGCGGTAGGACGGCAGATACTGCCGCCCCTGAACTCCCCGGCCGAAGTCCCTGCAGGTGCCGATGACCACGGCGTTGGACTCCGCCGCCTCGACCTGCCAGCCCTGGAAGCCCTCCAGAAAATCGCCGTTCGTCGAATGGCCCGGGAAAAGCTTCATGCCGTTCTGGGCCGCGTAGTCGCCGGTCTCGCCTTCAATGCAATAGTAGCGAACGAGCCCAGCCGAGACGAAACGCCAGAAGTCCTCCCAACAGGCCGGGAACGAAAACGAGATGCCGCCGAGATCCGCGAACTCCGGGTCGGTCGCAAAGACGCGCATCATCTCGCCCAGCATCGCGCGCATGTCCAGCTCGGTGTTGTACCACGGCGTCCAGCCGCCGATCATCGTCCACCCGCAGAGCAGATAGGCGAAATGCGACGGCCCCTGCGGATTGGTCGCGCGGAGCGCGCGGAGCTGCGCGCGCAGGAAGTCGAGATACCGGTCCAGTTCCGCCCGCGTCTCGACCGAACGGAAGTACGCCTCGCCGTAAAGGCGCCCGCGGCCGTCGCCCGAATTGAGATAGGCCGCCAGTTCCGGAATGTCGTAGGTCGGATTGGAATAGAAGGCCGTGCCCGCGTCATCGAGGAAGACGTTCAGCTGCCGGCCTTCGGCATGGGCCCGCCACCAGATTTCCGAAGTGTGCGCCTTGTCAACCGCGCCCACATGCGGCAGGAACGAGTTCTCGTCGAACTGCAGCAGTTCGCCCAGGTCGTAGGCCGTCCGATTGGTGACGCAATCGAGATACTGCTCGAAGTTGCAGCGCCGGACGTCGCCCGAACCGATGCCATAGCCGAACTCCACCGAAACGCCGCGGCGGCGGATCTCGTCGAGCATCGGCTGCGCCTGCGGATTCTGCACCCAGCCCGCAGTCATCGAAGTCGTGTTGAACCCCGTCAGCATCCCCAGTCGCCGCCAATAGTCCTCGCCATAATAATAACCGTTGAAGTTCGGCGTCTGCCGCAGCATGGTGTGCAGCGCCTGCCGCAGCACGGTCTTCACCGTCCGCACCGTGAGTCGCGCCTGCGTGCCCGGCTGAACGCCGACGACCTTGACCACATGCGGTCCGGGCGCCAGACAGCGCATCGTCTCCGAGCGTTCCTCCGGCCGGTAGATCACCCCTTCGTGTCCGTCAATCGTCGCGCGGACGCCAGCCAGCGCCGACGAAAACCCGACATAGACCCAGGTCTCTTCCGCCAGCGTAAACTCATAGTCGCCGTTCGCCAGCGGACCTTCGAGCAGCTCGCCGACGAAATTGTTGAGCCGACGAATCGGAGTCGGATTGACGACCTCGGCGCGGACGCGGGCGCGGTACTCATGCGTCGCCAGCACCTGACCCGACTGCTCGCCGACCAGCTCCACCTTCAAAGTCAGCGGGCCCGGCGCCTGCGGCCCGAAGTCCACCGTTGCGCGATGATCGGCGCCCAGCGCCACCGTCTTCGCCTGCCCGCGCGCCGTCGCCCGCACCGCCAGCGCTTCGTCGCCTTCGCGAAGTTCGCCCGGATAATAGAAGGTCATCTGGGCCGAAGCCGCCGACATCCGGTCCAGCAGCGGCTCGACCGGCGTGACCCGCCGCGGCAAGGCCGCCTCGATCCAGACGTCATCCAGCGGATCGGCCGACGCCGACGGCCCCAACAGGGTCGGCTCGGCAATGTCAATGTAGGCGCCCTCGCCCAGGCCCCGGCCGGCATAGACCGACAGAAACGCATCGAGTCGCTGCGAGGAGGACTGAAAGACGCCTTCTATCTCCAGCCGCTGCCACTTGCCGTCGGTATCGAGCGGCAGCGGCTGGCGCAGGGCCTTGCCGTCCCAGGGGCGACCGTGCAGGATAAAGACGCAGCGGTTGTCGGGCTGGATGCCCTTCGTCCGCACGTAGACCGACGCGCGATAGCGCTCGCCCAGCTTCAGCTTGAGCGGCTTGGACGGCATGATCTCGACCCCGTCGCGCCCCGTGTTGTCAAAAAGCTCGGTCGACTCCAGCCGAATGGCCGGCTTACCGTTGGGCGAAAGCTCGTCCAGCCTTTTGACGCAGCTGCGGATCAGTCCCCGCGAGGTCGTGGACCAGCCGACGAAGCCGCCCCAGTTGTCGGGCGTGAAGTCGTCACGAACCAGATTGCGATCGGTCCGCGACGGCTCGCGCAAGAACTCGATCAGCGCGCCTTGGCTCTCGGGCAGCGGAAACGCGAGACTGCCGTCCGCGCCGCGCGTCGGCGCAATCGCCTGCCCGTCGCCGCGCGTCACCGCGATCCGGTCATTGCCCGCCGCCGCAATCCTGACCGTGCGCTCGGCCTTGCGCTCATCGCGCGGATCGCCGGCCGGCACGACATAAAGCGCCCGCGCCGCGCTTTGCGGGTCGCGGGCGACGAATTCGCCGACCACCAGCTCGGTGCCTTCGGCCAGCGCGATGCCCTTGGCGCAGGCGGCGTTGGCGGCCGCCAGGTTGCCGCGCGTCGGGAAGCCGACCAGGTGCGTCGCCACATTGCGATACTTAAGGAGCTTCGGCCCGATCGCATGCAGCTCGGCGTTCACCGCCTTCACCTTGTCGAACTGCTCGGTCTTCTCGCCGTCGGCGGTAATCACGTTGTTGGTCCACCAGCCGAGGCCGTAACACGCCCAGCCAATCGCCGTCGCCCCGTAGCCGAGCGCGATGTTGGCCTGAAAGCGGAGCTGGTTTTCCGAGGTGAAATACTCCGGCTCCTGCTTGTGGGAATTCACCTGCGCCATGAAGCGGAACTCGCGCCCGGTGCGGCGGGCATATTTGGCGACGCACTCGAAATTGTCGTAAAACCGCGCCAATGACTGCTGATGGCGCTTGCGATTCTGATGGACCACATAGAAATCGTAATAGATGTACGGCAGCGGCACCGCCGCACAATAGGCGGCGATGTACTCGTCATAGGTCTTGGTGCCCAGCTGGCTGAAGGACTTGCCGCTCGTCGACTCCAGCTGCGCATAATTCGGGTAGAGGGTAATCATCGGCACGATCGAGTCGAGGCGGTCATAAAGATAATGGCTGACCTCCCCAAGATAGGGAATGTCCTTAACGTTCGGCTCGTCGCACACCTCCAGCGCCACGATTCCCGACGAATCCGCCGCCTGCAGCCGCTCGCAGTAGTTCACGAAGTTGGTGAACGGCCGCAATTCGCGCATCTGGCCGGCCCGCGAGCCGTCGCCGCCGCACCAGCGGATCGAATTCTCCTTCACCACCGAGCCGATTCCCCGCCGATGGAGCATGGCCACCGCGGCCGGACTGGTGGCCGGCACGCCCCAGAACGAATCAAAGCCGCAGTCCTTCGCCCAGTCCGCATTGGTTTCCGTTTCCGGCAGGAAATAACAGCCCTCGACGATGAGGTTGTCGAGGTCATGGCGGGAGCGACCCTTGACCACGCGCGTGATCAGCGCATCCTGGCCGGCCGGCAACGCCAGCGCATGGCGCCCGTCCGCACCGCGCGTCACCGGCAGCGCACCTGCCGCCGTCCACGCCGCGATTTCGCCCGAAGACACGAACGACAGCCGCCGCGGCCGCTTGCCGGCGCGAATCTTCAGCGCCTGCGACTCGTCGCCGTATTTCCACGCCACCAGGCAATCGGCAGTGAACTCGGCACCATCGGCCGCGCGCACCTCATTGAAAAAGCCATTGGAAAGCGCCTTCGCCGTTCGCGTCTCGGTCACCCGATAACGCGCCAGCTTCGGCGTCAGCTCCTCGGCGCTCAGACCAATCGACGGCAAGACCAGCGCCGCCAGCACCAGCTTAAGGGAATGTCGCATAGCTTTGACTCCTTTGACCAATCTCAACCGCGCGTACGGTTACGCGCTTCCAACTCGGCGCGATACGCCGCCAAATCCACCTGCCGGCGGGCAACGCCGGTCTTGACCGCCGCCTCGGCGACGGCATAGGACACCTCGACGAAGAGCCGCCGGTCAAAGGGCTTCGGGATGATGTACCCGAGGCCGAACTCCAGCCGCTCGTTCGGATAAAGCGCCTGCACCTCCGCCGGCACCGGCTGCTGCGCGAGCCGCGCCAGCGCGTTCGCCGCCGCCACCTTCATCGCCGAGTTGATGGTCGTCGCGCGGACGTCAAGCGCACCGCGGAAGAGATAGGGGAACCCGAGCACGTTGTTGATCTGGTTCGGATAGTCACTGCGACCGGTGACCATGATGAACTGCCGACCTTCAAGCCCGCGCGCCGCCTCCTCCGGCGTGATCTCCGGATCGGGATTCGCCATCGCGAAAATCGCCGGGAACTCGCTCATCTTTTTCACGTCTTCGGCCTTAAGCACGTTCGCCGCCGAAACGCCGATGAAGACGTCCGCGCCGACCAGCGCTTCCTGAAGCGTCCGCGCCGAGGTGTCGACGGCGTGCTTCGCCTTGAACGGGTTGAGATCGGTGCGGTCCTTGCGAATCGTCCCCTTGGTATCGCACATCGTGACGTCGCGCACCCCGGCGGCCTTGCACATTTCGCAGATGCGGATGCCGGCCGCGCCGGCGCCGTTCATGACCACCTTGAGCTCGGAGAGCTGCTTGCCGGCGAGCTTCGCGTAATTCATCACTCCGGAAAGCGAAATGACCGCCGTGCCCCACTGATCGTCGTGGAAGACCGGGATGTCCAGTTCGGCGTCGAGCCGGTCCTCGATTTCAAAGCAGGCGGGGCTCGCGATGTCCTCAAGGTTGATGCCGCCGTACTGCGGCGCAATCGCCTTCACCGCCGCGATGGCGCGCTCGGGGTCGGTCTTGCCCTCGTTCTTGCCGCCCTGCCGGCAGCAGTTGAGCGGCACCGGCCACGCATCCACGTCGCCGAACGCCTTGAAGAGCACCGCCTTGCCTTCCATCACCGGAATGGACGCCGCCGCGCCCAGGTCCCCGAGCCCGAGGATCGCCGTGCCGTCGGAAACGACGCCGACGAGGTTCGGCTTCGCGGTCACTTCGTAGACGCTCGCCGGATTCGCGGCGATTTCCTTGACCGCATGCGCCACTCCCGGCGTATAGGCGAGACACAGGTCGTCCTTGGTCTTGAGCGGCTTCGGCAGCGTCACCGCCACCTTGCCCCCCTGATGAAACTTCAACACCTCTTCCTTGCCGTACGCGCCCATAACCTGTTTCACCTTTCCTTGTCCGCCAACATCAGCGACCTGAACTTTTCGATTTCCGCCGCGGTAATGCCGCAGCCCTTCACATAGGTTTCAATCCGCTCCCGCAACGTTTCCCCGGGATAGGAATTCAGCAGCGCCAGCAGCCCGACAATGCGGTCGGAAGTGAAGCTGTCGCCGGCATCCGCGAACACCGAAGTCTCCCAATCGCGGCAAAGGTCGTCTTCCGCGACGCCCAGGAGCCCGTTCAGCAGGAACGCCAGCGTGCCCGTGCGGTCGCGGCCGCCCGAGCAGTGCATCAGGATCGGATAGTTCCGTTCGTCGGTGAACTCGCGGAAGATCCGCGCAAACGGCTCGCGCCCGCGCACCTGATTGTCGATGAAGCCGTAGGCGGCGAAGGAGATGTTCACCCAGCGGACCTCGGGCCCGAGCAGCGTACCCGTCATGCCGGCGGTCTCCTGCGGCGTGCGCAACTCCAGGTCGGTCCGGACCTTGAAATCCGTCTTGAGCGTGGCGAGGCCCGCATCGGTCACCCGCCGCGCCCCGAGCTCCACCTGCCGGCGAAGAAAGCCGCCTTTCGACTTGGAGCTGAACCGGAGGCCGGCCGAGCGGTAGATCCGATCCTGCCGGACGATACGCCCGTCGGTCGTCCGCCAGCCGCCGAGGTCGCGGAAGTTGCCCACGCCTTCGGCCCTCAGGAGGCGCGGCGCTTCTGCCGCGGTGCGGAAGCGGGCCGACGAAGTCTCGCCCGCGGCACTGCTGACGCTCCAGACGTATTCGCGGTCCAGCTCCAGGTTGGTGATGTAAGCGACCGTGCGATTGGTCAGCACGAATTCCTGCGCCGCGCCGCCGGCCGCGTAATCGACCGTCAGCCGGTAAACCGCATTGGTGTCGCCGGACCATTCGAGTTTGAGCGGTTGCTGGGTGGCACCCAGCCGGAAGAGCTTTTGGCGCTCAGCCGGATTGTCCATGCGCAGGAAGCGCTCGTTACGCGCACCGGCCAGATAGGCCTGCTGGCCCTCGCGCAAAGTCGGCACCACGGCACCCGGCTCCGGCGCCAGCAGCGCCAAGGCGGCCAGCAACAACAGCGGCATCGACATCACGATTCCTCCCGAGGAACTGAACGTAGTGAAACCAGCAGCAACAGCCCGACTGCACAGCAGATGAACGTGTCGGCGAGATTAAAACAGGGGAAGTGACTGCCGTACCAGTGGAAATCCAGAAAATCAATGACATAGCCGCGGACGAGACGATCGATCACGTTGCCGACGATGCCTGCCAGCAGCAGCGGCTCCGCCACTCGCGCCAGCCGGTAGCCGACGGTCGACGGCTTCAGCCCCGAGAAGAAGATCCGCTCGCGCTTCCAGATCAGCAGTCCCAGCGCCAGTAGCCCGAAAAGCGCCAGCGGCCACACCTGCCCCTGGAACATCCCCCAGGCACAGCCGCGATTCTCGACATAGGCGAGATCGAACAGGTTCGGCAAGACGGAAACCGCCGCCGACCCCTTAAGGTAGCCGGCGGCAAGTTCCTTGGCCACTGCGTCCAACAGCACCAGATGAAGCGCGACGACAACAGCCAGAATACGCGACTTCACCGGCGCGAACGCTCCATCTCGCTCTGACATTCCATGCACGTCAGGACAAACGGCTGGTTCATGAGCCGAGGCTTGCGGATCAGCTGTCCGCACGAGGTGCAAACGCCATAGGAACCGTCTTCAATGCGGTGCAGCGCCTCTTCGATCTGCTGGAGCATGCGGTTGATGTTACCCATCTGACCGAGCGCCTGCAGCCGCAGCGTCTGATTGGTGCCGTCGCCGCCGTCGGCCTCGTGGTCATCGGACTCGTTGAAGCCCGTCGCCCGCATCGCCGTGGCGCCCGACATCGCCTTTTCCCGCGCCTCCAGGAGCCGCTTCCTGAATTCCCGCAGATCGCTCTCGGGGAACTTGGCCGTATCCTTGCCCTGAGCGCGAGTCGTCGGGCGGCGGGTCAGGCGGATCTTCTCCTGCTCCCGCTGGTGATCGGCGGCCGCCGCCGAGCGCTTCATTTCCTTGGCAATGGACATCGCAAAGGCCACCGCCGCCGCCGTATCCACCGGCTGATATTCGCTTTCCGGCGTCTTGACCGGCGAGGGCGGCCGGCGAACAATCCGCGGCGGCACGCGCTTGACCTCGGCCTTGGCCTCCTTCGCCGGTTTCGCCGCCTTGGCGGACTTCGCCGGCTGGGTCGGCTTGGTCGACTTCACCGGCTTGGACAGCTTGGACGCCTTGGCCGGCTGGGCGGCTTTCGCCGCCTTCACCGTCTTCGGTGACTTCCTGTCGGTCTTCTTCGTTGCCATGGTTTCACCTCCTCTTCCGCTGGTAAACTGAACTCTTCGCGCCGATTATATCAAATCTGAATGCCGGCGGGAAGTTTCATCCACTCGCGGATTTCGTCGGAAAGCGGCAGAATCGCCTTGATGGTGGCAAACCGGAGGTTGCCGTCGGCATCCGGCAGCTCAAAGTCGTTGCCGACCTTCTTGCCCATGAGATTCTGCGCCACCCGCGTCTTCGAGGAGAGAATGCCCTTTTCAACGTCATTGTCCCACTCGCCGAGGATGACCCAGGTCTTCTCGCCTTCGGGCGTGGTCGCGACCACGGTGACGCCCGGCATCACCTCGTCCGTCGTAGCGTCGGCGAAGTCGCCCGGCTTGACCGCCTCGAGGTCGGCCTGCATCAGCGTCTGCTTCTGCATCAGCGCGCGCTGCTCGTCCTTCGCATACTGATACTCGGCGTTTTCGGAAAGGTCACCATAGCTCTTCGCGAATTCGACGCGCTTGACGTTCGCCGGCATTTGCTCATTGATGAGCTTGAGATACTCGGCCTTCTTGAGCCCGAAGCTGCGATAGGAGGTAATGCGGGCGTATTCCTTCTTCTTCTCGACCTTGACCACGTGCTGCTCCAACTCGGGCACGATCTTGGTCATGCGCACGACCGTGGCGTGATGCGAGGACGGATCCCACGCGATGGACGCCTGGAAGCGTTCGAAGAAGAGCGCCTGATCGTCCGGCGACAGCCAGCCGAACACCTTGGTCAGCCAGTTCTTGTCACTAAAGAGCCGGCGAACGATGTTCTGCATCTTCAGCGTCTCGCCGCCCTGACGGCCCTCGCCCAGCGCAATGGCGTGCGTCAGGAGCGTAATGAGCGGCGGCATTTCCGCCCAGTCGCGGAACTGCTCGTACTTGCCGACGATCAGCGTCGTCAGCGTCGCCGGCGCCTTGGGCTGGCGCATGTATTCGCCCATCGCCTGACGGCACTCGGGCTCCTTGCCGAACTGACCGACGATCTCCACAACCGCCGTAAAGCAGAATTCCGGCACCGTGCGGTAGAGCCGCGCCTTCGCCTCGGCATCGCTCGCGAGGAACGCGATCATCGCGCCGACTTCGCGCGCCGGCAGCGTCGACGCCGCCTTGACGAAGCGCTTGCGCTCCCACAGGTAGTCGCACATCTCCGCCGCCGGCGGATTGGCAAAGCCCAGTTCCGTGATTACGGCCGCCAGCCGGGCGTAAAGCGCGTCATCGGTCTTGCGCGCCGCGGTAACCGCAAACACCAGCCGCTCCTCGATCTTCGCCTTGACCGACGCGTCCGCCGTCTTGAACTTGCCCTGCGCCACGTATTCGCGGACTTCCGAGAGGATCAGCTTCGGGTCGGTATGATGCGCAAACGCGGTCAGCCAGCCGTCACCATAGTCCTCGGCGGCCGCCTTCACCTCGATCGGCTCGGTCTTCTTGACCGGAATCACCACCAGGGCGTCGCGCTTGAGTTCGGCCCGCGCGCTTTCCCAGAACTTCTTCCAGTTGACGCTCTTCACGAACTGGTTGCGCACGCAGTAGTCTTCCAGCCGAATGAGCGTCATCGAATTGCCGTTGGAGGCGATCACCGCCTTCACGAAATCGCCGGGACGGTCCTTGAGCAGCGCCTCGAAATCGGCCGGCGCCACCTGCCGCAGCACGAGGATGTGGTCCTTGGGCGCAATCTCCAGCATGTCACAGGCCGCCGCGTAAGTGAACTGGTGTCCTTTCTTGGTCTTGAAGTCCACCGTAATGCGCTTATAGAAGTAGTCGAGCTTCCTGACCGTGCCCAGCCCCCAGGTGTCGTTAAGCACCATCGTGCCGCGCTCGCCGGGCAGGTTCGCGTTGAAGCCCACGAGCTTCTCCAGCCGGCCCAGCGACTCCGCCAGCGGTCGCGCGCCGAATTCGACGCCGTCGATAAAAGAAAGAAGAAGACGATCTTTCGTCGTCTTCTTCAGGGCGTCCTTCACGCCGACCGGCTGCAACTTCTTCGCGAGCTCTGCCTGATTCTCCCTGACCAGCTTGAACGCCCCTTCAAAATCCTGATTCTGGGCATATTCAGCCAACTGATTCACCAACGCTTCCGTATCGGCCATGTTCTCTCCTGCATTAAAAATTAAAAACGGCAAAAATTATATCATAAATGGTGCGCTGGGGATAGTGGGGTGCAATAAGAGCCTAGGGCCGACGCATTAAAATCGTCTGATCCCCCTTTGCGGGGTCTCAGCCGATTTTAATGCGTCGGAAGTTTTTCAGCTGCCAGCAGCCAGCGGACAGCGGCCAATCCGAAAGGTCGTGGCGCGTCATTCGCGCTCCTG
>JAZLMR010000075.1:0-24260 GCA_045598785.1 Kiritimatiellia bacterium
CGGCGAAAAGTCAAGGGGGGAAATGAAATTTTCTACAAAAAGTTTTCGGGCCGGGCCATCCGAACGATGAATCCGACCCGAATACGCCGCTGAAACGCGGCCCGTCGCCCCTGCGACTTATTCAGTCATTTGGAATCTCTGTCGAATAGCGCACCTCGCCCCGACGAAAATCCCGAAAGCCTTCCGCCTCCGCCTGAATCACCTCAAACTTGGAATTAAACCAGACCGACGCCTGGCCGATCTCGGTTGCCGCCAGTCGCGAACCCACGCCGACAGTCTGCAGGAACGGCTGCAGCTCCGCCGCCGTTCCCCGTGAAAGCGACACCTCGCCAACGCCGTCGGTCATCTGGAAATGCTGCTCGCCGCCCGGCGGCACCACCCGAACCACCAGCCGAATCCGCTTGGCCAGCAAACCGGACTTCACCTCGGTCTCCCATCCTTCCGCAAAGGCCACCCCATTACCGGCCAGCGACCGCCGCACCGCCTCCACCGCCGAACGCTCGACCCCCGGCGAGGCGACCACCAGCACCTCCGCGCCATACGGCTCAGGGAATCGCAAGGCAATCTCCTCCAACGGACGCAAGGACTTGACCGTCCGCCAGTCGTCGGCCGTAGCCGCCTCGCCCTGCAGGTCCCGCCAGCACCCGGCATCGCCGCGCACAAACTCCCGCAGCGTCAGCTGGCGGATGCGGTCACGCGACGCCATGCCCGCCACCGCCGACAACCGATCCTCCTGCCACCAAAGCACGCCCCGGCAGCGCACCGACTCAGAGGGCCCCGTCGTCGCGGCAATCAGCCCGTCCACCGCCCCTCGCCACTGGTCCAGATAGGCCGCATCCGTGACTGCCGCGTCATAGGCGACCAACACCAGCTTCCTGCCGCCGGTCGCGTCACGCAACGCCTGGCAAATCGATCCGTCCGCAGCCTCCGCCAACTGCAGCCCGGCAAAATTTCGCGAATACCGCTCCTGCCAGTGCCGGGCGGCCCGCACCACCAACGCCTGCGCGTTGCGAAGATACTCAGCCGAGGCCAGCGAACGCGGCACCTTAGGATGCCGCGCCAACCACTCGGCCGAAGGCCGCACCGACAGCAGCGGCACCACCAGCGCATCCGGCACCGCGTCTATCAGCCGGTTGAGGAACGCATCCGCCGCCGCGAAATCGGGGGCAAGATCAAAATCGACCAACGGACAATGCGAATCGAAGGCGAAAATCCGGATGCCGGCGGCCCGAGCGCGGACAAAACTGGCCAACTGATCGGAAAACACCATGCGGGCGACGGCGGGCTTGCCGTTGATTTCCAGCCGCGGGCCCACCGGCGCCGCCCGCACCCGCACCTCTACTTGCGCCACCGACTCGGCGCGGCAGCTGACCAACGCCAGATAGCCGCCCAGCCACAAACCCAGCCATTTGCGCACGCCCGCTTTCATCCGTCAGTTGTCGTCGCGCACCGCCGGGTTGAGATAGATCGGCAACGGTTCAGGCCGAAGGATTTCCGGATTTCTTTCCACGAACTTCTCCAGCCCGGCGGCCGAGGGCAGCACCCCGCCCAGATAGCGCTCGCCGAAGGTTTCGCGCAACTCGGCTTCGATTCGCTTCGCGTCCGGCGAAACCACCAGCAGATCCGCGCCGACTGCCGTCGCCAGTTCGGCCGCCGGCACCTGAAAGACTTCACGCTCCAGCCGATAACCGTCAAACCGCGCGACCCAGACCTTGCCGCGCCGCGCATCGCCGACCACCGCCAGGCGCGCCGCATCCCCGAGTTGCGGGAATCCCGCCAGCGCATTGGCATAGACCGCGCAGGCGGAAGGCAGACCCAGCACCTCGCAATGGCATCCAAGCTGATAGCCTTGAGCGAAGGCCAGGCCGGCGCGGATGCCGGCAAAGCTTCCGGGGCCAGTCCCCACGACGATGCGCTCGACCCCTTCCAAATCCAGCTGCCGCACCCAATTGCCGTCCCGGCACTCGCCGGTAGACCGTTCAATGAACAACGTCTTCATTTCTCACTAGTATAATACTTTTCCGCGCCTTGGGAAAACACCGAAGGCAGATAGTTTCCAACGGTCGCGCGCGTCAGCGAATAAACCTTGTTGTAATGCATGAACACCCAAGGGCAATCCTCCCGGACGATTTCCTGGCAACGCGCCCAATGCCGATTGCGCTCGGCCGCCGTCTCCGCCTTCAGCGCCGCCTCGTAGGCCGCGTCATACTCCGCATTGACATAAAACGAATGGTTCGGGCCCGGACTCGTGTTCTTCGAATGGAAAAGCTGCAGAAAGTTCTGGGCATCGGGATAATCGCCGACCCAGCCCATGGAATACATCTGCACCCGCCCGTCGTTGACCGCCTTCAGAAACGCATCCCAGGTCATGAAGTCCAACTCCAACCGGATGCCGAGCTTTTCATAGAATGATGTCAACAGCTCGCCCTGCTCGCGGCTGGCCTGCGAAGCCCGCCCGATGGACAGCGTCAGCACCAGCCGCCGGCCGGTCTCGGAATCAATGCCGTTCGGATAGCCGGCCGCTTCCATCAGCCGCCGCGCCTTGCCGAGATCATAGGCGTAGGCAAACGGCGTCGTAAGCCGCCCGTCCACGCCCGGCGGCACCGGCCCGTCGCTGGGAATCACCCGGTGGTTGTAGAACCGCTCCCACTCGGCGAAATCAAAGGCGGCGTTCAGCGCCTGCCGCAGCGGCCGGTTCCGGCCCAGCACCCGATCCTTCATGTTGATGCCGATATACATCGTGTCCAGCGAAGAAATGCCGTGAAGCCGCACGCCCGACTCGGACAGCTCCGGATCCAAGGTGCCGTCAGGCCGCACCACCGAATCCCAGTTGTCGCGCGAGATCTCGCCCAGAAAATCGAGCTCGCCCCGAAGGAACATCAGCCACTGGGTCGAGACGTCGTCGATCACCAGATAGCGAATCTCGTCAAAGGTTTTCGCGCCGGCCGCCGGATGCCGGCGGCGAAAGACCATCTCATGATTGCGCCACCACGAACGCAACTCGTAAGAGCCCGTGCCCGAACCGTCCGGCCGGCTGATGCCGGCGGCCGTCATCGCCATCAGCCAGGAAAAGTAATGGCACTTGCGCTTGAGCCGAATGGTCACGGTGCGCGCATCCGAAGCCGTCAGCGTATCGACCTCGTTCATCAGCCAGCCGTTGGGCGAGACCAGCTGCGGATCCCGCAGCCGCTCCAGCGAACGAACCATGTCCGCCGCCGTCAGCACCGTCTCCGGTCGCAGCCGAAAGACATAGGTAAGGCCGTCCGCCGACACCTCGGGCAATTCGCAGCAACCCGGAATCAGCCGATAGGGCCGGGCCCGGTAGTCAATCTCCAGCGGCGTTTCATAGACGAGCTGGATGGCGTGGCTGTCATACAGCGAACGGCACTGCGCCGGATCCATGGTGGAAACCCGTTCCATGGAACGAGTAAAGGTCGCCGCCAGCAGTAACAGCAGTCCGCAGTTCATTGCGCGTGTATCTCCAGTCGCAGGTCCAGTTTCTTCGGAGAGCCGGGCAACGCCGACAGCCGCCGGGCAATCGCCCGCAGTTTCGGCCGCACCACGTATGAGGTGGGCGCATTGCGCACATAGATGTAGATCTTGCCGTCTTCATAGCGCCCCGGCCAGGCCGGCAGGTCGGGATAGATCGACTTCCAGTTGTCGACCAGCGAATCGAAGAATTCGTTCTTCTCGGTCAGCAGGTCCTTGAGCGCGGCGTCAATGGCCGAAGCCGTCGTACGGTGACGGCCGCGCTCGTTCACTCCGACCGCCTTGCCCCACACGTTCTCGAACCGGCCCTCCACCGCCCTGCTCCCGCCGCTTACTTCGCCTTCATCTGCAGCCAGGCCTCGATAAACGGCTGGATATGGCCGTCCATCACCGCATTGACATCGGAAGTTTCACACTCCGTGCGCAGATCCTTGACCATCGTATAGGGGCAGAACACATAGGAACGAATCTGCGAACCCCAGCCGTTTTCCGACTTGGCGCCGTAAAAGCGGTCCATCTCGGCCCGCTTCTGGTCTTCGTAATATTCGTAGAGCTGAGCGCGCAGCATGTTCATCGCCTTCTCCTTGTTCATGTGCTGCGAGCGTTCCTTCTGACAGGCAACGACGATACCCGTCGGCAAATGCGTCAGCCGCACCGCCGAATCGGTCTTGTTGACATGCTGCCCGCCGGCGCCGCCGGAACGGTAGGTGTCGATGCGAAGATCCTCGTCCTTGATCTCGACTTCAATGTCGTCATTGATCTCCGCCACCGTTTCCATGGACGCAAACGAGGTCTGCCGCCGCTTGTTGGCGTCAAAGGGCGAAATGCGCACCAGCCGGTGAATGCCGCGTTCGGCCTTGAGCATGCCGTAGGCGTAATTGCCCTCGACCCGGAAGTAGACGTCCTTGTACCCCGCCTCTTCCCCTGGCTGCGAATCGTATTCTTCGATCTTCCAGCCCTGGTCCTCGGCATAGCGCTTGTACATGCGATAGAGCATCGACACCCAGTCGCAGGCTTCGGTTCCGCCCTGACCGGCATGCAGCTTGACGAAGACATTGCACTGGTCGAACTTGGCCCCCAGGAGCGACTGCAAGCGCAGCTTGCCGAAGAACTCGTCGGCCTTCGCGCATTCCGCCAGCGTATCCACGAGCGCCGCCTGCTGCGCCGGCCCCTCTTCCAGTTCCGCCAGTTCCAGCATCACGCCCGCATCGTCAACCGTCTTAATGAGCGCATCGTAGGGAACGACATAGGCCCGTTCGGCATTCGTCGCGGAAATCACTTCCCGCGCCTGATTGGGATGGTTCCAGAAGTCCGCGCCGGCCTGTTGCGCCTCCAGCTCCCCCAGCCGCTGCCGACGTTCGTCAATCTTGATGTAGTCGGCCATCTCGCCGACTTTGCGCTTAAGTTCCTCGATTCGCTGACGAACCTCTTCGACTTCCAACAGCTTCGCTTTGTTTTCCTCTGCCATAAGTAACGACCATTATACCAAAAGTGCCCCCGTCAATTCACGAACCGCCTTGAAGCCCTGCCGCTCGCAGTAGTCGACAATGCCGTCATAGACGCGGCCGACCGTGCCGGGGTCGGTGAAAGTCGCCGTGCCGACCGCCACTGCCGTCGCGCCCGCCAGCAGGAACTCAATCGCGTCGCGGGCCTCGTAGACGCCGCCCATGGCGAGGATGGGCAGCTTCGTGGCCTGATGGGCGTCATAGACGAGCTTGACCGCAACCGGATGGATGCCGCGGCCGGAAAGCCCGCCCGTGCGGTTCGCCAGCACCGGCACGCGCTTTTCCACGTCAATCACCATGGCGGGAACGGTGTTGATGAGACTGAGGGCGTCGGCGCCGGCGTCTTCACAGGCCTGCACATAAGGCGCGACGGACGGCACGTTGGGCGCCAGCTTGACGATCAGCGGCAGCTTCGTCGCCCGGCGGACCGCCGACACCACCTCGGCCAGCACCTTCGGATCCTGACCGAAGGTATGCCCGCCGGCCTTGACGTTCGGGCAGCTCACGTTCAGCTCCAGCGCATCGACCTCCGCCCCGAGCCCGGCGGCCACGGCGGCGTATTCGTCAACCGAGCCGCCCCAGATGTTGGCGATCAGCTTCGGCGCCGGCGCCGGCGAAGCCGCGCTCGCCGCCTCCTCGCGATACCACGGCAGCGTATACTTGAGAAAATGCTCCAGCCCCGTTCCCTGCAGGCCGATCGCATTGACGAGCCCGCCCGGCACTTCCGCGTGCCGCGGCATCGCATTGCCCGGCCAGGGGTCGACGCGGATGCCCTTCGCCGTCACCGCCCCGAGCTTCGCATAGTCGACGGCGCCGACGTATTCCGTACCGTAGCCGAAGGTACCGCTCGCCGTCACCACCGGCGTTGCCAGCTCCAGCCCGCCCAAATTAACCTTAGTATCAATCATTTCCATTGCCTTAAAAAGATGAGACTTTAACGCGCCCGCTTACCAGACCAAGTCTTTGGCCGCGAACACCGGGCCTTCGATGCAGCAGCGCGAATTGCCGCGAACCGTCTTCTGGATACAGGCATAGCAGGCGCCGACGCCGCAAATCATGTGACGGTCCATGGAGATCCAGCCCGGCACCCCCAGCTCCAGCGCGCGATCGGAAACTGCCTTGAGCAAACCGTCGGGACCGCAAGTAAAGAGCTCGAACTTTTCCCCCGCCTGCCGCAGCCGCTGCATTTCCGCGTCCAGCGGCACCACCGCAAAACCCTGGGTGCCGTAGGAGCCGTCATTGGTAGTCGCAAAGACTTCCACCCCCAGCGCCGCAAACCGGTCGAGCGCCAGCAAGTCGGCCCGCGTCCGCCCGCCGACAAACAGCTTCACCCGCTCCCGGGCCAGCCCCCGCGCCAGCAGCCGCTTGGCCAGGAAATACAACGGCGCGACGCCATAGCCGCCGCCGACCAGTAGCGCCGTCCCCTCGCACTTTTCCGGGAAGGCATGGCCGAGCGGCCCCTCGACTTCAAGCGGGTCGCCGACCTTGACGGCGTTGAGCGCCGCCGTGCCGCGCCCGACCGTCTTGTAAAGGACCGTCACCCGGCCGCCGTCCACGTCGAAGACGCTGAACGGACGCCGCAGCGCGCTCGGCTCCAGCGCCGGCACCCGCACGTGCACGAACTGCCCCGGCGTCATTGCCGCCGCCTGTTCCGGCGCCTCGAAGACCAGAAACCGATAGCCGTTGCCGATGTCGGCATGTTCAATCACCTTGCATTTTTCGTTAACCATAAGCCCTCGTCACCTTGCGATCTTGCCAGCAATCGCCCCTTCACAGTTGCCGAACCCTTTGACTGACCGTCTTGAGACTGGTCCACATGTCGCGCTTGATCCGATTGACCGCCGGCGTCACCATCGGAAACCGCAAGATGTAGTTCGGCGAATAAGTGATGAGCGCCGGCGCCCCGCCAGGCGTAGTGACCCACTGTCCGGGCTCGCCTTTGACTTCCGGAAGGAATTTTTTTAGCGCCAGCCCGCCCAGCACCACATACGCCTTGGCCTTCGGCACCGGCGCTTCAAAGACGATCGGTGCCGTCTCCGCCGTCTTGCCCATCGCGAGAACGATCTTCGCCATCATCTCAATGCCGGCCGACGAAAGCGGACGGTCGTGAAGGAAGACGAAATCCAATCTGCCGGGCGACGACGATGGCGCGGCGGCCGGTCGAGCGGCGGCGACAGTCGGCGACGGCCTGACCGGAGTCGCAGTCGCGGCAACGGCGGCGACCACCGAACTCGCGGCGGCCGGCAACTCGGCGACGGCTGGGGGCTGGAGCAATTTCCGATCAAACTCCAATGCGCGCACGCCTAGTTCGCGCTCCAGCTCGAGCTCGGCCTCCAGCCCCTCGAGAATATGCTCTAAGTCGGGCTGCAAGCTTATTTCGGCCGGTTGTACCCGTAGGGATTCTTCTTCTGCCAGCGCCAGGCGTCCTGGCACATTTCCTCAATGCCGCGCTCGGCCTTCCATCCGAGTTCCTTAAGCGCCAGCGACGGATCGGCCCAGCATTCGGCGATATCGCCGGGGCGACGCGGGCAGATCCGGTAGGGCACGGGGCGCTTGGACGCCTGCTCGAACGCCTTGACGATCTGCAGGACCGAATAGCCGTGCCCGGTGCCGAGATTGTAGATCTTAAGCCCGAGCTGAGGATTCTGCGCCAGCTTCTCAATGGCCTTGAGATGTCCGAGCGCGAGGTCGACCACGTGAATGTAGTCGCGCACCCCCGTTCCGTCCGGCGTCGGATAGTCATTGCCGAAGACACTGAGCTCGGGCCGGCGCCCGACCGCCACCTGGGCGACATACGGCAGGAGATTGTTGGGAATGCCGGCGGGGTCCTCGCCGATCAGGCCCGACAAATGCGCGCCGATGGGATTGAAGTAGCGCAGCAGAATCACGTTCCACTGCGGGTCGGCCTTCTGCACGTCCTTGAAGACCTGCTCCATCATGAGCTTCGTCCAGCCGTAGGCGTTGGTGCAGCCCGGCGTCGGGAAATCCTCGCGGATCGGCACCGACTTGGGATCGCCGTAGACCGTCGCCGACGACGAGAAGACGATGTTCTTGCAGCCATGGTCCGCCAGACATTTCAGCAGCGTAAAGGTGCCGCCCAGGTTATTGTTGTAATACTTGAGCGGCACTTGCGTCGACTCGCCTACCGCCTTGAGCGCGGCGAAGTGGATCGTGGCGTCAAACGGCGCCTCCTTGTCGAGCATGGCGCCGAGCTTCTTCTCGTCGCGAATGTCCAGCCGATAGAACTTGACCGCCTTGCCGGTAATGCGCTTCACCCGCGAAAGCGACTTCTTCGAGCTGTTGCAGAGATTGTCAACGACCACCACCTCATGCCCGGCGTTCAAAAGCTCCACCGCCGTATGGCTGCCGATATAACCGGCCCCGCCCGTAACCAAGATCTTCATAACTTACGTCCTTTCAAATTGATGCCGCTATTATAGCATATTAAATCAAGGGCGACGCTTTCCTCGATTTTACCGTCGGACGACTCACTCGCCCTGACGGACGCTGACGGTGCGGTTGGCGGCCGAGTCGGCAATCCGCGCCCAGTCCTTGAACAGCTCGAAATATGCCGGCGAAAACCAACGGTCGCCGCGCCGCGACACCTGGCGCTCAATTGTGACTTCCAGCGCCCCGTCCTTGACCGCAGCAGTCGTCCGCTGCCGCAGCCACTCGCCGCCGCCCGCCGGATCGGCAAAGGCAAAGTCCGCGGGCAGATGTTCGACCCCGACGTAACCGGCGGGGAAACGGACGACCACCGTTTCCGTCGCCGCCGCCCAAGCCGCGATCTCCACCGGCGTCTTGCGCGAGCGACCGACCAGCCGCCTGAACGACGACTCCAGCGGCGGCAGCCGCAGCGTTAGCGTCCCCTTGCCGACCGTCGCCATGTCCGGCACATAGCAGGAGAACTTGCGCACCGCCGGATAGCCCTCCGTGTCCGTCACCAGCTCGCCGGTCGCCGTCGCCGCCTGCGAAATCTCACCCAGCAGCTCCTGATACCGCCGCCAGCGCTCCTCGGGCAGAATCTCCGAGTAGAGCTTGCGGAACGCCCCGACTTCACTGCCGTAGAGCCGCCGCTCGGAATCAATGTCGACCGCACCGTCCGAACGCACCGCATAAACGGTGCGCTCGACCGTCCGGTCCTCATACCTGGCCTCCGGCACCGTCACCACGCCGAACTCGCCCTCCTCCGGCTCGTAATAATCACAGCCCGCCCAGGCGGAAGTGCCGATTTCCGCATACTGATTCTCAATGCCGAGGAAATACCGGTCGTCCACCCGGCAAAGCGGAATCGAAAACTCCGACACCGCCGGCTGCGTGCGCATGATCCGCTCCCGCACGGACGCCGGCGAATCCGCATCGGCGGCGGCAAACACGACCTCGGCGTCATAACCGGCCCCGCGGCACAGCGCCGCCAGCGTACGGACATAATCCAGGCGGCTGGCGTAGCGCTCCTTCAACACGGTCGCCGGCGGCGTCAGCTGCGCGGCCAGCGGCAATTCCCAGAGCGACGGCCCCGCCACCTTCACGTTCCTGGCCATCCAGTCGCGAATCGAGCGCAGATCCGGCAGGTCCTCGCGTTCGATTTCCCCGATGTCCAGCTCCGCCTCCTCGAAACGGCAGTGACTGACGATCTCCCGGTCGCGCCAGAATTCCGCCGGCGGCTGGGCCGGCTCCCGCTCCAGCCGCCGCGGCCGCAGCACTTCGCGCCGCCAGTCGCCGACCCGCACCCGCCGGCATTCCGTCGGTTCGTAGGAATCGAAATCGTAAGCCCCGTAGAAACCGACCGGCGCATTGGTGACCGTCGTCACCACCGTGTAGGCGATCACGCTGCCGATCTCCACCGACGGCAGGTTGACCACCAGCAGCTTGGAGGCCGGATACCGGGGCGCCGCGCTCACCCAGCCGGCATCCATCACGTTCATCTCCTTCGGCGTCACCCGCGCCACCCGACCGTCCGCATTGGAAACCACCGCCTCGACGAGCTCGACCTGCTTCCAAAGCGGATTGTAGGCAAACGACAGCTCGGCGCTCGAGCGCTTGCCCGAATAGGTCAGCACCTGCTTGACCACCCGGTTCGTAGTCACCCACGAGCGCTCGCCCAGCAGCGAAGTCTCCGTCTCGTTCAGCCAGTAGCGGACATTGGCGGCCTTAAGCCCGTCGCACTCGAACTCGCAGCGCTGCCGCGCCGAAGCCTCCGCCGCCTTCAGCCGTTCGCGGAGTTCGCCGTATTCCGTCGGCGAGAACTCCAGCGCCGCCAGGGCGTTGCGCCGCCGCGCCGTCAGCACGGCGTTGGTCACCGAATACTCCAGCGCATAGTCGAAGGCGCCCGGCGAAGGCGCAACCGACGGCAGCTGCCGAACCGCACCCAGTTCCTCTCCTAGCGCCAGTTCCACCGTTTCCGACACTTCCGCCGTCGTGTCCAGCCGGAGCGGATACTTGCGCTGCGCCAGCGCAGTGTTGCCGGCCAGGAGGAAATTGACCACCCCGAGCGCCCGAGTGAGCAGCGGCACTTCCAGCGTGTCGAACCGCTCGCCCGCGAGCCGCATTTCCGGATACCGCACCTGAAGCTCGACGGCCAACGGCGTATCGGTGTCGCGCAGGTCGGCGGGCGTGATCTCGCAGCGCACCAGTTCCGCGCCGGGCTGCACCGCCTGCACCGCCTGTTCGAAAAAACGCTCGCACAATTCCGGCGTCTTCTTGACCAGCGCATGCCGATAGGCGGTGTCGTTGATGCCGTTCATCGTAATGCGGCTTTCGGCAAAGACCGAACCGTCCTTCGCCAGCGCCCCGCGAGTCCGGACCGCCAGCGCATTGTCGGCCGGCGGCGGCACCGGCGAGGTCAGCAGCTGTTCGCCCTCGGGGCGGCACACGAGATAGCTCAGGTCGCTCAGGTATTTGGGCAGCAGGTCTTTGGCGTTCTCATCCGTCGGATCCATCAGCAGGTAACGGCGCTCGCCTTCCGCCGCCGTCTCCACCGCGACAATCGCATGGTTGAAGTAGGGCTGAGGCACCTCCGGGTCCAGCTTGGCCCCGACGTTGATCAGCACCGGAAACGCCGCGTGGCCGGCCGCACGCAGCATCGCCACCAGCAGCGCCGCCTTATCGCGGCAAACGCCGTAGCGGTTGTCAAAGGTAAGGTCCACGTCGTGCGGCGAATAGCCGGGCGACTGGTCTTCGAGGGTCAGGCCCATGTAGCGGATTTCCTGCGAAACGAACCGAAAGAGCCGGCGGACATCCTTAAGCTCCAGCGCCTTGGCGACCAGGGCCGCGTTGGTCTTCACGAGGTGCGGCTCGCAGAGCGCCCAGTACCAGCGCGAAATCTCCGGCCAGTCCGCCGCGGTGGAAATCCTGAGGTGCTGCACCTGGGTGTGGAGCGGCGGCATGTCCGGCTCGGGAAACACCTGGGCCGAATTGGTGGCGACAAACGCATAGGTGGCGGAGCCGTCGGCGTGGCGCGTCAGGTTGGTGGTGACATTGCCAAGCGGATGCCGGATCGCAAACCGCCGAATCGGCAGCGCGGCCGGTGCCGTGACCTCGTAGACGGAACTCACGATCGGGCAAGTCCATTCAAAGACGCAGAAGTCCGCCCACTGGTTTTCGCAGCGCGCCTTGAAAGTCCGCCGCCGGCACTTCACATGCAGGATTTCGCCGATCTGCAGCCCCGGGATCGTCGCGACCAGCTTGCGGTCCAGCGGGTCGTAGATGTTGGCCGCCATCGACCCGTTGTCCGTCGACTCCTTCATCGTCGCCGAAACGTCAATGACCCGCTCGACGCCATTCGTGTCAATCGCCCCGACATAAACGATCTCCGCCTCTCCATAGCGCCGGGAATAGTCGAGCCGGCAGGTGCTTTCCTCACGCCGCCCCTTTTCCGTCAGCAGTTTGGTCCAAGTCTCGGTCTCCGACTCGTAAGTCCCGTCGGGCCGGTATCTCACTCGCTCGATTTCCTCGACCGTCACCGCGTTGGCGTCGGGGTAGCGACTGACGGTAATCGCCTCCGCATCGGCGAAGGTCCAGGCGAACAGCAGCAGACCGGCGAGCATCTTTCCGTCTCCTTATCGATAGTTCCGCACGACTTCGCGGTCGTCGAAGGGATGCTTCACTCCCTGGATCTCCTGCGTGGTCTCGTGACCCTTGCCCGCGATGACGACGATGTCGCCCGCAGCCGCCGCGCCGAGCGCGAACTCGATCGCCTTGAGCCGGTCGGCTTCCACCGCCGCGATCTTGGCCCGGTCAGCCGCCGGCACGCCGGCGAGGATCGCCGCGATGATTCGCTCCGGATCCTCGCTGCGCGGATTGTCGCTGGTGATTACCACCCGGTCCGCGTGCCGCGCCGCCGCCGCGCCCATCAGCGGCCGCTTCATCGGGTCGCGGTCGCCGCCGGCGCCGAACACGACCCAGAGCCGCCCGGGCTTCCCCGCCAGCGTCGCGCGGACGGCCGCCAGCACCTTGTCAAGCCCGTCCGGAGTATGCGCAAAGTCCACATAGACCTCGGCCGAAACGGCCGCATTCGCCACCCGTTCGAGCCGCCCCCAGCGCGGCTTCAACCCGGGTATCGTCGCCTGAATCGTCGCGTGCTCGACGCCGGCCGCCTCCGCCAGCGCCGCCGCGGTCAGCACGTTCGACCGGTTGTAATCCCCGATCAGCTGCAAGCCGGAAAGATCGTAGGCCGGTTCGCGAAACGACACCGGCAGCACCCTGAGCCCCGGCAGCGACTGCAGCGCCGCATACATCTCCCGGCCGTTTTCGCCATCCAGGCAGACGGCATACGGCGTCGGTTCGGCGCCGGCCGGCGCCGCCAGCTGTTCGGCGAAGGAACGCTTGACGCGGAAATACTCCGCCATCGTCTTGTGGTAGTCGAGATGGTCTTCGCTGAGGTTGGTAAACGCGCCGCCGGCGAAGACCGTATCGCCCGTACGGTGCTGATGGATCGCGTGCGACGAAACTTCCATCACGCAGTCGGTGCAGCCGTTCGCCGCCATCCGCGCGTAGATTTCCCTAAGTTGCGCCAGCGGCGGCGTCGTGTAGCCGGTATAGTAGCGGTCCCGGCCGTCGTACACCTCCACCGTCGTGATGTAACCGCATTTGCGCGGCCTCGCCGCCGTCGACGCGGCGTTGATGAATTCGGCGAAAATCCACACGGTGGTGGTCTTGCCGTTCGTTCCGGTTATCCCGTAAAAGCGCATGTTGGCCTCCGTCTCCCGAACTTAAAGTCCTACTGCCCGAAGTCAACCGTTAACGCCTTGCCGGCGACTCCGAAGAAATTGAGCGGCGTCACCGTGAGCCGATACTGCCGACCGCCCGCCAGCTCCGCCGGATCGAGCGACACCGCGACTTCCCGATGGCGCTCGCCGGCGGGAAGATAAAATTCCGCATAGGCCTCGAAGTCCTTCGTCAGCCGCCACCCGGCGCCCTGCCGTTCACGCACCTGAATGCGGTACTTGTAGACTTCGGCTTCGCCCTTGGCGACCTGCGGCACCAGCAGCTCCCAATCCTTGGCGCCCTTCGCCACCCGGAGATACGCCCCGGCCGCGAACTCCGGCCGTATCGACGATGCCCGCCGACGCTCAAGCGCATAAGGAGCAGTCGCGGGATCAAGCGGATACGGCACGCACCACGGCGCCTCCGAGCGATACTCGCGGCCATCGCGAATGTCATGACGGTGAAACACCACCCGGTTCGCAAACACCTCGAAGACGATGACGCCGTACGCCGGCTTCGACCGGCCGGCGTTGCCCACCAGCTTGCCCTCCCAGTGCTGAAGGCAACCGGCGTTGACGGCGGTGAGGTTGCCCTGATAGATCAGATTCTCGTCGCGCAGCGAGCCGTGCGTGTGCCCGGAAAGCACGATGCACTGCGGATGCCGATCGTAAATCTTCCGGCTCCACGCCTGGCCCCAGCGCAGCGAATTGTGCGTCGTCGCCTGCGGCGGCACATGGTCGATCACGAAAATCGGCAGCCCGCGGGACTCTCGTTCGGCTTCGGTCATCATTCGTTCGAGATCACCGCCCTCGTGCCACTGGTCGATGGTGATGAAAGTGACGCCGTTGAGAACGTGCTTCGACAGCCGCTCGTGCGGAATGCGCAGCGCCTGCTTCAGCGCCGCATAGCACTCGGTCCGCTGCGCCGGCGAAATCTCGCGCACTTTGGACCCCGCCCATTCGTAGGCGTCGTGCCAGGCGAAGATCGTCAGCTCCAGCGGCGGCCGGCAACCCGCATAGACTTCGTCGGCCACCGCGCGATAATGCGCATAGCCGACGGCCGAATGCTGTTCGGCAATGTCGCCGCTGTTGAGAATGACGTCGACGCCCTTCGCCTTAAATAGCCGATATGCCGCCTCCACCTTCGCACAGCTTTCGCGCGTCTTGCCGATGTGGGTGTCGGTCATCCAGCCGACCGTCACCAGCGGCCGCTCCGCGGCACCCCGGCCGACCGGCGCCATCAGCGCCGCCGTTCCCAGGACCAGCATGAATTTTCGCCAGTTCATCGCCCGCTTCGCCGCAAAGTCAGTCCCGCACACCGCGCCAGTTTTCGAACCGTTTCGCCGCCAGCGCCCGATACTTGGCCCCCGCGCCGCCATTGACGAACGGATCGATCGAAATGCCGCCGCGCGCGGCGAACTTGCCGTAGACCTCAAGATACTTCGGCTTCAGAAGCCGCCACAGGTCGTCATAAATGACATTGACGACATCCTCGTGGAAATCGCCGTGATTGCGAAAGCCGAACAGATAGAGCTTGAGCGACTTCGATTCCACCAGCCGCCGCGCCGGCAGGTAGCGGATCGTCAGCGTCGCGAAATCGGGCTGTCCCGTCTTCGGGCACAGCGTCGTAAATTCCGGTGCCGTAAAGGTCACCCAATAGTCGCGTTCAGGATGCCGGTTCGCAAACGCATCCAACACCGACGGATCGTAATCAGACGGCGCCGGCGTCGTCTTGCCGAGCGTTTTCAGCTGCTCTAGGTCGCTTCTCATCTTTAACCTCCCCTTCTCCAAATGCAAAGCCGCGTCTTACCGTAAGTGCGGTCACGCAGCAACTCCCAGCCCGGCGTCGCCTCGGCCCGCTGCGCCGCCGTCATTTCAGCGACGAACAGCCCCCCGGGCCGCACCACGCCGCGCGCAGCCAGCGTCGCCAGCACCGCGGCATAACCCCTTTCCTCGCCGAGCGCGTAAGGCGGGTCGGCGAAGGCGATCGTAAACCCGCAGCCGACATAAGCTTCCAGCCAGCGGTAGACGTCCGCCGCCACGACCGAATGCGCCGCGGCCGGGCACAAGGTCGCGAGATTCTGCCGCAGCACCGCCAGATGCCGGCGCTCGCGCTCCACGAACACCGCTCGACGGGCGCCGCGGGAAAGCGCCTCCAGCCCGACCGCGCCGGAGCCCGCGAACAGATCCAGAAACTCCGCCCCGGCGATTTCCGGCGCCAGAATGTTAAAGAGCGCCTCGCGAACGCGATCCTGCGTCGGGCGAATCGCCTCCGACTTCGGCACCGCCAGATTACGCCCGCAAAACTCGCCGCCGGTAATGCGCATGCCCGTTCCTCCGCTCAGATTTCCGCCACCAGCACCAGCGTGCCGCGGGGAAGCAACATTTCCAGCTCGTCGCGATCGGCGGACTTGAACTCCAGTTTCAGCTGCCGGCAGAGTTCGGGAAAACCGCCCTTCGCCTCGTACTGGCCGTTGCGGGCGGAAAGCGCCTTCGGCAGATCGTAGCGCTTGAAGAAACGCCCGTCCAGAAACAGATCCGCCACTGCCGCGCGCTTGTGCAGGACCAGGTTGAAATGCGGATGATCCATCACGTAAAGCCGGTCGCCGCGCTTCAGCTTCGGGAGCCGGCCGCCATTGAGCCGCACGAGCGACCGAAGCGTCGAACCGTTTTCGACGGCAATGCGCTCGGCCATGTCCCCGCGCTTGACCGTGACTTTCCGAACCCACTGCTCGTTGCGGCGGTCAAAGAGCCGGATCATGTTCAGCGCCCCCAGCCGCCGGGCGAGCGAATCGTCAAGGTCTGCGGCCGGCGAGCCCGGAAGCGCGCGGATGGACTCGATGGTCGTCACCTCCAGTTCGAGGTTGCGCGACTTGAGCGCCTCCTCCAGCCGCATCAGCAGCGAACGAAGCGCGTGCGGACGGCTGACCGTATCGGCGGGACGAATCACCGGCGGCTGCACGCTCGCCACCGGCGGCGGCGCCTCCGGCGCAACTTCCGCAGGGGGCGGAGGCTCGATCGGCAGCTCGTCCGATGACGCCGCCCGCCAACGGGCAATCAAAGTCCACCCTAGGGAAATCGTCGCGACGACCGCCACCAGCGCAAACAACCACCCGAGGCCAGACGACTTGCGCTCCGCCTGCCTCGGATTGTATTCGACGCCGAATTCGCCGCGCTTGAACATCGGCAGCGCTTACTTGGCCGCCGGCTCGGCGCCGACCACGCCCTGCACGCAGGCGCGGGAGATCTCAATCACCGTTCCGGGCGCGATCTCGACCTTGAAGGTCTTCTCCGTCGCCTCCTGAATCGTCCCCATCAGCCCGCCCGCGAACACGATCTTGGCGCCGGCGCGGAGTTCCTCGATCATCTTCCGGCGCTCCTTTTCCTTGCGCTGCTGCGGACGGATCATCATGAAGTAGAAGATCGCCAGGATCAGCAGCATCGGAATCATCATCGACATCCCGCCCGCCTGCGGCTGCGCGGCCGGGGCCGCTTCGCAAAACATCAGTGCACTATTCATTTTGTCTGTTACCTTTTTCGTTTGTGTATTTCGTACCTTGGAGAAGTCAAAGCCCTCTGTAGTTCTCGCATCTCCACCGTAGATTCTCGACATCTATCCATTCCGGCAGGACAATAGACGGAGGAATAGCGGCGCCATACGACAGTCGCGCGTCTCTTGACAACTCAATCCTGCCATCCGGGAAGATTCGCAAATTGTTCGTATCATAGAGAATGTGAATGTCACTCCGCATGCAAAAGCCATTGCTACGGTCATCTGCTCCATGATACTTAAACGGGATAATGTGCGCAGCGATAAGAACGTCGGGAAGCGTTACATTCGAAATGACACACCGCGGCTCATCGCCCAATACATCGCGACGAAACCGTTGTTGGTTGGGTCGGCTGCGCTGAGAACGGAGAACCCTTTTCCGCTCGACTTCAGAACCGACATGAAGCATCTTCAGTCGCCGCACTTCGTCTTGAAAAGCCATGTCTCCAGTGCGCTTCAATAATTGCGCAACCTCATCATCGATCAAATCATTGTATACGAAGAACTCGCCTTCGCGATCCTCCTCGCGGACAACATAGCCATAGTTGAGAAGGAACAACAGAAACTCTCTTGCAATTCGATGATCGTTAGCCGACGGAATGCAATTCGGCCACCGAGAGACGTCAAGCCCATTGCGCCGATAGGCCTTCACGAAGTTCACATAGTCTTCAATATCTGCACGCGATGTCCCCGACAGGGGAATCACTACTTTGGTCAACTCATCCTTCGTCAAGCAAGGGCATTCGCCGACATCGCGCAACCCGCGCATGACTTCTAGAATCAGCGCCAGCGGACGAAGAACAATCCCGGCATCACGCCACCTGTCACATTCCGCTGGACTCTGGATCGCAGGATTCGGCAGGGTGAAAGTTGAGATCGTGACTGCGGCGAAATCTGACTGGCTCAACTCTTCGTCAGCAACTCTTCGCCCAAAGTCAGTCAGCGAAATGATGCCCTTGCTATCAAGGGGGATCAGTCCAACCGCTTTCCAATACTGCCCAGAATTACGAATCAAATTTCGTTCACCCGTTCGTCGGGACAGATCAACCCCCACACCTCTTCCGTCGATGTCCGCCGCCAACGACCTCAACTCGGACGCAAACGCCTCCGACGAATAGGTTTCTCCAGTTCCTCGTTTCTCCAACTTGCGCATACGCGACAGGACACCAAGCAACACGACCGGATCGTTGATGCCCTCCGTGCACTGAAGACACCCCCACTTCCACTTGAATCCCGCAAACGGCAGACTGGGAACAAACTCCAACGGCAGACTCACTTCGGCCTCCTTTTCGGAAACTGCGCCGCCACGGCCCGAGCAAGGGGCGGAGGAACGGCATTCCCAATTTGCCGATAGACAGATGACAAGTTCCCCTCAAAAACAAAGTCCGCCGGGAATCCCTGCACCGTCGCCAATTCGCGCCCGGTCATACGCCGCCGACCGCCGGGATGCGGCAAAATCACAACTCCGCCCTTGTCATCACCACGGGCGGTAACCGTCGGAGCCGGCAAAAGCGGATCAAGCGGACGATGCCCAAGATAGCCGTTGAAGTTTAGCTTGTATTTCGAATAAACGTGATTCGGCACGACATTCTCCACATCAGGATCAGGGAATCCCGCCAAGGCCTCTCCAACGCCCACCCACGGACGCAATCCGTCCGCCCCTCCCTTCGCATGCGTTATCTGCGGATAAGAAAATTCGTAATTGATGTCCTGACGCGTGCCGACGATAATGACGCGCTCGCGCCTTTGCGGCACACCGAAGTTCGCCGCATTGCACAAGCGATAGACAACTCGATAGCCTGCGGACTCGAAATCCGCGAGAATCCTGAGAAATGCCTTGCCCCCGTCAAAATGAAGAATCCCCTTGACGTTCTCAGCAAGGAAAAAAGCCGGCTTTTTGTCGCTGATGACACGTAAAAGCTCCCGATAGAGAACATTGCGCGAATCCCTTGCGTTGCGCTTCGTGTTTGCGACTGAAAAGCCCTGGCAGGGAAAGCCTCCTATCACCATGTCGCAGTCGGGAATGTCCTCGCTTCTTACCTTGGTGATGTCAGCACAAACAATATGCTTTCCAATATTCCGGCGATAGGTCGAGACTGCATCGTCATAAAGATCATTCGCCCAGACGATTCGATGTCCGGCCTGCCTGAAACCGAGGTCGAGACCGCCAGCGCCACTAAACAAAGACACGACCCTCACGACGCAAAATCCTTTCCCAGCCGAACGAGTTCGCGGCCAAGTTTCTCGGCAAACAGAACCGGAACGGCATTACCGATCTGACGATAACAAGCGTTCATTGCGCCGACAAATTCAAAATCGTCAGGGAACGTCTGGATGGCGGCACTTTCCCGAATCGTCAACCGGCGCAGACCATTGTAATGGGGAATCGCGCAGACACCGCCACCACCGTTGCCTCGTGCCAGGATTGTCGGGCACGGCTTGTCGGGATCCGTCGGACGGTGACCGGTATAATTGCGAAAAGCAACCTTATAGGCCGAATAGACATGATTCTTGACCGTATTCGGACGATCAGGGTCAGGGAAGCGGCCCAGTGCCTCGCGAATCGAAACCCACCCACGACGAAGACCTTTTCCGCAAACTGGTTCGGGAAAACGAAACAGAAATTCCGCACCCAGATCCTTCCGCTGACCAACGAAAATGACACGCTGTCGCGTCTGCGGCACTCCAAAGTCCGCCATGTTGACGAGCTTTTTCTCGACCTTATAGCCGGCTTTTTCAAAATCCGAAACAATCTTCGCCACCGCCGAACCTCCGCCGAGAGACAAGATCCCCTTGACGTTCTCAGCAATGAAAAACTTTGGCTGTTTAGCTCTAATCGTCCGATAAAAGAACTTGTAAAGCGTGTTACGCGCGTCATCAACGGCTCGAAGCCGATTCGCAAGAGAAAAACCCTGGCAGGGGAAACCCCCAACGACGACATCCGCATCCGGAATGGAATCAGTATCTATGTTCTTGATATCCGCACAAACGATATGATCACCGATATTCCTGCGATAGGTTGCGACCGCCGACTCGTCAACGTCATTCGCCCAGACGACTTCATTTCCCGCCCTCTTCAATCCAAGATCGAGACCGCCTGCGCCACTGAATAACGATACAATAGTCATAAAATATTAATTATACCATATCACATCCACCTCGTCCCGCCGCCGCCAGCGTCTTCTTCCGAAATGCATCGAAGCAATCATTCTCGATGGCCGCGCGCATCTCCGCCATGAAGCGGTTGAGCGCATAGACGTTGTGAATGGTCAAAAGCCGCAGCCCGAGGATCTCGTCCGCGGCCAGCAGATGGCGAATGTAGCTGCGGGTGAAGTTGCGGCAGCAATAGCAGTCGCACCCCTCCTCGACCGGCCCCTGGTCGAAAATCCACTTCGCCGCCTTGATCGCCACGTTGCCCGCGCGGGTGATCGCCGTGCCGTGGCGGGCAATGCGCGTGGGGATCACGCAATCGAACATGTCGACGCCGCGGGCGACGCATTCGGCCATCTGATGCATGACGCCAAGGCCCATCACGTAGCGCGGCTGCGCTTCCGGCAGATACGGCACCGAAGCCTCGACCGCCTGATACATGCACGCTTCGGGCTCGCCGACCGAAACCCCGCCGATCGCGTAGCCGTCAAAGCCGATCTTGACCAGCTCCTCCGCGCAATGCCGCCGCAGGTCGTCATAGACGCCGCCCTGCACGATGCCGAAGACCTGCTGGCCTTCGGCATGCGGCTCGGCCTTCGACCGCGCCGCCCAGCGAATCGTCCGCTCCACCGAGTCGACGGCGCGCTCACGGTCGCAGGGGTAGGGCAGGCATTCGTCGAAGACCATGGCAATGTCGGAGCCGATCACCCGCTGCATGGCCATCGACTCCTTGGGCCCGAGAAAAAACGCATGGCCGTCGAGATGCGAGTTGAAGTGGCACCCTTCCTCGGTGAACTTGCGCATCTTGGCGAGCGAAAAGACCTGAAAGCCGCCGGAATCGGTCAGAATCGGCCCGTCCCAGCGCATGAACTTATGGAGCCCGCCCGCCGCGGCGATCACCTCGGCCCCCGGCCGCAGCATCAGGTGATAGGTGTTGCCGAGCACCACCTGCGTCCGATTCTCCTTAAGGTCGCGCGGCTCCAACGCCTTGACCGTACCTAAGGTGCCGACATCCATAAACACCGGCGTCTCCACCACGCCATGCGCGGTCGTCAATCGTCCCCGCCGCGCTTTCGTGCGCGAATCTGTCTTCAGAACCTCAAACGCCATAATGCTGCCGCTGCCAATTAGATGCGTATTATATCATAAACCCGCATCATCTTAGCCGACCGCGTCGGCCGCTCATGCCCTCAGCTCCAGTTTCACCCGACCCACGGTCTTCACGGCCTTCGGACGGTGGAGCGGCACCTCGACCGTCACCGCCTTGCCCGGCTCCGGCAGCATCTCCTCCGTCACGTCCAGAACTCCCTGCGCCACCGTCTTCGGCCCGGGGTAGGCCCCCTCCAGCTGCGCCAGCGCGTCGATCGGCGCCGAGGCAATGTCGCTGATGCCGACCGTATAGGTCTTCGCCAGATCGCGGAACTCCTTCAGCGCGATCTTCGCCGTCGCCCGCAGGAACTTTTCGAGCCATTCGTCGTCCAGCACTTCCGAAAGCTGTACCGCGAGGCCGAAATGCCCGTCCACGTCTTCACGATGCATCACCCGCTCGGTCCAGCCCTGCCCCTTCAGTTCCGCCTTCGCCTGCCGGAACTTCACTTCCTTCGCAACCGTTTTCCTGGCGATGGACGAACGCGGGCAGATCATGTCGACCGTCACGAGCCGCGTCGTCTTTATGAGCTGCGGCTGCAGCCTGATGCCGCCGATCTCCGCGCCGGCGAGCAGAACCTCAATCTGAACTTTCTTCATGGCTAGATTATATCACAAAGCCAAGACCGACCCTGCCCGCCCTTTACCACGGACAGAGCGTCCAGACGGCGCCATCGGGAACGGAGTCAGCGGTCTGCAGACTCTTCAAGACGCCGCTGCCGTCAAACGCAAGCCGGTATTCGCGCGTTGCCAAACGCGATGCCGAAACCGTCACGCCCATCATCATGTAACCGGCCTTGAGCCTGCCGCCGTTGGCGGTAGTCAACTTCCAGATCGCCGTGTCGCCCTTGATTGAATCCGGATTGCCCCACGCGGCAACCGCCTCGCGGAAGGTGGTGCGCCCGACCGTAAACGGGACAACAGCCGAAGGCACACCCGACTCCCTGGTCACGCAACCGAGCCCCAGCAGCAACATCGCCAATGCCAACACCCCGACCTTCACAGCTGCCCCCGGAATTCCCGCACCTCCACCGCCGCATCGCCGTCAATCGGCGCGCGCCGAATGCGCGTTCGGCTGACCAGCCGAACGATGCCCCGCTCGTCAAAGGTGATGAGGATGTCCTCGCCATCGCTCTCATGGGTGCGCGAAAGCGTCGGCGTCACGATATAACCTGCTTCGAACTTGCCCTCGAAACTGTCGAGGCAGACATAATGCAGCGCATCGCTGGTGTAGCCGTTTACGCCCTGCAGCATCGGCGGCAGCCCCAGGCGCTGCACCACCTCGTCAAAAGTCGTCTGGCCCGGCCGGATCCAATGCGTATCCAGCGCCTTCACATAGGCGTTCGTAACCGAACGGTGGAAGGTGCACCCCGTAAGGCATAATGCCAACGCCAGCCCGACGCCGAATTTCATTCGAACGGCCAGAACTCCCATTCCAGCTGACGCGCTGGCGGCACGTAGACACGCTTCACCACGCCCTGAGCATCCGCCTCCACATAAACTGTATCCGCCACCGTCTGCGACTTGGTGAAGTTGAACAGCAACAGCATCAGACCGTTGGACTTCGTATCCGCATAGGTATAGCTGAGCACCGTCCGGTCCTTAAGGGGCATGCGCATCGTCGGCTCGGCCTGCAAGAGCCGCTGCAGTTCGGCTACCCGCGTCACCCCCGGGCGAATCCGGGACGCGCGCTCGCGAATAGTCGGGTCGTTCACCTGAACGCGCCCCCACATGCAGCCGGACAGCAGCCCCAGCAATGCAAAAAGCAGCAGGTTTTTCACGATTAGCGCTTGACCGTCAGCGGCACCGAGGACGAACCTTCGGGCCGGTCGTAAAGTTCACAATGGCAGTCGCCCAGATGCCTGACCCGGAAGCCGTTGGCCTTGTACTTCTCGTAATTGAAGGCGTTGAGCTCGTCGATGGCGATCTGATGGAACTTGTCAAAGTCCGGCCACCATTCTCAGCCGCTGCCGAAATCGTTGTAGAGGAAAGCGTCGGCGCACTGCTTGCCCAGCTCCGGCGTCACGTAAAAAGCGCCCATCGCCAGCACGTTGACGCCGTTGCCGGTAATCGCGCGGAAAGCGGCGGGGACCGACTCGACGACGCCCGCATGCACGCCGGGGCACTTCGAAGCCGCGATGTGGATACCCATGCCGGTGCCGCAGAAGATAAGCGCCCGGTCAAATTCCTTCTCGGTGATCATCGCACCCACCCGAAGACCGATGCGGTGGAACATAAGCTCGGTGTCATTCGGATCGGAATCGGCCCTGACCCCGATGTCCGTCACCTTCCAGCCCTTCTTCTCCAGGTACTCCTTAATGGCCTCCTTGAGCGGATAACCCGCGAAATCCGCCGCCATGAGCACATGCTTGTCCTTAACGCTCTTCACTGTAGCATCCCTTTCGTTGAATGGTCACATTATAGCACCCAAACCACCGATCCGCAACGGCTCTTCATGCCGCACTTTCCCATCTCAAACCCGACCTTCCGACAACTTCAGGATGCGCTGATTGGAACTGCCGCGGAACTGGAGGGAAATGTCTTTCAGCGCCTCCACAAACGGACCGTCCACGAGCACGTCGATCATCGAGAGGAATTCGTCAGTCACCTCGGTGCGCCAGCGGGAATGATTGTTCGATTGTTCGGATTGTTCAGATTGTTTGATTGGCCGAAGATCCTTTTCAAGGACGCAGCCAGTGTAGACCCAGAGCGTCTTGGTGGCGCCGAACTTTTCGCGGAAGCGCCGGAGGAACGGCACCAGCGCGCGCTGGTTCGCGGGCTCCATCGGCTCGCCGCCGAGCAGGGTCAGCCCGCTGATGAACGACGGTTCCAGCTCCTTCAGGATTCGGTCCTCGACCTCACGCGTGAACGGCTCGCCGTAGTCAAAGTCCCACTGATCGGGATTGAAGCAGCCCGGACAACGGTGCGTGCACCCGGAAACGAAGAGGGTAACCCGCACCCCTTCGCCATTGGCAATGTCACATGTGCGTATACTGGCGTAGTTCACTCTGCTGACGACCTTTATAAGCCTTTCGTATTATATCAAAAGGTCATTTTCGCTGTCACCACCTCTGGAGTAGGGCCGACGCATTAAAATCGTCTGATCCCCCTTTGCGGGGTCTCAGCCGATTTTAATGCGTCGGAAGTTTTTCAGCTGCCAGCAGCCAGCGGACAGCGGCCAATCCGAAAGGTCGTGGCGCGTCATTCGCGCTCCTG
>JAZLMR010000076.1:0-3459 GCA_045598785.1 Kiritimatiellia bacterium
GGATTCGGCTTCGTCACGATGCCCGACGCCGCTCAGGCGCAGGCTGCGATTGACGCGCTGAACGGGCACGAACTCGATGGGCGCACCGTTCGGGTTAATGAGTCTCAGCCCAAGCCTCGCGAAGAGCGGGGTGGTTTCCGCGGCGGTCGCGGCGGCTTCGGCGGCGGTCGTGGCGGCTTCGGCGGCGGTGACCGTGGTCCCCGGCGTGAGACCCGCTGGTAATCGGTTCGCCGATTTCCATATGAAAAAGGCGCGGCCGGTTCGGCTGCGTCTTTTTTTATGGTATAATTACCCGCAATGAGCAAGTTTTCGATGGTGGCGTTGTTGGCAGTCTGGTCATTGGCTTCGGCCTTTGCCGAGCGCCAGCCGTTTGAGCGCTATCAGTCGATCATCGACCGTCAGATGTTCGGCCCGCTGCCGCCGGGGTTTGATCCGGAAAAGCTGCCGAGCGAGGTGGCGCGCGGAGCAGGCGGCGCCGAGGGCGAAGAGCTTACGAAAGAGCAGGAGCAAGTCAAGAGCTCGGTGCATTTTTCCGTGATCAACGTCACGCCGGACGGCAAGACGGCCGTCGGATTTACCGACAATTCCGATGCCAAGGCGCCGCGCCATTACTATCTCAAGGTGGGCGAAAGCCGTGACGGCTGGGAGGTCAAGGCGGCCGATCCGGTCAGTGCCTCGATGACCATTGTCAAAAATGGCATTGAAGTGTCGCTGACCTTGGGCGGCGATTCGGCCAAGGGCGCGGGCAAGACCGAGCGGGCGGCAGATACCGCCGCGGCCGCCCCGCGGGCCAACGGCGGGTTGCTGTCCGGCGGGACGCGATTCGGCGGCTCGTTGGCTTCCCGACGCATGCTCCGGGAGCAGCGGCAGCAAAAGCGGCATGACGAGGAATTGGCAGCGGAACGGGCCAAGCGCGAAGCGGACGCTGAAGCGATTCGGGCAGAGATGAGGGAAGAGCTTAATGGCTTGCGAGAAATGACGCGCAAAGTTCGCGAAGAGCATGAGAAAAAGGAGCGCGAGGAAAAGGAGCGCCAGGAAAAGGAACGCCAGGAATCTGAGCCCGCGGCGGAAGAGTGAGCCGACAGTCGGCTTGGAAGGCAAAAGACGGTGGATACGAGTCTGAAGAATTACGGGGCGGATGTGTTTTCGGAAACGGCCATCCGCAAATATCTGACGAAAGCGGTTGCGGCCAAGTTGCTGGCGACGATGCGCGAATCGAAGCCGCTGGACCCGACGATTGCCGATGCGGTGGCCGAGGGCATGAAGCGCTGGGCGCTGGCGAACGGGGCTGATCACTTCACCCATTGGTTTCAGCCGCTTACCGGCGGCACGGCCGAGAAGCACGATGCATTTCTGGAGCCGACCGGTCCGGCGCAGGCGGTGCAGAAGTTTTCGGGCAAGAACCTGATCGGCGGCGAGACCGACGCCAGTTCCTTCCCCTCCGGCGGGCTTCGCTCGACTTTTGAAGCCCGCGGTTATACGGCGTGGGATCCGACTTCGCCGGCGTTCATCAAGCGTCATGAGAACGGGGCGACCTTGTGCATCCCGACGGCTTTCTGCGCCTATACGGGGGCGGCGCTCGACATGAAGACGCCGTTGCTCAGGTCGATTCAGGCGGCGACGCGCTCGTTCGAGCGGCTGATGCGGCTGTTCAAGCAGCCGAAGGCGCATGTCACCTTCACCTTGGGGGCGGAGCAGGAGTATTTCCTGATCGACCGCAAGTATTATCTGAAGCGGCCGGACCTGCTGCAGACCGGGCGCACGGTCTATGGCGCCGCGCCGGCTAAGCATCAGCAGCTTGAAGACCACTATTTCGGGGCGATCAAGCCGCGGATTCTCAAGTTCATGACCGAGGTCGAGCAGCGGTTGTGGCGGCTGGGGATTCCGGCGCGGACGCGCCACAACGAGGTGGCGCCGGCGCAGTTCGAACTGGCGCCGATGTTCGAAGACCTCAATCTCGCCGTCGACCATAACATGATGATCATGGAGGTCTTGCGGCGGACGGCGGAAGAGCAGGACCTGGTATGCCTGCTCCATGAAAAGCCGTTTGCCGGCGTCAACGGCTCGGGCAAGCACTGCAACTGGTCGGTGGCCTACGGCGGGCGCAATCTGCTGTCGCCGGGGAACAATCCGCGTGAGAATGCGATTTTCCTGACGGTGTTGCTGGCGGTGCTGCGGGCGGTGGACCTGCATTCCGACTTGCTGCGCATGGCGACGGCCGGTGCCGGCAATGACCATCGGCTCGGTGCCAACGAGGCGCCGCCGGCGATTTTGTCGGTGTTTCTGGGTGATGAGCTTAACGCGGTCTTGGATCAGCTGGAGCGGGGAGTGCGCGGTCAGAAGGTGAAAGGCGAGGGCCTGCGGATGAAGCTTGGGGTCGATTCGCTGCCGCCGCTGCCGAAGGATGCGACCGACCGCAACCGCACTTCGCCCTTTGCCTTTACCGGCAACAAGTTCGAGTTTCGCTCGCCGGGCGCCTCGCAGAATTGCGCGCGCAGTTCAATGGTGCTCAATACGATCGTGGCCGAGTCGATTGACGCGATCTGCGACCAGCTGGAGGCGGCGAGCGGAGATTTCAACGGCAACCTTCAGGCGCTGCTGCGGCGGCTGGTGGCCAAGCACCGGCGGATTGTTTTTTCGGGCGACGGTTATTCCGAGGAGTGGCGGGCGGAAGCCGCGAAGCGGGGTTTGCCGGAGCTGCCGGATACGCTTTCGGCGCTGATGCCGCTCAGGGTCAAGGCGAACCGCGAGCTGTTTGCCCGCTACGGGGTGCTCTCCGAGGTTGAGCTGGAAAGCCGCTATGGCATCGGGGTCGACGATTATGTGCGGCGGGTGCGGATTGAAGGCGCGGTGGCGCTTGACATCGCGCGGGCGATGGTGCGCCCGGTGGTGGCCGAGGAGTTCAGCCGGCTTACGCAGGCGCTCGGACAGGCGCGGAAAGACGGGCTCAAGGTTGGCGTTTCCGGGCTGAAGGCGCTGTCGCAGCGGCTCGGGGCGGGGCTGGACGATCTGCATGTGAAGTGCGAGAAGCTGGACCGGGCGCTGCAGGGCGGCGAGCCGAAGGGCGTGCTGGCGGCGATGCACGATGTCCGGCGCACGGTTGACCGGCTGGAGTCGCTGGTTGACGATTCGCGCTGGCCGTTGCCGAAATACCGCGAAATGCTGTTTGTCTGCTAGGAAGTGGTCGGACTGGCGGGGTTCGGACCCGCGACCCCAACATTAAAAGTGTCGTGCTCTACCAGCTGAGCTACAGTCCGAGGTCAAAAGTGCGCATATTATAGCAAAACTTCGCCGGCCTGTGGCGGGTAAATAGGGCCGACGCATTAAAATCGTCTGATCCCCCTTTGCGGGGTCTCAGCCGATTTTAATGCGTCGGAAGTTTTTCAGCTGCCAGCAGCCAGCGGACAGCGGCCAATCCGAAAGGTCGTGGCGCGTCATTCGCGCTCCTGTTGTCCGTTC
>JAZLMR010000077.1:0-4161 GCA_045598785.1 Kiritimatiellia bacterium
ATCGCGCAAAAGAAAATCAGCGCCGTGGGCCACAAAAGCGCAACTGTAGTGACAGCCAGCGGCATCCAAGCGCAATGTAGAAAACCTGCCGCTTGACTGAGGAAGACGGGGGCGGGCGGCGATGGCGAGCGAAGCGGACGGCGACGGTGCGGCGATTTCGCCGCGAAGGCGGGTCGAGAGGTGGGCGAAGCGCTGGAATTGCGCGGCAAATGACGCGACTAGCGACGGTCGTCGGTCACGCCACGGAAGTCGGTCGTCGCTAGTCGCTAGTCGGCTCAGCGGTCGCAAGGACAAGTCGCCAGCCCGACCGAGAACGGGAGATCGTCCGCGCCAAATCTTCTCGCACGCTGGAAAGCAAAACCATGCAGAGCCCAACCAAGCCAATTAAAAGGCGCAACGCCACAAACAAAAAAATCGGCGACGCGGGCCACTACGATGTCAGAACCGAGCTTTTCACCGACTAATTAAAATCACACCCTCAAAATTTTGCCGCGCTCGCAGCAATGGCGCCATGAACAAAAATGGGCGCGCCGAAAACGGCGCGCCCGCATTTAACTGAGCTTTCAGATGCCTTAGTTCGCCTCAGCGACCAACGGGCCCGCCAGCTCCTTCAGGAAGAAGAGCCGCCCCGGGAGCGTCGGAATCCACGAGCTAGTGATCCAGCGCGTCGGCCCGTAGCGCAGCGTCATCCACAGCGACATCCCCTGCCACTGCATGCCGCGACCGAAGATGCCGTCGGCGCCGCCGATCGCATAGTCGGCCTGGAACATCAGCCCGGGGCCCATCGTGTTCGCGCGGCACGGCACCAGCGTCGTGCGGGACTTGAACGAAGTCTGCGCGTTCTGCTCGATCGTCAGCGGATGCAGCTGCACCGCGATGCGATAGGGCTGCGCCAGCCATTCCTTGTCGGTCTTGAACTCGCCGCCGATCATCGGTTCCCAGAACGCGATATGGCACATACGGCCGATGCCGTAGACGAGCACGAGCTTGGCGCCTTCGGCCTTGAGCGCGGCAATCTTCTTCGGATAAGTCGGCAGGTTCTTCTTGGTCGCGAAATTGCGATGGTCGACCGGCACCGTCAGCTTGCCGAGCGGATTGTAGAACGCCTGCTCCATCGCATACTGGAAGGACGCGTCGCCCACGAGAGTGTTGCCCTTCGCGTTGGCCCACTCGTCCATGTTGAAGCACCACACGTGCTCGCAGGAGACCTTCCACTCCTTGAGGAAGTAAACCGCCCACTTGTACATGCCCATCGGACCGACCGGCAGAATGAACGCGATCTTTTCCTTGCGTTCCTTCGCGAGCTTAATCTGATTGGCGATTTCATGGCCCATCTTGACCTCGAACTCGACGAGGTCGTTACACTGCACCGGCTCGAAGCCCTTGTTCCAGAACTTCTGCGGCTTGCAGACGTCGCCGGGCTTGTTGGAGCAGCACTTGTCAATCTTCTTCATATCCCAGCCCGCCGGGTAGAAACCCTCGAGCAAGGAACCTTTAACCGTAGACATGAAATCCATTGCGGATATCCTTTCTTTTGATTTAATGCCGATAATTATAGCACAAGTTCGCCAACCGGGGTAAAACAAAATTAGGCGGTCTACCAGAATTGCCACTGGTCAAAGCCAATCACAAACAGCCCCAGGAGGAAGTTCGTCACCGCATGGGCGACCGTCGAACTGAACACGCCGAAGCGCCGGGCCAGCAGCCCGTAGGCAACGCCGGCAAACGCGCCCTCCAGCACAAAGACGAGCCGCCCGCCGAGCGCCAGGTCCCACCGCCAGTGATTGAGCGCAAACAGCGCCACCATCCAGCCAAAGCCGGAGAACTCCATCAGCCACTTGCGGAAGAACAGCTCCTCCGCCGTCGAAATCACCAACGCGCTCGCCAACAGCTTGGCAAGGGTCAGCGGCCAGCCGCAAACCGCCGGCGCATAAGGGCTTGAATCGCCGGCGACCCCGTCGAACACGCCCGGCACCGCCGCCTGCGCCAGCCAGACCGCCAGCACCAGCAGCCCGACGGCCATTCCCCAGGCCCAGTTGCGCCCCTGCCGCACCTGAAGCCGCACCCGCGCGGCAAAGCCGGGAATCCGCAGCGCCACCAGCGCCAGCAGCGCCAGGGTCACCGCCCCGCGCACGGCATAGGCCCAGGCCGTGGCCGGCAACGTCGACATCAGGACCATCCAGGCCGCATAAGGCAAGACCAGCTCAAGGCCCTGCCGCTTCAACGCTTGCCTCCCGCCAGCGTCTCCGCGCAGTTGAGGTAGTAGGCGCGGATACGCTCGTAGGCATTGATGATGTCGAGCTCGCCCAACACCCGAATCGCCGAGCCGGGATCTTCCGGCCCGACCCGACCAAGCTGAAGGCGCCGGCACTCGCGGATGAATTCATGGATCTCCGAAGACTCCCGCTGAATCGCATCCAGGTCGAACTGAACCCGCGGCGAACGGATGAGCGGCGTCACCCGCGCCGCCAGCGCGGCCGTCCGATCGTGGACCGCCAGCAACAGCTCGACCGACTGCGCCGACATCCGCTGCTTCTCGCCCCGAAGCCGCTTGACCACCTTGAGAATCTTCGCGCATTCGTCGGAAACCGACTCCAGCTCGTCCGTCAGCCGCAACAGCCGCCGCGCCCGCTCGGAAACGTCGAACGAAAGCCGCTTGGACATGATTGAGCCGAGGAACTCGGTGACTTCGCGCTGCACATTGTCGAGAATCTCCTCGCGATGGATAAGGTGCCGCTCGGTACCGTCGCCCTCATCGGTCTCGCCCGCCACCACCTTGCGCGCGCAGACGAGCAGCTCCATGTCGCTCGCCTTCATGAACTCCACCTCGACCAGCGCCTGGTCGCACGCCAGGACCGGCGACAGCCGAGTGCCGATCTTAAGCGATGACAGGTGCGGCTTTTCATTCTCCGGCTGCGGCACCAGATGCTCGACCAGCCGCGCAAACTGCCGGACAAACGGATACAGCACCGCTCCGCGGCAAATCGCAAACAGCGTGTCGGTGATCGCAATCGGCGCCATCATGTGCACGAACTGCAATACCTCGCGCCCGCCGACGACCACCTGGACCGGCTGGTCGAAATTCGGAAAGAGCGTCTGGCCGAACCGGACGAACAGCGGGAAAAACCAGATGAACAACACCGACCCGAGAAAATTCGAAAGCGTGTGCGAAAGCGCCGTCCGCTTCGCGTCTGCCGAGCCGCCGATCGCGGCGATCCAACCCGTCGCCGTCGTGCCGATGTTCGCGCCGAAGAGGACGGCGACCGCGACTTCGTAGGTGATGAGCCCCTGCGTCGCCAGCGCCATCGCGATCGCAATCGTCGCCGCCGAACTCTGGATGACGGCGGTGAGCAGCGTCGCCAGGCCGGCGATGGAGAGAACGCCCAGCATCGAATCCGCGCTCATCCGGGTGAAGACGGCCGCGAATTCGGGATTCTGCTTGATAGGGGCGACGCCCTTCGACATGAAGTAGAGGCCGAGGAAGACAAGCCCGAGGCCGATCGCCGTAAGGCCGAGGTGATGGACCTTCTCGCCGCGCAGGAAGAAGTACATCATCCCGCCGATCGCAAGCCCGATAAAACCGAGCATCTGCGGATCGGGCGCATAGGCGATGATCCAGATCGTCGCCGTCGTGCCGATGTTCGCGCCGATCAGGACGGCGAACGCCTGCGGCAGCGTCATCAGCGCCGTCGAGACGAAGCCGACGAGCATCACGGTGATGATGGACGAGGACTGGACGATGATCGTCGAGACGACGCCCGTCGCGACGCCGACCGCGCGATGGCCCGTCGCATATGACATGAACTTGCGAAGACCGTTGCCGGCCGCAGCCTGAAGCCCCTCGGAAAGGTGTTTCATCCCGAGCAGGAATATCCCGAGACCGCCGAGAACTGTGAGCAGGATGGTCAGGATTTCTTTCACGCGGATCAGCTCCAGGAGATTCAGTTGCTCGTCTTGTCCCTGCCGAAGCCGAGGCGCTTGAGCGCGGACTCGATTCGCCAGGGATAGAACATCCCGTACATGCCGACGATGGCGAGGATGTAGGCGATGACGACGACGATGTGGACGGGCGCGAAACCGCTCTCCGGCAGGATCGGCCGCGTGAACTTGAAGAGCTCGGCCGGAATCAGCATGAAGATGCCCATCACCGACCGCGTCAGC
>JAZLMR010000078.1:0-18158 GCA_045598785.1 Kiritimatiellia bacterium
GTGATTGCGAATGAGGCGAGAGATAGAGCGCAAGAAATCGGCGCCGCGGGCCACTAAGAAGAAGCGGCGACCAACGAATTTATCCACGGATTTCACGGATTTTCACGGATTGAATCTTATCCGTGTTAATCCGTGTTAATCCGTGGACGACACAAAAATCGACGGACGCGCCCTACAATTACGACTCCAGCGGCACTCAAGCGCGGAGCGGAGGGCAGCCGCTTGCCTGAGGAAGGCGGGGTTGGGCGGCGATGGCGAGCGAAGCGAAGCGGACGGCGACGGGGCGGCGATTTCGCCGCGAAGGCGGGTCGAGAGGTGGGCGAAGCGCCGGAATTGCGCGGCAAATGACGCGACTAGCGACGACCGACGGGCGCGAGAGAGCCGACGGGCGACGACCGACAACCGACGACCGGGAGCGATTGGGGCGCGAAGCGCCAGGGGCGCGCGGCAAAAAGCAAAGCGATTTGAAAGCGCGGAGCGCCAACTAATCGCCACGGAGGTCGGCCGTCGGTCGTCGCTAGTCGGTCACGCCACGGAAGTCGGTCGTCGCTAGTCGCTAGTCGGCTCGACGGGTCGAGGCTTTCAGCGGCGGCCCGTTATTAGCAGCGAGCTGGCCGCGCCAAATCTTCTCGCACGCTGGAAAGCAAAACAATACCAGGCCAAACAAATGCCAATTAAAGGCGCGAAGCCATAAAACAAAATCGACTCCGTGGACCGCTAAAATGAAGAGCCGACCAACGAATTTATCCACGGATTTCACGGATTTTCACGGATTGAAATCTGTGTTAATCTGTGTTAATCCGTGTCAATCCGTGGACGCAACTCAACTACAACAGGCCTTAACGCGCCAAATCGGTCGCACGCTGGAAAGCAAAACAATACGAGGCCCGACTAGCGGCGGCGGGCATACCCGTCGGCCGAGGCATTCCACGCAAACAGGAACAGCACCATGCCCACCAGCGCAAAGCCGGCAATGGCGCACAGCGTCACCCCCCAGCCGAAACGCTCGCAAATGACCGCAATGCCAATGCCCGAAACCGTCGTCGCCGCATAGCCCATGATGCCGGTAAAGCCGTTCGCCATCGCCGCCGCCTCCTTGGTCGCCTGATTGGCGGCCACAATGCCGATCAGCGCCTGCGGCCCGTAAATGCAGAAGCCCGCGCCCATCAGGAGCACCGTCGCCATCCAGGTCGGCGCATGATCGGGCAAATACCAGAAGCCGAACGAAAAGAGCGCGGCGAAGAGCATGCAGAAAACGCAGGTGCGCACGCCCCGGCCCTTGAAGACCCGGTCCGTCACCCAGCCGGCGAAAATCGTCCCCACGACCGCCGCCAGCTCGAAGGCGATGATCATCAGCCCGCCCTTCGACACCGGAATGCCCTTGAACTCCTTCAAGAAGGTCGGCCCCCAGTCGAGAAAGCCAAAGCGCAGGACATAGACGAAGAAGTTGGCGATGGCGACAATCCAGATGACCCGGTTGCCGAACACCAGCCGGCGACGGTCGGCATTGCTGACGGCGCTCGTCCCGTCCGCCTTTGCGACCGCCGCGTCCAGCTCCAGCGGCGGCAGCCCCTCTTCCTCCGGGCCGTCCTTCACGCACCGCCAGGTAAAGACCGCCGCCAGCGCCGTCAGCGCCGCCGGCACGTAGAAGCACCAGCGCCAGCCCAGACCCAGCGCGAACATCAGCGAGCAGAGCCCGAGCGCCAGTGCGCTGCCGAAGGAGTGCGAAGTGTTCCAGACCGACATCTTGGTCGCCAGTTCCTTCGGATGAATCCAGTGCGTCAGCATCTTCGCGCACGGCGGGAAGCCCATGCCCTGCACCCAGCCGTTGGCAATCCAGAAAACGGCAAAGAGCACCGTCAGCGAAGTGCAGCCGAAGAGCAGGTTCATCAGCGCGCACAGCGCGAGCCCGACGGCCATGAAGATGCGCCCGTTGAGCCGGTCGGCCCAGAAGCCGTTCACGAAGCGCGAGCAGCCGTAGAGGACGCCGTGCACGGTCATGATGATCCCGAGCGCATACTTGGTGATCACGCCTTCCTCCAGCATGATCGGCTGGGCCATCGACAGGTTCTTGCGCGTCAGGTAAAAGAACATGTAGGCGAACATCGACGCGATGATGAACTTCCACTGACACCTGATAAAGCTCTTTTCCTTCATAACCGCTTCTCCTCATTCCGCCAACAGTTCCTTGAGCTTGCACGCGATGTCCGTGTTCTCCATAAAGGCGACGAACCCCTCGGCGCCCGCGCCCGAAGCCGTGGTCATCGTCGGCATCGCCGTATGCGAACTCGTCGAAAAGCTCACGCCCGCATGGGCGGCCATCATCCGCTTGACCGTGTTCGCAAACCGCTTCCGCCGCTGGGCATCGTGCGCCGTAGTCTCGCGCTGGCCGCCGATGACGAAGGCGACGTCGTCCTGAAACGCCGCCGCCAGCTCCTGCTGCTCGGCCGCCGACAGGAGCATCCGCCGATCGTCCTCGGTCTTCACGGCCGCCGGCTCGAAGACGAAGCCGAAATCCCGGACGAGCCGCGGCTGGACTTCCGCAAAGGTCAGCTTCGGATTGGCGCGGATCGCCCGCTCGACTTCGTGGGAAAAGCTCTCCGCCGAAAGCCGCTGCCGCGCCAGCAGCCGCAGGTAATAGTGATTGCCGCTGCTGGCGAAGCCCATCGACAGCCCGCCGGTTTCGTGATCGCCCGTAGTCACGATCAGCGTCTCCTCGGGATGCTGGCGCAGAAATGCCTGCGCCACCTTCACCGCCCGGTCCAGCTCCAGGACGTCCTGCACCATCGCCGCCGCGTCATTGGCGTGGCCGCCGTAGTCGACCGTGCCGCCTTCCGCCATGATCAGGAAGCCGGAAGGATTGTCCAGGAGCTCGATGGCCTTGGTGACGATCTCGCTCAGCCGAGGCGAGTCCGCGCGGGCGTCAATCGAAAAGTCCAGCCGCGACCGGGACAGCGGCGCCAGCACCTTGCCGCCGCCAGGGCGCAGCGCCGCGAACTCCGCCCGGTTGGTCGCCAGCCGATAGCCGGCCGCCGCCGCCAGCTCGAAGACATTGCCGCGATACGCCGGATTCTTTTCATCGTCCTGCCGACCGGCCATGCCGCCGCCGGCAAAGAAGTCAAAGCCCGAAGCCAGCAGGTCCAGGCCGATTTGATAGTCGTCGTTGCGGCTTCGCTGATGGGCGTAGAAGCCGGCGGGCGTGGCATGGGTAATCGTCACCGTGGTCATGATGCCGACCTTCAGCCCCCGCCGCCGGGCGAACGCGGCCACCGAATCCAGCCGCCGGCCCTGCGGATCGATGCCCAGCATGCCGTTGTCGGTCTTTTCGCCGCAGGCGATGGCCGTCGCCGCCGCCGCCGAATCCGTCACCGGCTTATTGGCGCTCTGCGTACGGGTAAAGCACTGGTACGGCAGCCGGTTCATCGCCAGCTCGCCATAACCCGTCACTTTCGCAAACTCGTCCGCCACCATCCGCTGGGGCATCGACATGCCGTCGCCGATGAACAAGAACACGTACTTCGGCTTCGCCGCCCCGGCCACCGCCGCCAGCATCACCGTCAAAACTGCCAAACCTCGTCTCATTTTATCTTTCTCCTTTCTGGTCGCGCAACTGCTCCAGCACCCGCTGGGCTTGCCGCGCCACTGCGTCCGACGGATCCACCACTTCGGCACGACCGGCGGCTATCTTTTCAATCAACGGCTTCAAATGCGGAAAATGCGTGCAGCCAAGCACGATCCGATCGGCGCCGGCCGCCAGCAGCGGCTCGATGCGCAAGCGGACGATGCGCTCCAGCCGCGCCTGCCGCGCCGCGCTTAAGTCGGCAATCGCCCGCACGCCCACACGCCCGTCCGGCCGCGTCACCTTCAGCTTCTCCACCTCGGTCACGAATTCGTCGGCCACGGTCGCGATGACATTCACTTGGCGCGCGAACCGCGCCTTGGTCTCGTTATAGAGCCGCCCGTTGAAGGTGCCACGGGTCGCCAGCACCGCCACCACCCCGGACCGAGACTTGAGCGCCGCCGGCTTGAGCGCCGGCTCCAAGCCCACGAACGGCACTTCCGGATACTCGCGCCGCAAGCGGTCGATGGCCGCCGCCGTCGCCGTATTGCAGGCGACCACGATCATCTCGCAGCCGCGCTTGAGGAGCCGCCGGACGCAGGCGCGCGCCAGCCGGCAGATCTCCGCCTTGGACCGATTGCCATAAGGGCAATGTTCCGAATCGGCCAGATATTCCGTCGCCACGCCCGGACACCGCCGGTGAAAGGCGTCGAGAATCGAGAGCCCGCCGATGCCGCTGTCGAAGAATCCGACCTTCATCGGTCCAGCGCCCCCTTCACCACGCTCAGCGCGAAAATCGCCGCCGTCTCCGCCCGCAGGATCGTCGCCCCGAACGAGGTCGGCGTGGCGATGGCCGTCAACGCCGCCAGCTCGGCCGGCGTAAAGTCGCCTTCCGGCCCGATGTAAACCGCCAGCTCGCGGCTGGCCGGCAACGCCCGGGCGACCGCCGCTGCGAGCGGCGCCGGCGGCGGCTCGGTCAAGGCGCCGATAAAGCAAGTAGTCGCCCGCACCAGAGCCAGCGAATCCTTGAAGTCGACCGCCGGCAGGATCTCCGGCAGCCATTTCGCATCGCTCTGCCGCGCGGCATCCTCGGCAATTCGCTGCCAGCGTTCGCGCTTCACCGCACGCTCCGCCGCCGGAATGCGCACGATCGTGCGCTCGGAAATGACCGGCACGATGCGCGTCACCCCGAGCTCGGTGGCCTTTTCAACCGTCCAGTCCCAGCGCGACCCCTTGGTCACGCAGGCAAACAGCGTCAGCCTCGTCGCCGGCCGCGCCACGACGGCGAGCGGTGCGCAAGCGACCGGCGTTTCCCGATCTTTCATCGCATAAACGCGAAACCGCCCCTGGCCGTCAAACAGCTCCAGGCGCTCGCCGACCTCCGACCGCAGCACCTTCAAATGACGGGCGGCCGCCTTCGGCAGCACCGGCTGCGCTTCCTGCAGCAACTCCGAATCCACTAACAGTCTATGCATGATTACCCTCAAACTTCGCCACATGCGCCTCGCCGGCATAAACCCGCGTCTTCCCCACCGCCAGCGAACCGTCGTCGAGAATGCCGCCGCAACGCCCGACGAGCGGCGCGGGGTCGTCGTCCGTCTGCCAGACTTCCAGGGACTGTCCCCGCAGATAGTCGATCGCCGCGAACTCGGCATAGAGCTCGGCAAAACCGCCGTCCGCCCAGCGCCCGAAGACCGTCGCCAACTCGGCGAGCACCCGCTCGCGCACTTCCGCCACCGAAATCGCCTGGGGGCCGGCCCCGTTTTCGCGGGGACAGGCCCCAAGAAAAGTCGCTCGCCCCGCCAGCTCAGGAGCGAACTCTTGCGCCTGGACATTGACCCCGATTCCGGCAATCACCCGATCGTCATTGCGTTCGCACAAAATCCCCGCCACCTTTCGACCCTCGACCAAGACGTCGTTCGGCCATTTGAGCATCACGCCCGCAATGCCCAGCGACCGCACCGCCAGCACTACCGCCAGCCCCACCACCAACGGCAAGGTCGCCACTTCCTCAGGGGCCGCCTTCCCCACCGGGAGCACGACCGACATCAGCAAGTTCGCACCTGGCGGCGACACCCAGCGGTGATCGAGCCGCCCGCGGCCAGCCGTCTGAAAATCGGCCGTGAAGACCGCGAACGGCCGTCCGGCGCGCGCATCCAGATTGGTGGAAACCGTCTCCCGATTATGATGCAGTTTCCAGACCATCGCCGCTCCCCTTGAACTCGCTCATCGTCGCCTCGCCCGTCGCCGCGATGCCGCGGGCCGCAAAGACCTGAACCACCGTCAGCGCCAGGATCTTCAGGTCCAGCGCCAGCGACCGATGATCCACGTACCAGACGTCATAGCGAAACTTCGTCTCCCAGTCGAGCAAGTTGCGCCCGTGAACCTGCGCCCAGCCGGTCAGCCCCGGCCGCACCTCGTGCCGGCGACGCTGCTCGGCGCTATAGCGCGGCAGATAGCGCGTCGGCAGCGGCCGCGGCCCTACGAGCGACATCTCCCCGACCAGCACGTTCCAGAGTTCCGGCAATTCGTCGAGCGAGCTCGCCCGCAGGAACCGCCCGAACTTCGTCAGCCGCTCACCGTCGTCGCCGTCGCCCTCGCGCATTGAGCGAAACTTCCGCAGTCGAAACGGCCGCCCGCCCCGCCCGGCGCGTTCCTGCGTAAAGAGGACGCCCCGCCCCTGCACCAGCCGCGAAACGAGCGCCGTCAGCGCCACCACCGGCACGGTCACCGGCAGCGTCAGCAAAATCAACAGAAGGTCCAATGCCCGCTTCATGCCCAGTTCCCGTTAAGTCCGTCGCTCCAGCAGCCGTTCGGCATTGGCCGCCGTCAGCTCGCCCAAAGCTTCCGGCGAACACCCGCGCAAGGCGGCCAGAAACTCGCAAGTGTGGCGAACGAACGCCGGCTCGTTCGGCTGGCCGCGCTTCGGCACCGGCGCGAGAAACGGCGAGTCGGTCTCGATCAAGAGCCGGTCATCCGGCACCACCCGCGCCGATTCCCGCACATTGTCGGCTAGGCGAAAGGTGACGATGCCCGAAAGCGAAATGTAAAAGCCGAGGTCCAGCAGCTGCCGCGCAAATCCCGGATTGCCCGTAAACGAATGGATAATGCCCGCCGACGGAATTTCCCGCAAAACCCCCAGCGTGTCGTCATCCGCTTCGCGCGTATGAATGACGACCGGCAACGCGCGCGCACGCGCCAGCTCCAGCTGCTCGGCAAAGAGCCGCAGCTGCGCCGAGCGGGTCGTCGGCGAATAATGGTAATCGAGCCCGATTTCGCCCCAGGCGGCCAGCTCCGGCGCGCTCACGAACTCTTCGCGCGTCGCCGCCGGCAGCTCCACCTGGTCGCGGTCGAAACCCTGGGCGAGCAACACCCGCGGCAGATCTGCCGCGCCCGCGGCGATCTCCCGCGCCAGGGCCGCGCTCGCATTGAGCGCCGGCGAGCCGCCGACCGCCATCAGCTTTTCCACGCCCGCCGCCCGCGCCCGCCGCAGCACGGCAGCAATGGCCGCGCGGTCGTCGGTCTCGAAATGGCAATGGGTGTCGAAAAGCCGCATGGTCGCGCTCACTCTCCGTAATTGGCGGTCGCCACCACGTCGACGCCAGTCTCGGCGACATTGGCGATGATAACGTCGCCGATCTTGACCGGCAGCTGCACCGTCGCCTGATGCAGGGCAAAGAGCACCGCGTCGATCTTCGCCTTGGCGACCGCCACGCGCGTCTTCACCGGCAGCGGCTTGCGCATGCCGGCGATCCGCACGAGGCCGGTGACCATCCGGGTGGGGTTCACGATTTCCGCCCGGCCGTACTCCTCGCCGCGCGGGCAGGCGTTGCCGGTCACGACGACGCGCTCCCCTTCCCGCTCCACTTCCAGCTCGCAACCGCGAGGACAGTTGATGCAGATCATCTTCATAGCGTTCCCTCCTTTTCCTGCCGCGCCGCGGCATACGCCGCCGCCGAACGGCCGGCCGTCTCGCTGTCCCGTGAAACCCAGTCCACCAGATCGTAGACCCTGACGACGTTGCCGCCGGCAAACACCCCGGGGACGCTCGTCGCCATCGTCTTCGGATCGACCTTCGGCCCGCGCGTCTTCGGATCCATTTCAATGCCCGCCTTCTTGGTCAGCTCGTTCTCAGGAATGAGCCCGCAGCTGAGCACCAGCGTGTCGCAATCATAATGCGTCTCGGTGCCGGGAATCGGCCGAAGCTGTTCGTCGACCTCGGCCACCTTGACGCCCGTCACATGCTCCCGCCCCTCCACGTCCGTGACCGTGTGCGACAGCAACAGCGGAATGTCGTAGTCGTTGAGGCACTGCACGACGTTGCGCATCAGCCCCGACGACTTCGGCATGATCTCCACGCACGCCAGCACCTTCGCCCCCGAAAACGTCAGCCGCCGCGCCATGATGAGCCCGATGTCGCCGGAGCCGAGAATGACCACCCGCTTGCCCGGCATGATGCCGTCCATGTTCACCAGCCGCTGCACCGTGCCCGCGGTATAGACGCCGGCCGGGCGCGTGCCGGGCGTCATCAGCGCCCCGCGCGGACGCTCCCGGCAGCCCATCGCCAGCACCACCGCCCGCGGACGATAGACCTTGAGCCCGCCGCGCGGCGACATCGCCGTCACGCTGAGTCCGCCGGCCGTGCCGACCTCCAGCACCATCGTGCCGCACACGATCGGGATCTTGCGCTCCCGGACCATGTCCACCCAGCGCTGCGCATACTCGGGCCCGGTCAGCTCTTCGGAAAAGCGATGCAGGCCGAAGCCGTTGTGAATGCACTGCTGCAGGATGCCGCCCGGCGCGTCGTCGCGCTCCAGAATCATGACCCGCACCGGCTGCGTGTCGCCGCGCCGGGCGCGCAACGCCTTCAGCTCGTCATGCGCCGCCACCGCCGCGGCGAGCCCGGCCGGACCCGCGCCGACGACCAGCACGTCAAACGCCTGCCCCTCGGTCGCCGTCTCGTCGGCCGCCGGCACCAGTTCCTTCGGCGCCGTCTTGCGCGACAGGAGGAACTTCTCCGGCGGCAGCCCGAGCTCGCTGCCCAGGATCTCAATCAGCCGCGGCGTGCAGAAGCCCCCCTGACACCGGCCCATGCCGCTCCGCGTCCGCCGCTTGATGCCGTCCAGCGTCCGCGCCCCGACCCGCGCGCGAATCGCCGCGCGGATCTCGCCTTCGGTCACCGATTCGCAGCGGCAGATAACGCGGCCGAAGCTCGGGTCGCGCTCCACCAGCGCCGCCAGCGCCTCCGGCGACAGCTCGCGCGTCTTCGGCCAATGGGAAACATCCTTGGAAATCAGCTGCGGATTCTTCTTCGACGCCCCCAGCCGCGCGGCCACCGCCGCCGCCAAGGTGACGCCCAGCGCCGGCGCGGAAGTAAGCCCCGGCGATTCCACGCCCAGCGCGTTGAAGAAGCCCGGCGCATCCGGCGCCTCGCCGATTACAAAGTCGCCGACCGTCGTCTCATGGGCGCGCAGTCCCGAAAACTCGGTGATCACCTTCGCGAGCGGCAGGTCCGGATAGGTGCGCCGCGCCCCCGCCTTGACCTTCTCCAACCCGGCGAAAGTCGTGGCCTTGTCTTCCTTGTCGCCGATGTCCTCGGCCGTCGGGCCGACGATCACCGTGCCGTCCACCGTCGGCGAAACGAGAATGCCCTTGCCCATCTTGGACGGCACCTGGAACATCGTCGCCGAAAAAGTGCCGTCCTCGTCCTTGTCGAGCATCAGATATTCGCCGCGCCGCGGCTCGATCCGATACTTGGTGGCGCTGACCTGATTGTTAAGTTCGTCGGAATGAACGCCGGCGCAGTTGACGACCGCCTTTGCCGCAAAGACCCGCCCGTCCGCGCAGGTCACCTGCCACTCATTGTCGCCGGCTTTCGCCACCTCGGCGACCTTCGCGTCGAACACAAAGGTCACGCCGTTCGCCGCCGCATTCTCGGCATAGCGGAAGGTCAGTTCGTAGGGGCAGCAGATGCCGCCCGTCGGAGCCCATAGCGCCGCCGTCGCTTCGGGCGACACCTTCGGCTCGGCCGCCCGGAGCCGAGCCTGATCAAAGAGCTCGACCGGCACGCCGTTCGCTTCCGCCTTGGCCACCAGCTCCTTGAGCGCGCGCTCCTCCTCGGCGCCGAAGGCCAGCACCAGCGAACCGTTGCGCCGGAACGGCACCTTCAGCTCGCGGCAGACCTCCTCGAACATGCGGTTGCCGAGCACGTTGTATTTCGCCTTGTTCGTGCCGGGCTTGGCGTCGAAGCCGGCGTGCACGATCGCGCTGTTGGCCTTGGACGCGCCTTCCGCGACGTCGCTGCCGGCCTCCAGCACGGTGACATTGAGATTGTAGCGCGACAATTCGCGCGCCGTTGCGCAGCCGACGACGCCGGCGCCAATAACAAGCACGTCAGTTTTCATAGAATCCTTTCAACCATCCGAGTTCCCGCCGGCGCATCGCGGCATATTCCGCCGGCAGCAGATCGTCCGCCCCCGAAAGGTGATCCATGCCATGCGCCACATACAAAAGCAATTCCTTCGCCGGCGACCAGCCGCGGCGTTTCGGCGCCGCCCGCAGCGCCTGCTCGCAATTGACGTAAAGTTCGCCGTAAACCCCCGCCGGCTCGCCCGGCATCGCCGCATAGGGCTGGGTCACGACGTCCGTCGGCCCCTCGGCGCCGTTAATCGCCCGATGCACTGCCGCCGAAAAGCCGTCGGCCTGCAAGATCACCGCCACCGCCTGAAACGGCTCGCCGCACCGCGCCGCGGCCCGCGCGGCAAAATAGCGCGCGGCAGCCTTAAGCTCAGCCCGCGAAATTCCCAGCGCCTTCGGCAGCGCGCCGTCAACCGTCAGTTTCAAAGTCGCCACTGTCCGCACCTTGCTCATGACCATTTCGACAGCACCTCCGCTCCCGACTCGGTAATGAGAATCATGTCCTCGATGCGCACGCCGAGATTGCCTTCGAGGTAAACGCCCGGCTCGATCGTGACCACCATGCCGGGCTTAAGCACGATCGAGCTGCGACGGGAGACGGTCGGCGCTTCGTGAATCTCCAGCCCGACGCCATGCCCGAGCGAATGGCCGAACGCCGAACCGAATCCTTCGGCGGCGATCAGGTCGCGCGCCACCCGGTCCAGCGCCGCGCAGGTAATCCCGGGCCGGGCCGCGGCAATGGCGGCGCGGTTGGCGCGCTCGACGAGGCGGTAGACCTGCCGGTAAAGCGGCCGCGGCCGCGACGGCACCAGATTGCGCGTCAGGTCGCTGCAGTAGCCGTTGAACTTCACCCCCATGTCCACCAGCACCGGCTCGCGCCCGTTCCATACGGTGTCGTCCGGCTCGTGGTGGCACTCCGCGGCGTTCGCCCCCACGCAAACGATGGTGGCAAACGCCTCGCCGTCGCCCAGCTCCAGCATCAGCCGCTGAATGACCCGCGCCATTTCCCGCTCGGTCATCCCCGGCCGGAACTTCGCGCACGCCCGTTGCCAGATGCGGCAATTCAGCCGCTCGGCCGCCCGCAGCCCCGCCTGTTCCGCCGCCGTCTTCGCCGCCCGCAGCCCCGCCAGCTCCTCGGCGAGATCCACGAATTCCGCCGCCTTAAGCCGTTCCTGCCACTTCAGGAATTGCGCATGCGGCAGCGACGACTCGTAACCGACGCGCTTCGCCGTCAGCCGACGGCCGAGCCGGCGAATGTCGCCCACCCTAAGCTCCGGCGCCACCCGATGCACCATCGGCACATAACGGAAATCCGTATAGAGGCGAACCTCCGGCCGACTCGTCCGCCGAAGCTCCAAGACCGCGTGATCGCAATTGATGCCCGTCAGCGCGCGGAGGTTCGCCGGGTCGCGCACCCAAACCAAGTCGAGCTCGCGCTGCCGCGCGATTTCCTTCAACTCTTCCAGTCGGGGGTTCAACATCCTGCCGCTCCTTCAGTAAATGTTCCGATCGACTATGCCGTTCGGTTCCTTGATCTCGATTCGCTCGCGACCGAAGATTTCCTTCACCGCCATCGCATCCGCCTCCTTGCCGACCTCCAGCTTATCGGAGACGATCTTCGCATTGCCGCGAAGATGATTCTGGATTTCCAGACTGCGGTTGATGTAAAACGAAAAGGCCGCAAAGGCGCTGATGACGAGCGCCAGCGTAAAGAGGCCCACCGCCAGTTCCATCAGCGCCTGCGCCGGGCGAAGCTTAATGGCCATAGCGATGCCCTCCCGAACGATCGCCGGGGGTATCCCCCGAACAGGAATCGCCATGTTGCCCGAGCCAGGTACGAACCGAATCGCGATTGGCCGCGCCCTCCCACCAGCTCAACTGCGTGCAATAGTAGCAGCTGCCGGTCTTCGGGCCCGTCGCCAGGTAGTCCGGCAGATGTTCGCGCACATGGTGATACCACTGCGGCGAAGTCGAATACCCCGGCGAACGCGGCACCGACTCCATCGGCACCAGCTGCGCCTCGCGAAACACGCGGCTGTCGCCAGTGTCCGAAGGCGCGATCAGACGATTGAACACCGTGACCGGACAGGTCGCGCCCTCGCGCTCGACGGTGCCCAGCGGCTTGGCCTCGGCCGTGACCTCGATTGCCCGCGTCGCCGTCTCATCGGAGTCCAGCAACCGGGGAATCGACCCCTGAATTCGCACCGAAGCGACGCACCCGGCGACATCGTATTCCGGCCGCACTTCGCCCGCAATCGGAAACTCGTCAGGATTGAAGACCCGCGACCACTGCCCCCAGTAGTCATCGTAGAAAGCCCAACGCTCGGCCGGGTCGGTGATGCGTTCGACCGCCGCCTTCACCGAATCGACGCTGCGGTCGGCAATCTGGGCGACAAAGGCAATCCAATCCTCGTCAAAGTCCGTCCAGGTCGCGCCCGGCCAAGTCAGCGAATCCGGCCACGACGCAAAAGTGACGTGCAGCGAAAAGACCTCGCTGTTCTCCTGCACCGCCGGTTCCAGCGCTTCGGGTCGCGGCATCGCATCGTGCGCATAGTTCAGATAACGCGAACGCCCGCCGAGCCGAAACCAGCACCAGGCGCGGCCGGCGATCGCATCGTAAAAGGAACCGCTCAACAGCGGCTCTTGCCGCCAGGCGCTGGGGATTTCCATGAACCCCGGCACTACTATGGCGTTGGCGCCAAGGGCGCCGCCCAGCCGATCGGCATATTCCAGCCATTGGCCGTCGCGATACTCGGGATAGAGCTGCGGATTGTTCGCATACTCGGCGCGGATCTCCGAAAGATGATCGCGGAAAACGGCGAGGCTCTCGCCGTCGGCCGCGCCCTCGAAACCCCAGCTGGCCGCCGCCTGGTTGGCCGCCGCAATCGCCTCCAGCGGCCGGAACATCGCCAGCTCGCGCATCTCCAGCTCCCGGTCCCAGCGCTCGCCGTCGATGAGCGATTGCAGGTGCGCGACATTCATCCGCGCCAGCTCGTTGAGCAAGGCGCCCTGCACCTTGGCGGCCGCAATCGCGGCGGCGTCGGCGGCATTCATCAGCCGGTTCTTGGCCCGCACCGCCAAGAACACATTGACGTTCATGAGAAGCAGCACCACGACGCCCAGCAGCGCGAGCACCAGATACAAGGCCACTTGTCCGCGTCGCAGCTTCATCGCCCCTGATCCGTCAGATAGACCGGAAAGGCGTCGACCACCGCCTCGCCCCGAAACTTGAACCAGTCGTTCTTCAAGGTCACCTTGGCGCCCGAATCGGCGCCGGTGTCGATCGCCAGATGGTCCCAGCGCTCGTAATCGAGCAGCCGGTGCGCATAGCCTTCGTTCGGCGTCTGCAGATAGATGCGCGCCGCCGCCGTCTCGCTGAAATCGTCGCGCCCGTCGCCGGCCGTCGGCTGGGGCCGCTGGCCGGCCACGGGAATCACCGCCAGCCGCGCCGTCTTCAGGCACATGAATTCATTGAAGCCGACTGCCCGCGCCCGGGCAACGCGCATCGCCGCATGCTGAACGAGAATCCTGCCCGTCAGCGCCTGCGACAATTCGTAGAGCCCGAAGAACACAAAGGTGACAATCGTAACCGCGATGGCGGACTCTACCAGGGACTGTCCCCTGCGAAGCATCAGTCCTCGCCGAGCGTCTTGATGCTATTCGAGTCGTAGGTGGAATCGGACTTTTCCGTCGTCAACGCCTCGCCGGCGCCCTTGACCTTCTTATGGACCGTCCCGCCGAAGAACGAGAAGATGCCGATCAGCGCAATGGCAATAAGCGCGACGATGATGATGTATTCGACCATCGTCTGACCTTTTCTGAGTTTCTGCATGACCTTTCCTCCTGTGACTTGAAAGCTTGCTCGCGTTACGGACAGTCCATCGTCACCAGATTTTCCGCCCGATGGGCATATCGACGTGCGCAGCTGGCGAACCACCACAGCGCCGACGCCACGATCGTCAGCGCCGCCAGCACCAGCACATACTCGACCATCGCCTGCCCTTTGCGCATGGCGACATTATAGCAAATACCCGCCACCAAGCGCTACAGCTCGACCTTGCGGCCTTCGTGCCGGCTGCGTTCGGCGGCAAAGCCCATGAGATGGCTCTCCACCGACGACGCCAGCGTGCTCGTCAGCCGCGACTCGTCGCGATACGAAATGGCCTCGACGAAATCGCGACAAAGCGCATGGTCGCCGCCGCCGTGGCCATGGTCGGCCGCCGCTTCGCCTTCGTAGACGACGTCCTTCAGCTTCCACACCATGCCGCGATAGTCTTCCGGCTTGCGGGCGTTAAAGCGATGAATCGTAAACTGCGTACGCCCGTCGGACTCGATGCAGCCCTCGGTGCCCACGAGCCGCGTCTTGCGCCCCGCCTCGAAGTTAAAGCCGTCCATCGTGAACGACCCGGTGACGCCGTTGGCGAACTCCATCTCCATCACATAATGGTCGGGCTGATCGTTGTGGCAGTGGTAGACGCAGCGCCCGACGCGATGGGTCTTGATGGTCTCGTACATGAAGTCGTAGTTCCACGGAACGTCATCCGGCTTATTGAACAGATGATGGCCACGCTGGTCGCGCGCATAGATCTGAATCGCCGAAAACGGACAGGTCGCCTCGTGCGGGCAGCCGTCGGTGCAGCGCATCGGCGCACCCTGCGGCGCGCGCTCCGGCCGGAAAAGCGTCAGCGAACCGTCGGCCGACACCCGCTTGCAGGGCTGGCCCACGAACCAGCGCATCAAATCGAGATCGTGGCACGACTTCGCGAGTATGACCGGCGTCGACTCCTTGGAATTGCCGAAAAGCCCGCGAACATAGGCCTGGGCGAAGTGATGCCAGGAAACCGCCTCACGATGAATGACCGAGACGAGCTCGCCGATCGTGCCCCGATCCAGCGCCTCCTTAAGCGCCACGAACAGCGGCGCATACCGGAGCACGTGGGCAACCGCGACGATGGCGCCCTTCGCCTGCTGCTTGGCGAGAATGGCGCGGCACTCCTCGGCGCTCTGCGCAATCGGCTTCTCCAGAAGGAGGTCATAGCCGAGGTCCAGCCCCTCAAGCGCCAGACGATAATGCAGATGGTCGGGCAGCGCGATGATCAGCGCGTCGGCAAGCCGCCCGGCCTTGAGACAATCCTGCCAGTCGCCGAACACGCGGGCGGCCGGAATCGAATGGATCTTCGCCGTCCGCTGCGCCCGGAAACGGTCGATGTCGGCGACCGCCACCACCTTCATGCATTCGGGAAAGCGCTCGGCATAGTTGGCATAGACGCTGCCGCGATTGCCGCACCCCAGGATCGCCACCGTCACCGGCCGGTCCTTGACCTGCGCGCGCTGGCCGCGAATCTTGATGGCAAACGCCGAAGGCGCGTCCGACTCGGCCGCCGCCAGCGCCGGCGTCGCCGCCAGCAGCCCGAGTCCCGTCAGAAAATCTCTCCGCTGCATATCGACTTACTCCTCAACTGGTCAGACGATCATTTGCTCAAAATCTCCTCGCGCACGTTCTTCGGCGCGATCTCGAACATGTCCGGCTCCATCGAATACGACGCGCGGCCCTTGGTCAACGAGCGGATCGCCGTCGCGTAGCCGAACATCTTCGCCATCGGCACCCGCGCATGCACGACCTGCAGGTCGCCGCGCATGTCCATGTCGAGCACCGTGCCGCGGCGGCCGTTCAGGTCGCCCAGCACCTCGCCCACCGATTCCGGCGGCGTAGTGATCTCCAGCTTCATGATCGGCTCCAGAAATTCCGGGGCCGCCGACTCGGCCGCCTCGCGGAAGCCCATCATCGCCGCGCTGCGGAAGGCAACTTCGTCCGAGACTTCGGGATCGACCAGCGTCGCCGACAGACAGGTCGCCTTGATGTCCGTCATCGGATACCGCGCCAGCACGCCGGTCGCGATGCCGTCCTCCAGCCCCTGCCGCACGCAGTCCTGCAGCGCCTTCTCGCTCACGAGATTGACGAAATCGCGCGAGAGCTCCACCTGGACGCCGGCGCCGCGCTGGAGCGGCTCGACCTGGATCTTCAGCTCCACCGCGTGCCGCTTGCCGCCGAGCTCGCGGTCGAACATGAAGTTCCTGAGCGCCGGGGCGGTGACCGTCTCGCAGTAGGAGACCATCGGCTTGCCGGTGTTGGCCGCGCACTTGAACTCGCGCTTCAGCCGGTCGACCAGAATCTCCAGATGCAGCTCGCCCATGCCCGAAAGGATCGTCTGCCCCGTCTCCTCGTCCTCGCGGAACTGGCAGGTCGGGTCTTCCGCCGCCAGCTCCTGCATCGACTCGACAAGCTTGTCCTTGTCGGCGCTGGACTTCGGCTCAATGGCCATGAACATGACCGGCTGCGGCGCGGTGATGCGCTCAAGATAGCAGGGCTTCATTTCCGCGCAGAGCGTGTCGCCGGTCGTCACCTCCTTGAGGTTGACGATCGCGCCGATGTCGCCGGCGTTCAGCTCCTCGACGTCAATGCGCTGGTCGGCGAAGAGGCGCACGATGCGCATGACGCGCTCGCGCTTCTTGGTGCGCGGGTTGTAGACATTCGCGCCCTTCTTGAGCGAACCCGAATAGACGCGCACGAAATAGAGCTTGCCATAGGGGTCGGTGGTGATCTTGAACACGAGCGACGACAGCAGCGCGTCGTCAGTGGCGCGAGTCACCCGCTCGCCGCTCTTGAGGTCGGTCGCCGCGACGGCCGGCCGGTCGAGCGGCGAAGGCAGGTAGGCGCAGATCGCGTCCAGGACCGGCTGCACGCCCTTGTCCTTGAAGCTGGTGCCGCACAGCACCGGCACGAAGGCGCCGGCGACCGTAACCCGGCGAATGGCCGGCACCAGTTCCTCGGCGGTGAGATCGCCCTTTTCGAGAAACGCCTCCATCACGCCTTCGTCGAGGTCCGCCACCTTCTCCACCAGTTCCGCGCGGGCGAGCTCGGCGGCGTCCTTCAGGTCGGCGGGAATCTCCCCGACCGTGAACTTGCGGCCTTCGCTGGCCTCGTCATAGACGATCGCCTGCATCTTCACCAGATCGACGACGCCGACAAAGCCCTCTTCCTTGCCGATCGGCAGCTCGATCGGGCACGCCGGCGCCCGGAGCTTCTGCCGCAGCTCGTCGACGACGCGCTCGAAGTTCGCGCCCATGCGGTCCATCTTGTTCACATAGGCGAGGCGCGGCACCTGATAGCGATCGGCCTGGCGCCACACCGTCTCGGACTGCGGCTGCACCCCGCCGACGGCGCAGAAGACGCAGACCGCGCCGTCGAGCACGCGCAGCGAGCGCTCGACTTCCATCGTGAAGTCCACATGGCCGGGGGTGTCGATGATGTTGATCGCATGGCCGTCCCATTCGCAGGAGATGGCGGCCGACTGGATGGTGATGCCCTTTTCCCGCTCCTGAATCATGAAGTCGGTGGTGGTGTTGCCGTCGTGCACGTCACCATGCTGGTGAATCTTCCCCGTGTAGAAGAGAATGCGCTCGGTGGTGGTCGTCTTGCCCGCGTCAATGTGCGCGACAATGCCGATATTGCGTACGTTCGATAATCCGCTGCTCATATCGGCTTATTATAGCAAAAGTCAGCAGCTGGCGACTTGCTGACCGGACTGGGCGCGATTGCATGTTGAGCCTTCCTCCAATTCCGCGCCCGAGATAGCGGACGCGCCGCCAATGGCTTTGATGGCGCCAAACTTGCGCTCTGTAACCGCGCGGCCGAATTCTCCCTTCCCGGTTTACGGCGCAATGTCATGCGCCGACGTCTGACCCGACATTTCTCGCCGGTTAGCGCCTGCGGCTGGTGCGACGTCCCGACAAGCTCGCCCGAACCGTCGCTCCGGGAGTCGTAACCACCGCCTCGCCGAAGTCAACCAGACGTAACGAGCCATTCCCCTCACCGAAACCCATTTCAACAAGCGAGACCTCTGAGGCGGTGGACGATCCCTGCGCTCCTCTCGTGCGACTGTCATATCCCCCGAGGCCGCAGGCCGAGCTGCGAAGCAGTCGCTATGAGGGGTGCTCCGCCGCCCTCAGCCTGCCAGCTCCGCGCCAACGTGCGGCTCACCCGGGCGCGGGAACAGCGGAGAAATTCGATGTCGGCCACCCCGTTCCGGCGGCCCGCAGGGCAAACCGGAGCCGTGAGCGTTGCACCCGTCTGGCCACGGTTCGCACGACCGCTACGCCACCAGAACCAGGGAATTCACCA